>NZ_BANE01000245.1 GCF_000964405.1 Novacetimonas hansenii JCM 7643
CGCAAAACCGGAAAAACAGACACCACAGGCAGACAGACAGTACAACCCTCACGCACAACACCCAGAAATTAACTGACGACACGCCGTAATACTATATTTATAAATACCGTTAAAATTATCAATAACTCACATGTATTTATCCGGGAAATATTTGCATATGGGATCTGGAAAATGATGTTGCCTTTCGATCGAAAAAGGCGACGTCTTTCGAAGCTTTTTGAAAAAAGCTTCACCAAAAACTTTCATTATTCCAATATCTTGTCGTACTTACCATTCCAAACAGGCTCTGAAGTCAATACAACCAAATATACCTGTATTTATTGGACTCAAGAATACTCCAGCGCAAAGCTGGCAGCCTCTTTCACAGCCGCCGCACCTTTCCCCGCGATGTCCCGCACGCCGGCATAGACGCACTGTCCGGCGGCTGCGAGCCTTCGGACCGTCATGGCGCCAAATCCGCTCAACGCCCCGGTAATCAGGATCACCTGCCTGTCTATGATAATCTTCCTTCCCGGATGGTCTTCTCAGACCATGCCGCCATTATATCGTCGCGGAAATAGAAGAGTCCGAGAGGGGTTTTGGCACTATCAAACCCAGAGGAACGCTTCGGATCGACGTTCACGGCACTCTGGCCCGTCACTTCATCCTGCCCGCCCTGCCGACATTTTTCGCGGCCTACCCTGATATCGTGCTGCATATGAGTGAAGGCGACCGTCTGGTCGATCCCGTACGTGAGGGCATGGACTGCCTTCTGCGGGTGACCACCCTGCATGAAGTGACGCTTGCGTCCCCGGCCTATCTGGAATCCCACGGCATCCCGACACATCCGGACGATCTGCCCGAGGGTCATGCCATGGTCGGTTTCCAGTCAAGCCTGCGCGGCAGGATCCTGCCGCTGGAATTCGTGATTGATGGAACGCCCCGGAACGTCACACTGCCGTTTCCTATCGCCGTCAACGCAGCGGAGAGCTATATTGCAGCCGCACGGATGGGGCTGGGTCTCATCCAGATCCCGCACTATCATGCGGAGCACGCCATCCGGTCCGGTGCCCTGGTGGAGGTACTGAGCAGGTTTCCACCACTCCCCTCCCCGGTTTCGCTACTTTATCCGCATAACCGGCAGATGTCTCCGCGCGTACGCGTCTTCATCGACTGGCTGGCGGAACTGTTCAAACCTGCCAGCACATCATCCTCTGAGCGTTATGACCAATGAAGCCACCATGTGGAGCACATTCCCCTTGAAACGACTAACTGTCCTGCTGGCTCCGGCATTTTTGCTCACACCAGCCTTCGCGCGTGACCACCATCGCCAGGACATCCCCGCCATTTCCGAGCAAAGCCAGGCGGCACAGAGTGTCGACCTGTCTCTCGGCGATGGAAGTCAGCTGAGAGTGCTCATCTCCGCTCCGCCCACCCCACGGGGAACCCTCATCATGCTCCCCGGAGGCGCTGGTGACATCGGCCTTGAAAAGGACGGCAATCTCGAACATGGACACAATTTTGTCGTCCGGACACGCGGTCTCTGGAACAGACAGGGCTATACGGTTCTCATCCCGGACACGATTAATCGCACCAATCTTCGGGGAGAACGGAGTTCCCCCCCTTATGCCCGTCTTGTCGAGGATCTGGTCGCTTACGCGCACCAGCAGAAAACAGGCCCTGTTTTCCTGCTGGGCACGAGCCAGGGATCAATCGCGGCCGTGAATGGCGCTGCCCATGCCCGCCCCGGTAGCATCGCTGGTGTTGTGCTTACTGAATCCGTTTCCGTCATGGGTGGCAGCGGCGAAACAGTTTTCAGCACTGACCCGCAACAGGTCCGTGTTCCCGTCCTTATCGTCGCCAATCGAGATGATGCGTGCACTGTCGCGCCACCACAGAATGCACAGAAAATCGCAGCGTCCATGACAGCCAGCAAAGATGTGCATGTTCTCATGATCTCAGGTGGGATCACCAGATCCCGGAAGGACTGCGGCTCCCTGACACCACATGGCTATTTCGGCATAGAAGATCAGGTCGTGGCCAAAATCAGCGCATGGCTGAATGCCCATTCCTGAACAGTCAGCTCAAGGCAGCGTACGCATCCGCGATGTTCGTCGCTAACGGATGATGTAACCACAAACCACCGGACGAAATAAAAAACTGGATCGGCTCCATCATGTGAACGTGAACTCCAACAAAAATGCGCCGGATTACCTTTCCGTCTGTTTCCTATGTGTTTCCTGCGGTGGATTTTGTGCACAAAAAAAGCCACCCGCTTGGGTGGCTTTTCTTCTGTCTTTTCAGACGGATACGTATGGTTGCGGGGGCAGGATTTGAACCTGCGGCCTTCAGGTT
>NZ_BANE01000244.1 GCF_000964405.1 Novacetimonas hansenii JCM 7643
GCGTCTTTCGAAGCTTTTTGAAAAAAGCTTCACCAAAAACTTTTGTAATTTCAGTATGTTATTTGGCCTGACCTTTTCAGGCGACCTCCATAAAGGCGGCAGCCCCCGCCGGTGGCGTTACACTCAACCCATTCCCGGCCCGCCTGAACCGCCCGGCCCGTCGGAACTGTCGTCCTGCCCGGGGGAGCCGGTCATGCCGCCCATGCCGCCGCTCTGGCTGGGGTCGCTGGGTGGGTGGTTCGACGCGCATGCCGCCAGTCCCGCCAGCATGCCCGCGATGCATATCATGCGTGTCATGGCCGTCCACATCATCAATCGTCCTTATTCACGTTCTGGTGATATATTTAGGTAGCCACCAGCAAAAGGAAAAGACGTTGTTTGGCGAATCCCGCGGGGCCGCCGCCATGATGGCGGCGCAGGTCAGGGGGCTTTCGTCGCGCTGATGCCAAAGTGGAAAAGCGTCGTGTGATCAAATGTCTGACCAGGGCGGAGTTCCGTGGTGGGAAAGTCGGGATGGTTGGGGGAGTCGGGGAAATGTTCGGCCTCGAACGCGACGGCGTCGGTCTGGCGATAGGCGCGGCCCGACACCCCGGCATAGGCCCCGTCAAGCGAATTGGAGGTATAGACCTGCAATCCCGGCTGTGTGGTCCAGACCTCCATCATGCGGCCTGACGCCGGGTCGCTGATCTGTGCCGCAAGGCGCGGCGTCGTCCCGGCGGGCGTATTGATGATCCAGTTCTGGTCATACCCGCGTGCATACATGATCTGCGGGTCGTTATCGCGCAGGTGATCGCCGATGCGGTGGGCCGTGCGGAAATCCATCGGTGTGCCCGCCACGCTGGCGATCGGCCCCAGCGGGATGGAGGTCGCGTCGGTGGGGGTAAAGGTGTCGGCATTGATGCGCAGGATATGGTTTTCGATGCTGCCGCTGCCTTCGCCCGCAAGGTTGAAATAGCTGTGGTTCGTCAGGTTCAGCACCGTGGGCCGGTCGGTTGTCGCGGTGTAATGCACACCAAGCGTATTGGCGTCATCCAGCCGGTAGGTCACATGCACATGCAGCGTGCCGGGAAAGCCCTGGTCGCCATCAGGGCTTATCAGCCCCAGCGTGACGCTGGCGCCATGGGCGTCGGTCTGTTCGCCCTCAAAGGTCCAGACCTGTTTGTCGAACCCCTTTTTCCCACCATGCAGCGCATTGGGCGGTGCGGTGATGGCAACGTGATAGGTGTGGCCATGCAGCGAAAATGTCCCGCGTGCCAGACGGTTGGCATAACGCCCGATAATCGCGCCAAAGAACAGGCCGCCACGTGCGCTGTCATGGGTATAGCCCGACAGGGTGGGAAAGCCGAGCACCACGTCGCGCATGTCGCCATGGCGGTCCGGGGTCTCGATCGCGGTGATGGTGGCGCCATAGGTCATGAACCGCACGGTCACACCATGGGCATTGCGCAGGGTGAACTGTTCCACCGCATGTCCATCATCGGTGGCGCCAAACGGCGCGCGGTCGAAACTGACGGCGGGTGCGGGTGCGGGTGCGGCCCACGCCACAGGCAGCCCCCCCACCACCGGCGCAAGGGCGGTAAGCATCAGGCAAAAGGGGCGCAACAAAGGGGACATGGGCGGGTATCCTGCGATATCGGGGATGTGGCGCGGCACGGCAACGCGCGTCGGCCAATCATGCCGCCCTTCACCAATACGGGCAACCACCGCCCCCGCATGTCGCAGGTGCGTATGCGGGGGGAGGGAAACGGTCCGGACAGAGCAGGCCCCGGCACCACGCGGCATCATAAAACGTTCTGGTGACGCCATTTTCAACAGGCGTTGGGAAATAGCGCCTGCCGGAGAGAGTGTTTGAAAGGTCAGGTTCCATAATATGGTGAAATTATAAAGGTTTTTGGTGAAGCTTTTTCTAAAAAGCTTC
>NZ_BANE01000243.1 GCF_000964405.1 Novacetimonas hansenii JCM 7643
CTGAAAAAAGGCGGCACCCAGAAACTTTTCCTGTTTTTTATCAAAGAGTTGTTTTCAAACAATCCCTTACATTCGCGTTCGGTAAAATGGGTTTTTTATTCTGTGTTCAACGGGCTTCAGTCTAGAAGCGATCATGCCTTTTTTCAAGAACGCGGCAGCTTTACAAAGCCCTTTTGAAAAATCCTTGCCGGGATTCCTATTCTTCCCGTGGGGGCCTTGTCCTGCCTTTATCTGCCCGCAAAGACGACAGCAGGGCCGCCCCTGTCGCGGGCGGGGGCCGCCAGTGGGACGGATGTCGGAAAATCGACTTTGGCAGGGGGCGCTGTTATAAGGGGCGCGCTGTTATAAAAGCAGCATTCTTCATCATGATTTTGCGGGGACAGTCTGTGCAGTGCGAATGGCGTAGGTCTTATGACCGGCTGGTTCCGATGTTGATCAAGGAGCATTTCGGCGATCCCGGTGCCCTGACGCGGCAGTTTCCCTATATGAAAGCGACGTTCCCGTGGAAAGGTGACGATTTCATCATCACACCACAGGTGCTTGCAAACCCGGATAATGGCTATCATGGGGTTGAACGGCTGGCCATGGCGCATCATCAGGCCGGGGCCTGGCAACTGGCGGGGGAATACTGGCTGATCGCGGCGGGATGGCGGCGCAACAGGATGGACGCCAGTGACGAACGCCATGTGGCGGCCTTGCAGTTTGTTCTGCGGCATGTCGAATATAACCGGGCGCTGGCGGAGTGGAAAAAGAAAAAACGCAGCCGCAGCGCCATGCCCTATCCTGAACAGTTCGGGCTTTCAGACGGCATGTCCCCCCACGATACATAATAGGCAGGGCACGTGCGCCCTGTGGATGCGCTCCTTGCGGGACGTGCCCCCTGTATGTGCCCCCGTGTGTGTGTGTCCCTTGTGGGATCTGCCCTTTGTGGGACACTTTCGGGACACCGCGCCTGATCCTTTCGTGATTATAGCGGGGGCTGTTTGCAACCGGCCGACGGGCTGGGGACCATGCATGTTTCTGGACGGTGCCGTGTTTTCACATGGCGATGTCTTTCAGAGACTGTTTGAAAAGACATGTTCGATAACACACTGAAATCATAAAAGTTTTTGGTGAAGCTTTTTCTAAAAAGCTT
>NZ_BANE01000242.1 GCF_000964405.1 Novacetimonas hansenii JCM 7643
GATCACCTGACGATTGACGGGCATGCGGTTGATGGTGAGTGAGGTATTGTGTGAGCAGGCGTTGAGGGAGGGGGAGGCGTGAGCCTCCCCCTCTTTTTTTTGCTTTTTTTTGGGGGTGATGTTCTGGGAATGGGAGTTTTTTGTCCGTGTTTGTTGGTTTACTGCCGTTTTTTCATGGTTTGCATGGGGCGTTGACAATGTGTGCCGATCTCCGTAAAACCCGCTTCACCGAACGGCACACCAGCCGCTAGGGACTTGAGATCATTGACAATAGAATAGAGACTGGAAGGGATATGTTGGCGGCG
>NZ_BANE01000241.1 GCF_000964405.1 Novacetimonas hansenii JCM 7643
GCCCCATGGAGAGACGATGCCGGCATGACCGGTCCGACAGGTGGAGAACGTGCGACACACGAGGATATCGCGCTCGCCCGGTGCGACCGTCTTCCATGCTGGTGGCGCGGATCGCGGCTACACACCCGCCCCCGACTACCGCGTCCCTGCTGCGAACGGTTCGGGCCGCATCCTATGGACCCGTCGCTCCAACGAAGGCGGGCCAGCCGATTGCGCGCTGGACGATCCCTCCTTTGCCATGGCTGTTTCGACCTGTTCACTGATGAGGAAGAGGACCACCGCTCCCTCGTTTGCCGGTCTCGCAGCCGGAACGGGGAAAGAGGTCACACCCCGCACCCGTTCTCCTTCGGGCGGGGCCTTCCGGGGGATGTCGCGCCCGAAGCTAGCCTGATCGTGGAAGGGAGTCACATCGGGCGCCAGCATCAACACCCGCTCGACGCCATTCTTTACAACCTGCCCGACAAGAATCCACTGAAAGCCGGGTTCCGTGAGATTAAGGTGCACATGGATTATGCAACACTCGGCAGAAATACTCCTCGCGGGATTGATCCGGGCGATGTCGATAGCCTGCAGAGAACGGCTTCACGTCTGCAAGATTACGATGGAAGCCTAGGACAGTCGCGCCAGACGGCGGATCGTCGTGCACAGAGCATCAGCTTCCCGACGGGCGGTACCAAACGGCACGATTGTCATATAAGTCACGCCGTTGGGGTCCAATTGATACTGGATTTCGAGAAAAGCTGTCTCGACAGTCCGTGTGGTCGAACGGGAACGACCGCCAAAAGTATAGCCGCCAAACAAACCATTACGCGACAGGCCCCCGACAGTGAAGCGTCCGCCGTGACGCGTATTAGTAATGTGTGTCGCCTCACGCTCCACCTGAACGCCCACGATCTGGTCCGAGCGCAGATGCCTTTTCCGATAATCGCTGTTCTGGTCCATGACGATGACTTCGCCCTGTTGGGTGATCGCCAGTGCGCCCGGTGTCTCCTGCCACCATATCCGCTTTTGCAGGACCGATGAATTGGCCGCCTGAATTTCGGCACCCAGCTGCTCGGCGGCTTTTTTGTAACGAAAATTCTGAAAGGGGGTGAGAATGAATGCCTTAACGCCCTTGATCAGCAGACCTGAAATAAGGAAACACAAAAACCCGTTCAAAAGAGCGCCAGCAAGGCTCAAATGAATCAGATTTCCAAGGACCGGCGGCGCCACACAGATAATCATGATTGCGAGCGGGACAATCGCCGTAATTTTTTCAGTCTTCTGAACGCAGGTCAGAACGCTGTCATGCGAGCCGATGTCCGCCTGCGCCCCTGGCAATGCAGTCTCCATACCGCTCTCCATTTGTAGTTCGGTAACACTTCGTGACAGTGTATATGACGACAGTGCACTGGTGAATACCGAAAGAGTATTCTCATCCGGGGGAGGCGCTCACGCGCCCGCCTCCTTGCGGAACCGCCAGACCGGGATGCCCATCTGTTTGGCCTTGTCGGCCAGATTGTCCTGAATGCCCGATCCCGGAAACACCATGACGCCTACGGGCAGGACTTTCAGCAGGGCGTCGTTGCGCCGGAACGGGGCGGC
>NZ_BANE01000240.1 GCF_000964405.1 Novacetimonas hansenii JCM 7643
CTTTTTGAAAAAAGCTTCACCAAAAACTTTTATGATTTCACGATTTTATCGGACTTAGCTGTTCAAACAGGCTGTTAAAGACTTCTTTAAAACATCACATCAAGAGAAAACGGGAACATTTCAGTCATAACAATAATTTTTCAAAAAATCAGACTTCCATAATACCCTAAAATTATAAAGATTTTTGGTGAAGCTTTTCCTAAAAGCTTCAAAAGACGCCACCTTTTTGAAAAAAAAGCGACACCCAGAGACTTTTCCTGTTTTTCATCAATCACTTGTTTTCAGACAACCTCTTGGCGAAAGGCCATCAATCACATGCCATCGGCAGGTCAGTGCACGATGGCCGGGTACCCGATAACAGGGAACTTCACGACGGATATGGGGTTATCGCCCCAAGATATCGCCGTGACACGACCATGTGGGGCCAGCATCGCGGCACCCGCCCGGTGTGGTTGATGGCACCACGGCGATGCCCCATTCCCGAAGGGTCCGAACAATGAACAATATCCTTCTTGTCATCATCATTATCCTGCTGATCGGGGCGTTACCAACTTGGCCCTACAGCGTGGGATGGGGCTATTATCCCTCGGGCGCGCTGGGGCTTGTGGTTCTTGCGCTGGTGGTCCTGATGATCATGGGGCGAATATGACGCCCCATTCCCTACGCGCCCCTGCTGGAAAATAGAGGCAGAAACAGGCGGTCGGGCCTTTCCCGCCGCCTGTTTTCATATTCGGCCCCGGCCCCTGCCTGGGGACAGGCCGGGACGTGATTGCATGCCCCGCGCATAACACCCTGCCTGTACCGGACGGGACGATACGGGGTCTGCCCCCCACATGCGCCATGCGGACCATGCTGCATCATGACAGGCAGGAACGAAAGGCTGGCACGGAACATTGGCACGATATACTGGCATGACACACTGGTACAAAAGGCTGGACGGGGCCGTTTTTCAGGAACGTGACGTCCCCTGAGGGATTGTTTAAAAACAAATCCAAGAAAAGTTTCCAGATGTTGCCTTTCGATCGGAGAAGGCGACGTCTTCTGAAGCTTTTTGGAAAAAGCTTTACCAAAAACTTTTATGATTTCAGTCTGTTATTGATCCTGACTTTTCAAATAACCCCTGAGGCTTTCTGCACAGGATGTTCCCGGAAAATATCCTGATGATTTCAATATATTGAATGGGTCATTCGTGAAAAATCCCCTATTCATGAATGATCCGCCGGGGTGGACCGCCATGGTGCAATGCCCTCGACAGGTCAGCTATGACCCGATCATCATGCATGCAGGAAAAAAAACGCACGACCATGCATGAACTGCCCCCCATGCCACAACACATCACATTGCGCATTGGCGCGCCCCTGCCCGCGCCCGTGTCACTGCCGCCAGGACACGTGGAATTCGTCATTGGCGACGTGCATGGCGAACGCGCGCACCTGCATGCGCTGCTGCGCCATTGCGCGCGGCATTTCCCCACCGCGACCTGCACCTCCCTTGGGGATGTGATCGACAGGGGGCCAGACAGCATCGGCTGCCTGATGGATGTGCTGGATTTCGCACGCCACGGCAAACTGCCGGGGACGGACATCGCCTTTCACGCGCTGCCGGGCAATCATGAACAGATGCTGTTCGCCCCCCTGTTCAACCCGGATTATCCCGACACCTTCGCCGGGCATGGCGGCGACTGGCTGATGCCATGGAAAGGGGCCTATGGCGGCGATACATGCCGCGCGCTGGTCCATGCCGCGATGGCGGCGGGCATCGCGCATGACGCGGCGCGGTCCATGGTGGATTATGCCATCGCACGATGGAAACCCGGCACGGATGGCCGCCCGTCCATCGCCACGTTCCGCACCATCGGGTCGGTACTGTTGCTGCATGCGGGCATCAACCCCACCGCGCCGGACCCCGTGGCATGGGCACGGCGGTATAACGCGCTGCATGCCCATGACGACGACAATCCCCTGTGGATACGCAAGGCATTTCATACCTCCACCACCCCATGGCCCGGCGGGTGGTTCGTGGTGCATGGCCATACGTTCGAACACCGCATTCCCACCGCGCGCGACGGAACATGCAAACCCATCGGGACATTACGACCCGAAGGATACCGGCTGGGCCTTGATGCGGGATCAAGTGCAACCGGAATCGTCGCTGCGGTCGCAATCACCCATGGTGCGGTGCAGATCATCACCGCCCACCAGTCCCGTGACGGATGAAACAGCCACACAGGGGATAATGGATCATGCAAAAAGGACAGGTGTTCAGGCGTGACCTTATATTTTGATAACATGCAATATTTTTCAAAGATCTTTGAAAAATATCCTTGCCCGGAACTTCTGTTGTTTTAGAGATTGCTTGAAAACAAGTCATTGATAAAAAACAAGAAAAGTTTCTGGGTGCTGCCTTTTTTTCA
>NZ_BANE01000239.1 GCF_000964405.1 Novacetimonas hansenii JCM 7643
TTTATAATTTCAGGATGTTATTGAGCCTGACTTTTCAAACAGTCCCTCAGAAGATGCAGCCTTGTTTGAAACAAGGCGCCCCCAAAAACTTTTCTTATTTTCTATCAATGGTTTGGTTTCAAACCGTCCTGAAAAGTTTCTGGCAACGGTTTTCCCAAACGCTTCGTAAAACGCCACCATTCAGATACTCGCAACACCAGAAACCTTCCTGACCAAGGTGCCCGGCCTGTACCCTTCACTCCACCAGCGGCGGCAGGTCCAGCGGCGCCAGATCATCCGGCAGGCCCACGATCACGCAGGCCACTGCGGTATCACGGTCAACAACCAGCCGCAGATGCACCGCCCCGCCCGCCGGGTCGAACAGGTCGGAATGCACGATATACCCCGCCCCCAGCGCACGGCCCGCACGTACGTCATCGCCTGCCGCTGCTTCCATCAGGCGCGCGATCGCACGGTCCAGACCCAACATCACCCGTGTGGGCGACAGGCGGCCATCCGGCCCATCCACCGGCCCCGCACCGGTGCAATACCGTTCCAGCAGGCGCACCCATCCTGCCGTGGGGACAAAGGCAGGCAGCACCGCATCATCCCCGTCATGGCGAACATGCATGATGCGTCGCGTATTGGCCCATCCCGCCACATCCACGCGCACGACGGCATCGGTCAACCGCATCGCCCCCACGGGAACATCACCCTGCGTCATGGTGCCTAGGCCGCGATTTCAAAACGCGACGGCAGCTTCAGCAGCGCCTGCGACGACAGGGCGGGGGAAATGAAGAACCCCTGCACCCGGTCGGGCTTCATCATATGCACGATCTCGAACTGGGCGCGCGTCTCCACACCCTCGACCGTCACTTCCAGCCCATAGACCTGCCCCAGCCCGATCAGGCTGGCGAGGACCTCGCGATCGCCGGCATTGTCCACGATGCCCGTGACAAGCGACTGATCGATCTTGAGCTGGTTGAACGGCAGGTCGCGCAGGTGGCGCAACATCGTCTCGCCCTTGCCGAAATTATCCATCGCGATCTGAAAGCCCGCGGCCCCGAGTTCGCGGATATTGTGCATGCTCTGCTCCGCCCGGCGGCCCTGCAACATCGGCTCCGTCACCTCCAGCACGAAATTGGCGGGCGAGAGGCCAAAATCACGCAGCGACTGTTCCAGTTCCACGCGATATTCCGCACGGCCCAGGTCCATGCGCGACATGTTGATCGCAAGCTGGCGCGGGGGCTGGCCCGTGCGGTTCCACATCTCCACATCGCGCTGGAAGGAGGCGATCATCGACGGCCCCATCGCCTGCGTCAGGGTGGAGTCGGTGAAAACATCGGCAAAATCCTCCGCCGCCAGCAGGCCGCGTTCGGGATGGTGCCAGCGCAACAGCGCCTCAATCTGGTCCAACTGACAGGTGTGGCAGTTCAGGATCGGCTGGTAATAAACCTCGAACTGCCCGTTCTTCACACCACTGCGCGCCTCGATCAGGATCTGGGTGCGCACCTGCGCGCGATGACGCAGGGCGGATGTGAACATCTGCGCCTGCTTGCCCCCCGCCCGCTTGGCCGCATACAGCGCCATGTCGGCATTTTTCTGCATGTCCTCCACGCTTTCGCGCGCATCGAGGAAGACGGCGCCAATACTGCCGGAAATGCTGACGGTGACGGTTTCGATATCGATCGGCCGTTCCAGCGCCGCCTGCAGCCGGTCCATGTATTTTTCCAGCGGAACACTGCGCAGCGTCTTGTTCAGCACGATGGCGAATTCATCCCCGCCCAGGCGGCTGATCGGGTCATCGGGGTCCGTCAGTTCCACCAGGCGCGAGGCCACGACACGCAGGACGATATCCCCCGCATGGTGGCCATGGATGTCATTGATCTGCTTGAACCCGTCAAGGTCGAACATCACCAGCGCGCGCGATTGCGGCGGCTCCTTGCTTGACAGGCCCAGGGCCGCGGACAGCGCGGTATTGAACCCCCCACGATTAAGCAGCGCCGTCAGCGTATCGGTCTCCGCCAGTTCGGACAGCCGCTCTTTCGTCTTCATCAGTTCGGTGATCTCAAAGCGGCTGGCGACATAGCCCTCCACCTCGCCCGTGGGGCTGCATTTGGGGATGATGGTGGTCGCAACCCAATAGATCGTGCCGTCCTTCGCACGGTTGCAGATATTGCCCCGCCACGGCTGCCCCGCCTGGATGGTGCGGTACATCTCCTGGAAAAACGCCGCGTCATGATACCCTGAATTCAGCAGGCGATGGGTCGATCCCAGCAATTCCTTCGCAGAATATTTGCTGACCTTGCAGAACTTGTCGTTGACATAGGTAATCACGCCATCACGATCTGTAATGGCGACAATCAGGACATCATCAACCAGATCGGCCCAGAAATCCGCATCCTGGTGAGTAAGGGCGCGCAGCCGATCATCGTGTTGCAATGACATGTTTCCCTCAGACCTGAAAACGGGGGATCAAAAAATTCAAACAACAATCTTCATTCAAAAAATGCACGATCGCCGCCTGCCACGACAGTACGACGACCGGTATCATCATTTCGCGGCCTTGTCCCCGGCGGTGGCGGACGCCACGGTGGGGGCGGCCTTGCCCTTGATTGCGGCGGCTTCCTTTGCCGCCTTCTGCATTTCCAGCGCGCCGGGACGGTCGGCGATCGGCGGGACAAAGGTGCCCCGCGCCTTGCCTGCGCGATACCATTTCTCCAGCTCATGGGCGGGAAGTGGCTTGGCGAACAGGTAGCCCTGCATCACGTCGCACTTCAGCTCCTCAAGCAAAAGGCGCTGCTGCTCGGTCTCCACCCCTTCGGTCACGACGGTCATGCCAAGGCGCGACCCGATGCCGATCACCGCCATGGTCACGGCCTGTGCGTTGGTATCATGCTCGAAATCATTGATGAAGCTGCGGTCGATCTT
>NZ_BANE01000238.1 GCF_000964405.1 Novacetimonas hansenii JCM 7643
CCAAAGGGCCAGCCCTTTGGCGGGTCAAGGGCAGAGCCCTTGTGACACCCTGCCCCCACCGGGAACACACCACACCCCATATTACAGATGGTTTCATCCACCCCGCCCCCATTGCATGCGGGCCGGGGCGCATGCTGTCTTGCGCGAAACAGTCTTACGGGGTCCATGACAATCGCCTTTCTACGCCGCCTTTTCCCCCGCACACGCCGCCCGGATTTCGGGTTCTGGCTTCTTGTCTCCATGGTGTTGGCCCCATCGGTCCTGTCTTCGCATGGAATCGTACGCAGCGTAGCGACGGCCATGTTGCTGATGGCCGCACTGGGGCAACGGCGGCTGGTGGTCGTGGCGTTGCTGCCCGCGCTGCTGCTGATGCCCATGGCGCTGTATTACGTGCATCTGACGGGCCACCTGCCGGGGGTGCAGCTCTGGCTTGTGCTGTTCTACTGCTCGCTGCCGGTCATCATGGGATACCTGCATGCGTTCTGGCCGTGGCTGGTGATGTGGGGGGCGGTATGTACTGGCGTAACGGCGGGATATGTCGCACGCCCGCGCGGGCCGGTGCTGCCGTCAGGATGGGGGCGGCGGGGATGGGTGCGGTGGTTCACGCTGCTGATGCTGGTGCCGATGGGCGCGCGGGTCATGCAGCTGAACCACGAAAATTTCCACCGTGCCGTGAATTACAACCCGTTTTACGGGCTGGAGGATTTCTACGATCATTCCTATCCATGGAACCTTGTCGCGGGGTACCTTGCCGGGCGGTATGAAACACGGCGCGTGACCGACATGGCGCGGCGGATGAACCACCAGCCGGTGCGCTTTGTCGCCCCGCCGGATCGCGACCCGCCACATATCGTCGTGCTGGTGATCGGTGAAAGCGCGCGGCGCGATCACCTGCACATGTATGGGTATGACGTGCCCGACACCCCGGAAATGGAACGCGAAGACGGGCTTCTGCGCTTTGGCGACATGGTGACGCCGTTTGATTACACGGTCGGGTCGGTGCCGGTCATCCTGTCGCAATATGACCGGGTCATGTCGCCACGCATCACGCAACATGACCTGATTTCCCTGTTCAACGCCGCCGGATATGGGACATGGTGGATCAGCAACCATCCCCGCCTTGGCCCGTATGACAGCGTGATCGGCGCCTATTCCGAACAGGCGCGTCACGTCATCTATACCACCGTGCATGGCGGGATGATGAGTCGGCCGAAACTTGACGAAGCCTTGCTGCCCGAAGTTGCGCACGCCCTGCACGATGCGCATGGCAACACCTTTATCGTGGTGCATATATTCGGCAGCCATGAATTCGTGGCCGACCGTTTCCCCCGCGCCTATGCCCGGTTCGGGTCCGATTATGACGACAGCATCGCCTATACCGACCATATCATGGCGCAGATCACCGACATGCTGCGCGCCACACCGGGGGATAACATGCTGTTCCATGTGGCCGACCATGGGGTGCGGGTGGATGAATGCACCGCAGGCCATACACAGCATGGCGACCTGAAGCAGGATTACGCCGTGCCGTTCCTGATCTGGCTTTCGCCCTCATGGATTGCCCATCACCCGGCACAGTACCAGACCGCGCGCACGCATCTCGACACGCCACTGATGACATGGAACCTGCCCGACAGCATCACCGACGCCGCCGGGCTGCACCTGACCGATGCGGACGCCACGAAATCCGTGTTTTCCCCCCGGCTGGCCCGTCCACACCGCGTGGTGCATGGCGACGGGGACAACATCAACGTGGATTATGACCACAGCCATAACACCGCCGAATGCCATATCATGCCCGACTGAATCATGCCCCCCGGCGGGAATGGGGGAGCGCATCACCGGGCGCGCGCCAGAGATTGTCTGGAAACACACCCCTGATGAAAAAGGAAAGTTTCCGGGTGCCGCATTTTGGTCGAAAAAGGCGGCGTCTTCTGAAGCTTTTTAGAAAAAGCTTCACCAAAAAACTTTATGATTTCAGAATGTTACCTGTGGGAACGCAGGCATCGGGCGATGGCTGCGCCTGATGCCTGACCGTGCGGTATCAGTGCTGCTGTGCGACGCCGGGATGATGGCGGACATAGGCGTCGTAACGGCGCTGGTCCACGCAGAAGGCAAGGTTTTTATACAACTGGATATGCCGCTGTGCCGTGACCTGCTGCTGGCATGTGACGCGGTCGGCGTCCTTGTATTCATCCCACACACCACGCAGGACCGCGGCCTTTTCCTTTTCAGCGGAAACGCAGGCATATTTCACTTCATCGCCGAATTCGTTGGTACAGTCGGCATCAATGTCATATTCGGGAAAGGCCGGGCTGGCGGCGGGCAGGTGGACCGAAGGATCGACATACAGGGAATCCAACATGGCCTCTGACACCGCATGGGCGGGCGACACCCCCGTAACAAGCGTGGCCGCCACAACCGACAGCACCGCGATAACGCCACCTGTTTTCTTCATGTCCGCAATCCTTTTACGCACATCCGGCCTGCCACCGCGCAGGTCCGTCGTGGCGCGCACTGTGATGGAGTTGCAGGTAATTGGAAAGCCCAAAATCCACCATCACCGGCCCTGCGTCACGCGGGCGTGATGGCGCGGGGCAACGACAATCCCGCCACACGCGGGGGTTGCGACTGGACACCGGTGGACAATGCCGCAATGATGACGCCCCATCACCCCGACAGGTCATGGCCGCGCCCCGGACCATCGGCCTTTATGCCGCATGTACGTACTGAGGGACCGACCGCATGACCGCACCAACGCCATCGTCACCCGCCCCATCGCATGACACGTCGCGGCCCATCCGCATCGCCATCATCGGGACGGGCACGATCGCCAATACGCAACATGTGCCCGTCATCCGCGCGCATGCGGGATTTGAACTGGTCGCCGGGGTCAACCCCACGCCCGTGACATGGTGGGACGCGGCGACAGGTGATGCCAAGATGTTTTCGTCCCTGACCACCCTGATCCAGTCGGGGACAGAGGTGGACGCGGTGGCGATCTGCACCCCGCCTGCGACGCATTACGCACTGGCGGCGCAGGCACTGGCGGCGGGATGGCATGTGATGCTGGAAAAACCTCCCACGCCCATCCTGTCACAGGCGATGGACCTGCACCGTCTGGCGCGCAACGCGCGGCGCACGCTGATGACGTCATGGCATGCGGCCTGCGCCCCGGCCATCGCCCCGGCACGACAGATCCTGTCGGCCAACGGCATGCGCGCCATGCGCATCACCTGGCGCGAAAACGTGCAGAAATGGCACCCCGGCGCGAACTGGTTCTGGAAACCCGGTGGCCATGGCGTGTTCGACGCGGGCATCAACGCGCTGTCGATCGCCTGCGCGGTGATGGACGATCCCCTGTTCGTGCGCGACGCCATTCTGGATATCCCCGCCGGGGCCGCAACCCCGTGCATGGCGCAGGTACAGTGGAGCACCCCCTCCCTGTCGAGCGGGGTGGAGGGCATATTCGACTGGACCCATCGCGGGCTTGAGGTATGGGACATCGCATGGACCCTGAACAACGGGCGCAGGCTGTTGCTGTCACAGGGGGGCGGCGGCCTGTCGCTGGACGGGGTGGGCATCACCCTGCACGGGACGCATGAATATGAATGTGTCTATAGCCGGTTCGAATCCCTGGTCCATGCCGGCGCATGCGACATCGAATACCGCCCCGTCGCCCTGGTGGAAGACATCCTGTCCACCGGACAGCGCCGACCCGCCGAAATGGCGGTGCCGATCACACCCGACCCGGCCCCCTGAGACGCGCGTTGCCCGGTGTGTCCTGCGGGAGAGTGTTTGAAAACAACTCATTGATAGAAAACAGGACAAGTTTCTGGGTGCCGCCTTTTGATCGAAAAAGGCGGCGTCTTCTGAAGCT
>NZ_BANE01000237.1 GCF_000964405.1 Novacetimonas hansenii JCM 7643
GCGATGCCAAGCGAACCAGACGTTTCGGCCGCCAGTTGCAGGCGGCGTGAGGCCGTCATGGACAGACGCGCCACCTCGGCCACAACGGCCCCGAGGCCGCCATGTCGCAGCCCTTCCTCGAAACAGGCCAGCACATCGACGTCCGAACAGGCTTCGACAAAGATCGTTCGCCGTGCCGACAGCCCCACCTGTTTCAGGGAGGGAGCGAATACGTCCTGACGGGTGACAATCCAGAGCACCTTGCCGGGCGTGCGGGCTGCAATTCCGGCGCAGAACTGACCGGCGGCCGCACTGTGAAGGGCGTCGTTGCCTCCGCCT
>NZ_BANE01000236.1 GCF_000964405.1 Novacetimonas hansenii JCM 7643
GCTTTTTCTAAAAAGCTTCAGAAGACGCCGCCTTTTTGAAAAAATTCGACCCCCAAAAACTTTTCCCAATTCCAGCATGTTCATGGACCTGTCTTTTAGGGAAAAGACGGCATCCAGACATTTTCATGACTTCTCTATCAACCCGATATTTGGAAAATCGATGTTCAGGTCGTGAACTGTTCGGCAATGATCCGTTCGGACAGGCTCTGCCCCGGATCAAACAGCAATGTCGTATGCCGGGTGCGATCTTCTTGTATCTCCACAGACATGACATCGCGGACTTCGGTAAAATCCGCCACAGCCGCGACCGGTCGTTTGTCAGGTTCCAGTATGGTGAACCTGACCTGTGCCGTTGACGGCAGCAACGCGCCCCGCCAGCGCCGGGGACGAAAGGCACTGATGGGCGTCAGCGGCAACAGATTCGCCGACAGCGGGACGATTGGCCCATGCGCGGACAGGTTATACGCCGTCGAACCGGCAGGCGTCGCGATCAGCACCCCATCGCAGATCAGTTCCGCCAGACGCTGTCGCCCATCGACATCAATGCGGATCTTGGCGGCCTGACGCGTCTGACGGAACAAGAAGACATCATTCAGGGCCAGAGCCTCCGTCACCATGCCATCGCGGGTGGTTGCGCGCATGCGCAGGGGATGAAGGACAGCCTCCTGCGTGGTGGCAAGATGAGCTGGCAGGTTTTCTGGCACGGTCGGGTTCATCAGGAAACCAACCGTGCCGCAATTGATACCATAAACCGGAATGTCACGATCCAGCGCGATATGCAGGACCTCCAGCATGAATCCATCCCCACCAAGGCAGACCATGGCGTCAGCCTGGGCCGGGGGGGTCTGCCCATACTGGTGGGTCAGGCGTTCAAGCCATGCCTGCGCGCTGTCATTGGGGGCCGCGACAAAGGACAGGCGTGTGGGCAGGTATCCGTCCTGCCAGCGGGAGGCAACGGCTTCGGTCATGCAGCGTGCCGCCATGCCGTCAGGCACCGCATCACACGGGCCATCGCATCACCCCCCGGCACAGTGGCACCCGCCACCACAGCCAGAAGCGTCGGAAGGAAGGTCGTGCGCATCGGGAACTCCATAAGGCTTGCAGCGCAGGGAAACGACAGGAAAGCAAATGACAGGGGACACGAAACCGCCAGCCAGGCCCGCGATAGTAGGATGCCCCCATCAGATTGCGCAACATATCTGCGCCACGCACAACGTAATTCGCGTGACACCATGCCAAAAACAGTCAAGAAACCGTTTCAAAATAACGCATTGGCGCGGAACAACAAACGTTCCCTGAGAGAGTGTCTGAAAACAGGGCATTGATAAAAAAACAAGAAACGTTTTTGGGTGGCGACTTTTTTCAAAAAGGCTTCGTCTTCTGAAGCTTTTTGAAAAAAGCTTCACCAAAAACTTTTATAATTTCAGGATGTTATTGAGCCTGATTTTTCAAAGACCCTCTGATATTATATTTTCAAAAATATCCAGAATATATTTAATATTTTCAAATACCACTTCCTGGAACCGATCATCTCCCCACCTGACAGAAATCTTTTAAAGCCGTTGGGAAAACAAAAATTCATAAGGAATGGTAACATTCCCTGAATGTTGGATTTTATATAAAGGCAACAGGTTTCAAAGATTTCATCATTCCGGCCTGTTATTCCCCTCCTGTCTTTTCAAACCGCCTTTCTGTCCCCTGCCTGCGCCAGCACTGCGGACAGATGCGCAAGGAACCGTTCATTATCATGCGGCAGGCCGACGCTGACCCTGATCCAGTTTTCGAATCCCTTTTCCTTCCACGGTTTGACAATAACCCCATGGCGCAGCAATGCACCCGCCACATCCATGGCGTCATGCGCGGTGCGAAAGAACAGGAAATTGGTATGGGCAGGCGCGACAAACAGGCCCATGGCCCGCAGGGCGGCGGCCATGCGGGCACGCGATGCCACCGTACGGGCCACGCAGGCGCGCATATGATCGGGGTCCGTCAGGGCGATGGTGGCCATTTCCTGCGCGGGCATGGTGGTATTGAACGTATCGCGCACGGTCTCCAGCACAGACGCGACCTCAGCCGAGGACGCAAGCGCATAGCCGATACGCAGGGCGGCCAGGCCATATGCCTTTGAAAAAGTGCGCAGGCACAGCCACGGCCGCCCCTGTTCACGCAGGATGGCGCGCGCATCGGGATAATCGGCATCTATTTCGGCATATTCACGATACGCCTCATCCACCACGATCAACGTCCGGGGCGAACATGCCGCGATGACCCGACGCAGGGCATCCGCCGTCATCATGCAGCCGACAGGATTGGACGGATTGGAAAAGATCAGGATCTTGGCCGGGCGCGACAGGGCATGGCACAGGCCGTCGATATCGAACTCTGCCCCTGGCGTGACCGGCACCGCATCGACCACCGCCCCCATCAGCAGCGGATGTATTTCATGCAGGCCAAAGGCAGGACGCACCGTCACCACCCGTTCCCCCGGTGACAGCCATCCTTCCGCGATCATGCGGATGATCTGTTCCGACCCATTGCCAATGACCACACGGTCGGGGGCGATGTCGTTGAAACGCGCGATCCCTTCACGCAGGCCGGTCGCCCCGGCATCGGGATAGCGGAAAAGACGCTGTGCCAGCGCGGGCCACTGCCGCAGTACCTCGGGCGAGGGACCATACGGATTTTCATTACTGCCCAGCTTGCTGATTTCCGACACGCCAAACCGGCGCTTCACCGCATCTTCGGACAGGCCCGCATTATAGCGGGGCAGCGTCCTGACCTCGGGGCGGCACAGGGTCTGATGGTCGATCGTCTCCGGCATGGTCTGTCCTGTTTGCGTGCAACGCCCGGGCAGCGGGCGGAAATATACGTGATACCACCGGCGCGACCGGCGGCAGGGCTGGTCCGTGTTTCCTGGCAGGAAACACAGGTGGGGGCAAAAGGGCGCGATCGCCTGTCAGGCGGCCTGCCGCCGCGATGCGCGCGTGCTTCCGCCACGATACAGCACCACATACACCACCGTGGTGACGATCAGGCTGACCAGCCACGAGATATCAACCCCATGCAGCATTGGCAGCAAGAACCCCATATACAGGTCATTTTTCAGGAACGGCAGTTCCACCAGCACCCCCACGACATAGGACAGTACGGCAGGCATGTTGAAATAGCCGTAACATCCCCCATCGACACGAAAAAACGAGGCAACGTCATAATCCCCATGACGCAACAGGTAATAATCGGTCAGGTTGATGGCCGTCCACGGCACGATGACCGCCATCAGGATATCAAGGAACGCGGCATAGGATTTCATGAAATTGGCGCTCATGCCAAACGCCATCACCAGCGCTAGCGCCACAAGGCACAGCGTGACCACGACGCGGCTGATCATCGCGGGATGCCAGTCGGGACGAAAGGTCTGCACCACCGTGATGGTCGATAACGCGCCGCAATACACCCCCATCGCATTGCCCAGCGTAATCGCCAGCGACAGAACCACCAGCACGATGCCAGCCCCCCCGCCACATAACCGCGCCAGTGCCTCCACCGTGGTCAGGTCCGACCACTGGCACGCCAGCACGATCCCCAGCATCATCGGCAGGATGGTGCCAAGGACCGTACCCGCATAGGTCGCGATGAACGTGTTGCGCACCGATACGGCACTGTTGGGCAGGTAACGCGACGAGTCCGAAACATAGGGGGCATACGCAACCTGCCACAGGGCGGAGACGGAAAATGCGCTGAAGATCCCCGCGACCGAACCATGCATATCCATCAGCATCCCGCCCGAAAACCGCCACAGCCCCAGCGCGATGCACAACAGGACCACCCCACCGGCCAGCCAGCTTACGACCTTGGAAATCACATGGATCGCGCGATATCCCATACAGCACGGCACAAGGCTGACGCCCGCGATGGTCAACACCCCCACCGTACGGTTGAGGCCCGGAAGCGCCTGCACCAGCGCCTGCCCCCCCACGACATAATTGGACGCGGCAAAGCCGACATACATCACGATCACCAGCAACACGATGGGAACCGCACCATAGGACCCGAACTGGCCCCGGCTCTGCACCATCTGCGGCACGCCAAGCATCGGCCCCTGTGCCGCATGCAGGGCCATGAAGACCGCGCCCACCATATTCCCCGCCACCGCCGCCAGCATGGACCACCCGAACGACAGCCCGAAAACCGTTGGCCCCAGCGCACCGGTCACGACCGTCAGCAATGTCATGTTGGTGCTGAACCAGACGCTGAAGAGATCGCTGACACGGCCATAACGCTGGTCTTCGGGTATCTGGTAGATCGTATGCGTCTCAAACGTCGCGGCCATGGGCGCAGCCCCCCTTCATTCTCTTCTTGAAACATTACACGGATGGCACGGCAACCGCATCCATGGCTTCCTTCTGTTTCGATGCCCGTTATGAAGACATCCCGCCCGAAAGCAATATCATACGGCAATCCGGCGCAACGTGCCCCCCGGGGGAACGCCATGGCCCTGTCCCCCGCGCCTCATCACATGCGCCCCATCATGGGTCATGCGACACGCATCCATTTTGCCCGATATGGCAGCGCAAGGAAAACACACGCCCCACCTGCCATGACACCGGCACGCACGATAACGACGCCGGGGCACGGGACAGCCGCACGCGGCATGGGGGACAAGGCAGGGGAAATACGGACACAGGGGGAAAACGGATGCAGGGGGAATATGCAAGTCAGCCTACCGGTTTTACAATCTCGCCCTGGCTTCCCATCCTGCTATATTTCCATCACGGGCGTGTGAGAACAAAGGGAGAAGCACGTGAGCCATACATGGGGCGATTTTCAGGCCGTCGTACAACTGTCGGCAGGGCTGAATGTCGCCATTCTCAGCTTTGTGGACATCAGCCTGCCCGCGATCAAGGAACGGCGACGCACCTTTGCCAAGGCCCAGCAGGAACTTGACATGCATCGAAGTGCGCCGGGCAAGGTTACAAGTGCCGCACAGCTTGAACATGACTGCCAGGTGGAGGAAATGAACGAAAAGCTCTACCTGCTGTGGCAGCAATCCCTTGCATTCAGTAACGAAGAAGATTCCCTGATCCATTATACGGGCATCCTCGGCTTCCTTGGCGCCGCACTCAGCCTTGTCCTGCTGTGGTATTCGGCGCAATGTTACGATGACGTCATAAGCGTGACGGGCAAGACCGTGATCGGGCTGTCGTTCTGCTCCCTCATCGGGGCGTTCGTCATCAATTTCATGACGGCCTCCCAGGCGGGCGTTTATACCAAGAAATGCAACCAGATCCGGCAGGAAATGCACCAGACGCTGGGAATCGCAACGGCCCCCACGCCGGGCGCATCCCCGGCCCCGGCCACACATACGGACGCGGCCTCAGCGGAAACGCCATCAGCGGAAAACTGAGGATCGTTGCATATTTTCCGGGGGCCGCAGCCTGCTACGATTACGCGGCCGCCCTGATGCGTTTGGATCAGCGCGTCATCAAAAACATTTCATATGCATGATGATGGTCTTTCATGACAGTCCGCACAGAGAGTATTTGAAAACACATCATTGAAAAAACAGGAAAAGGTTTCGGGTGCCGCCTTTTTTCAAAAAGGCGGCGTCTTCTGAAGCTTTT
>NZ_BANE01000235.1 GCF_000964405.1 Novacetimonas hansenii JCM 7643
CCCCCCCCCCTGAGTCACAGCCAAAACAAATTGGTATTATATCCATGATGGAGACGGATTTTTATCCGCACAGCCTTGCGCCCTACGGCGAACCGCAACTGGGGCGCAGGGGGCTTTACAAGGCGATTGGTGGTGGGGATGGCGATGCCTCCCCCCGTCCTGCCTTTGACCAGATGACCCTGCTCTGGGTTCTGAACCTTGCCGATGGGACGCATTCCCTGATGGATATCGCCCAACGTTCAGGTAAACCCTTTCCCGCTGTGGCAGCAGCGGCAGAGGCGCTGACGCTGGCAAAACTGATTGCGCGTGAACCAGTGCAGTCAGTCCCTATGCCGGCCGCCTCCAGCGTGTCACCAGACGGAACATCGGTCCAGTAAGGGTCGTGGATGTGACCGCAAGCACCATTAACGATGCATATGCGAATTCAGATATCATGCCCTTGTTGTGCAAGATGGTGGCGGCAACGATTTCCATCAGCCCCTTGCATTGCAAGAGGGCCCCCATGCCAAGTGCCTGCTGGCGCGACATATCGGGTGATGGCGGATAAAGGACGACGGCCCCCATCTTGGTCGTAATGGAAATGACCACCAGCAGCAGTGAGGCAATAACGGACGGCCATGTCAGCGCCTCCCCATTGATGTGCATTCCGCTATGGCCAAAAAACATGGGCGCAAGCCAGAGCAGGGAAAACGTCCCCACCCGTTCCACAGGCAGGCGACGGACCCATTTGGGGGGCATGATCGCCCCTGCAAAATAGGCGCCGATTAATTCATGCAACCCGATCTGCATGCTGGCCCATGCACCACTTGCCAGCCATAGGGGAACTGCCGCCCATATGACCCATAACGGGGGATGTGGCAGGCGGTACGCGGCGGTACTGCTGATGAGTGCCAGTCCGCCAAGCACAGCCACGGCAATGAATTGTGTGATATGCCACCCATGAAAGGCACCAGGCCCTTCGGCCGCGAATTGCAGGCATGCCAGCCCGATCCACAGGGCCGCATCATCAACAATCGCCAGCCGTAACGCCAGATGCCCCATCGGACGTTCGGCGGGGGAAAGTTCGCGCACAACCCCGATCATTACGGGTAACGCACTGACCGCAAGGCATAGCCCAATGGACATGGCACCAATCGTGGAACTACCATGCGGGGTTTCCCAGCCATGCAATGGGAGGAAATAAAAATAGATCAGCACGGAGCCGATACAGAACGGAACCCCTAGGGCGACAAGCGCACTGCCTAACAGGCGTCCCATAGAGGGAGCGGTAAAGTTCTGGTTCGGGTCAACCCCGTCGGAGAACTGCCACATATCCAGCCCGGCCGTAAATGCCAGTACAAGGACGGCAATCCACCCGACATCTTCCCCATATTGCGATGGGATACCCCATGTTCCCACGGGATATTTCGTGACCGCAATCACGATCCCCACCAATATCGGAATTACGACAATCGGTATGGTTTTCTGTGACCAACGCCATAATAGTGAAGGAATAAAAACGAACAGGAGTACGTCCGCAAAAAAATGAAGAAGTTGATCCATATCGTTCTCTTTATTTTTAATTTATGCGAATGACATTATATATTAATATATCAGATATGCAAATGAAACATGGTTCATGTGTTTTTCAGATTTTCATCATCAAAGATGAAGATCCAATTTTTCATTTGCCGTAAATTCTATTGACAGAAAATATGATATCACAACCATGTCACATAGTGTCATGAAAATCAGTTTTCTGCCTGAGGGTTTTGAAATACTATCCTGAATAAAAAATGTATTTATATATTTTCGTGCTATAAAATGTCAGGACCTTGGGAAAAGCAGGCTGTTGTCAACAGGCCTTATTCCTGGCTGGTGCGGTTCTCTGTCACACAATCAGAGGCGGCGCGCCCGATCCCGTCAAGACAGCCCAGAACCCGCAGCAGCCACAGGTTATCCGGTTCCCGCCGCAGCATCAGCAGCACGCGGCGACGTGCCACGGATATCATGGCGATCCCTCGTCGACTGATTGGCCTGTATCGTGCCAGAGCCCGCATCAGCAGGGTCAGCGTCTGCGATGCTTCGTGACGTTGTTCACGTTTCAACTGCCGCAGCAGCAGGATATTAAGGCCAACCGCCGACAGCAGCAATGTCTGGCGTATGTCGCCTGCCGCAGTATGATCTGAAGTCCGTGCAGCATGCCGCACCAGGCGCCCGATCCGGTCCACGCTTGCGCCGATCCACCACTGTGGCAAAGGCGGCAGTGGCATGACACATAATCCGCGCAATTCCACCCGTATATGCCTACCATACCGCCCCCGTTCGTTGCGTGCATCAAAAGGTAGTACCAGACGGAATACCAGCAGGCTTAGTCCCACAGCAAGCACGGTATGCAGGGCTGCGTTCAGGAACGTGACCTCATCGACGCGAAGCTGGTTGCCGGGCATCAGCAGGTTCGGCATCAATAATCCATAGGCCGCCGCCGCCCCTGCCGTGGCGGGATTGTATTTTGCCAGTCCCCCAACGAACAGAAAAACCCCAAGGACGAGGGCCAGTACCTCATAATCCGCAAGATACGGAATAATCCACAGGTCAAGGCATCCTGCTGCAACAGCGGACCATATTGCCCCCGACAGGAAGCGCGAGGTTCCTACGACCGGGTTCTCGCGGGTTGCAAACAGGCCACATACCAGCGTCGTGATTGCAATAAATCCCATTCCCCCCGGCCATGCCGTCACTTCGTAAATCATGCCCGCGCCAACGATGGCGATGGCCCCCCGCAATCCGTTGTGAAAGGCAAGACGCAGGTCCCGATGGCCAGGCAGCCGGAAGCGGAAACGGTCATGCGGCGGGGGCATGAAAATGGCCTGGCAATGTGTGATGGCGGTGGCAAGGTCTGCCATTGCGTCACACAAAACGCTGTGTGTAATCCGGCGCGTTTCATCATTTTCGGATCTGGCCCGGTCCTGGAACAATGCGTGTAACTGCGTTACGTGACGCAACAATGTGTCCAGCATGTTGCGTTGCAGTCGGCAGGATACCAGTCGATCACACAGTTGCAGCAACCTGCCGCGCGTATCCACCAGAAGTGGGTCTTTACTCAGTTCCGCGCGTTCCATGCTGCCCGACAGGCCAACAAGGCGTGTTACCATGATCGAGATATTGGCAAATACCGCCCGGGCATGATCACCTGCGTGCGAATGTCGCCCCATTTCAATGGCTGGGAATTCAATTCCATGATGGACGGAGACCATCACGTCCGAAAATTCCCCTGCGTGAATCAATGTTTCACGATCATACAGTACAATTTCACGCAGGAGGGATGCCAGGCGGTGCAGGACATCCTCTACCCGCGCCAGCATCGTGGCGCGGGCGCGCGATGCAAGGTTATGCGCGAACAGCAACGCCATGGCAGCCTCGCACACTACACCCAGAACGATATAGGTCGCGCGCGATACCGCGATGAAAAATACATTGTCAGGCTGCGACGCGGCGGCCACGGCAATAATCGAACAGGTATATCCGGACAGTACAAAGGCGTAAGATCTGAAGTTGACACTGAATGTCGCAAGAAAACTGCACAACCCGATCCAGGCTGCGACCGCCGGGAAAAACAGCCATGCCTGTTGTGGAAAGGCGGCAATGAACACCACGGCCGCAACGGCCCCGGCCAAGGTGCCGACAATGCGCCAGCGCGCCTTTGACATGCTTTCGCCACGGCGCACCTGTGCGACCGACCATACGGTGGCGACTGCCCACTGCGGACTGTCCAGTTCCATCCACAATGCGGCGGCCAGCGCGATAAGCGACGCCAGCGTATTGCGTGCGGCAAAGCCGATGGCTGGTAACGATGGGCAGTACAGCCAACGCAGCCTGTCACGACACGCCTGCCACGCGAAACGGGGCAGAGTGGTACTGGCAGAATACAGAAAGCACATCAGCAGCTATCTGTGCCGATGTAATAATGACATCATTTGGAGCTGAAGAGTTTTCAGCTTACCGCCTTTTCATATGGGCGGTACCGCGGTGTCCATATCGCTCTGTCCAGCGCGACTTCAATTTCGTCCTGAGTGGCTGGCGGGGCCACACCTTCTGCCTGACCCTGGTTAATAACGGCACGCGCGACTGCGATCGCGGCCTTTGGCAGGTCGGAAACCGGTGGCAGCAGCGCTGCATATGCCGGCTCCTGAAACGTTGAGACAGGGGATATCGCCGCCAGCGCCCGCGCGGCAGCAAGGAACATGCCGTCAGTCATGCGGGTGATCCCCCCGGCCACGACAGCGAGGCCAATGCCGGGGAAGACATATGAGTTATTGATCTGGTCCACCGGGCGTTCGCGCCCGCCAAAGACAACCGGAGCAAACGGGCCGCCTGTGCCGATAATGGCGCGCCCATCCGTCCATTCCAGCAGGTTGGATGGCGTGGCCTCGATATTGGCGGTCGGGTTCGACAGGGCAAAGATCACGGGACGTTGCGGCATATGGGTCATGGGGGCAATGATTTCGCGCGTGAATGCCCCCCCCTGCCCTGATGTGCCAATCAGCATCGTGGGACGGACATGCGCCACCACTTCGGACAACGATACATGCGCAGGATCCGCGACATTCCATCGTGCTGCGATGTCGTGTGGCTGTGCAAAAGAAGCCTGCCCGTCCGTCATTCCCGCCATGCCGTGCCGGACCAGGCCATCGACGTCGATCATGAAAAACCTGCCCCGTGCTTCCGCCGGTGGCATTCCTTCGGCCATCATCATACGTGACAGAAGGTCGGCAATGCCGCACCCTGCCCCGCCCGCGCCAAAGATGACGACCCGCTGTTGCGCAAGCGGCGCAGCACCTGCACGAATTGCAGCCAACAGGGCGCCAGCAGTTACCCCGGCCGTGCCCTGAATATCGTCATTATATGTACACATCCGTTCGCGATAACGGCTGAGGATACGCAGGGCGTCTTCCCCGGCCAGATCTTCCCAGTGCAGGGCAATCCGGGGCCAGCGCGCTTCCGCCGCCGTGACGAATTCCGCGATAAATGCGTCATAGTCAGCACCGCGTACGCGCCGGTGTCGCCATCCGATGTAATCCGGGTCGTTGAGCAATGTTTCATTATCGGTCCCGACATCCAGCAGGATCGGTAGCGCACAGGCAGGGTCCAGACCACCACAGGCGGTATAGAGCGCAAGCTTGCCGATCGGGATACCCATCCCGTTCGCGCCCTGATCGCCGATCCCCAGGATGCTGCCACCGTCACTTGCCACGATGACGCGCACATCGTCCCAGCGCGTATCGGACAGGATGTCTGCAATGCGTCCCCGGTCGTCGTAATTCAGGAACAGACCACGTGGACGGGTCCATATCTGACTGAACTGCTGGCAGGCGCGCCCGATGCAGGGGGTGTAGATAATGGGAAGATAGTCTTCGAGTGACTGCGCCACGATGGCATGGAAAAGTGTTTCGTTGCGGTCCTGGATTTCACGCAGCGCAACATGGCGCGAAAAATTGTCCGGCAGGGCCTCAAGGCGCCGCGTCGCACGGGCAACCTGATGTTCCAGTGTCGTGACATTATGCGGGAGGAAGCCATGCAGTCCGAACAGGTCTCGTTCCCGCATATCGAAGGCATTTCCCTTGTTAAAAACATGACTTTCCAGAAGGTTATGTCCATTAAGGCTAATTTTTCGCGAGGGGATGCACGACGGTTGCGCGGAAGCAGGCATGGGAACTCAATATTGCGATGACGATGAAACAGTGCGCACAATACCTGTCTGCACAATCCCGTGTAGAGCCCGTTCATGCACGGCAACCGTACGCCACATGCAATCATGGAGGTCGCATGCCCGACGAAATCAGCGACCTTAAATTCTTTTGCATCCTCGCCGCCGCAGGCAGTATTGCAGGCTGTGCCCGTGTCATGGGCATGTCGCCCGCCGCCATGAGCCGGAGGCTTAGTGGGTTTGAGGCACGGCTTGGCACCCGGCTTGTCACCCGTACGTCGCGTCATTTTGCCCTGACGGCGGAAGGACAGAGGTTGCATGAACGTGCAACCCGTATCATGCATGAAATCGAGGAAGCCGAGGCCGAGGTCACGGCCAAGGCCGGTATTCCCCACGGGGTCCTGCGGGTGGGGGTTCCATCTGAACTCGGGCGGAAGATGCTTGCGGGTATCGTCGCCGCATTTGTAGAGAAATATCCCGATGTCACGGTCCACCTGACATTGTCGGATGCAGGGCTTGATGTCATTGATGACGGGCTTGATATTGCAATTCGCGCGGGCATGCCGCCCGATCAGGACGTCATGACCACGACATTGATAAGCAGCCGTCGCGTGGTCTGTGCCTCCCCTGCATATTCCGTGCGCAAGGGATTGCCTGCCACGCCCCATGACCTGCTTAAACATGACTGCATCTGCCTGTTGCGGCGGCAGAGGATCTTTAATGAATGGGCATATTATGATGGCAAGACGCGGAAGGAAATCCATGTCACACCCCATCTTGCCGCTTCCAGCAGCGAGGTCGTCCATGACTGGGCAGTAAGTGGGCAGGGAATTGCATTGAAGGTTTTGTGGGATATCGCAGATGACCTGAAATGCGGACGACTGATTGAATGCCTGAGTGCGTATGCATGGGAAGATGTCGTGTTGTGCGCGATTTATCCGTCACGCACGCATCTGCCACCGCGGGTGCGATTTTTCCTTGATTTTGTTAAACGTGCCTTGAGGCAACATGATTTTGGAACCTGATATTCCAGATGTTATTGAAATGATCGTTGGAAAAGCACCTTAATATATAACAACCATTCATATAAAAATTCTGCGCACTTCGTGTGAAAATAAAACGTCTCCTGACTGTTTTGTTCAATAGTCTACGAAAAATGCTTCGTTCCTGTGAAACTGGTGCCATGCCAAGGCTTTGACCGGACGTCATGAAGGCGTGCTCACTCTGGTTTCGGCCGTCCCAAGAAATATGTGATTGCGTGGGAACACGATCCACCTGCAGCCGTTGGTGGTGGACGAGAGTGCTACTTCCTTCCTTTTCCATCGTTGATGGAGGCCGTCCATGGCCCTGCGCAATATCCCCTTGCCGGTCAGGTTGGGACCGTGCCGTACGTCGTTACCACGCAATCCCGTGCGGCGTGATGGCAGTCGCCTGGGCGGGCGGACGATTGCAATACTTGCGACAAACGGGGTGGAGGAAGTGGAACTGACCGATCCGGTCGCTGCCTTGCGGCAGGCTGGGGCACGGACGTTGCTGATTTCCCCCAACCGTGTGGATATCCAGGCGATGGAAGCCGATATTCATCCCACCAACCGGTATCATGTCGATATACAGGTCGGCGCAGTACATGCGGCAATGTTTGACGGCCTTTTGCTGCCTGGGGGGATCACCTGTTCCGATTGCCTGCGTATGGATCGCGACGCGGTGCGTTTCGTGCGGGAATTCGTGAAGGCGGGACAGCCGATCGCCGCCATCAGTCACGGCCCATGGCCCCTGATTGAAGCCGGGGGCGTGGGGGGACGTACGCTTACATCATGGCCTTCCCTGCGCACCGATCTGACAAATGCCGGGGGAAACTGGGTGGATCGCGATGTCGTGACGGATGGTATGCTGGTGACATCACGTCATCCAGATAATCTGAAGGTTTTCTGCACTGCCATCGTGGCGCTGTTTGCCATGCGTCCCATCATGGTTTCGACAGGGCATGGAGCTGTCGGGTGACTGCGACAGATCTTTGGTAAGAAACAGAAATTTTCAGAAAATGTTCTGGTAATGGACGTAATGCAGCCACCGGCCGGGTAGCGGTCATGCCTGCAACGGTTCAAAAGGGGGCATATGAGATTGTTTGAAAACAAGTCATTGATAAAAAACAAGAAAAATT
>NZ_BANE01000234.1 GCF_000964405.1 Novacetimonas hansenii JCM 7643
GGAAAAAGCTTCACCAAAAAACCTTTATAATTTCAGTATGTTATTGATCCTGACTTTTCAGGTGGCCTGTTATTGATGGTCCCACCGCCCTGCAACTGTGCGGTTCCCTTTGAATCCAAGGGTGGATGGCAGGGGGGCTTATGTGAAGTCACGATGCCCTGTTTGTGTGATGTTCCTGTGGTTACGTTGCATTCTGGCGTTGCTTCCTTACATTTTGTATCAAGAACATGGGCTTCACCGCCCATGTGATGGCTTACCCTGTCGGGATGACCCTTGTCGTGTGCCGGGAGTCGGTGCAGGGTAGGGAGTGTGTGTTATTACAGATTGGAAAGACACCATGTTTAAGAAGATGATTCTGGCGGCGACGCTTGTGGGTGGATTTGCGGGTATCAGCGCCGAAGCAGCCGTCGCGGCCCCTCCGCCGCCGCCGCCGTCCTGCCATGGTGCGCCCGGTGGCATGCCCTTCCTTGCGCAGGTCAACCTGTCGAAGGCGCAGCGCAAGAAGATCGACGCCATCCTGAAGGCCGATCATCCCGATTTCCATGCTGACATGGACAAGGAATCCGGCCTGCATCACCAGATCCAGGACCTGCTGGCGACCCCCGGCAAGGTTGATGAGGCGCAGATCGCATCGCTGCAGCAGCAGATCGCCAGCATCCATCAGGCACATGAAGCCGCGCGCGTGCAGACCGCCATCCGCATCCATGATGTCCTGACCGCCGATCAGTTGGCGCAGATCAAGGCGACACAGGACAAGGCCGACAGCTTGCATGCCCAGTTGCGCGCCCTTATGGCGCCCCCCGCGCCTCCCGCGCCCGACGCACACTGATCCTGTCCCGCATGGCCGGTGCCTTCGCTCCATAAGGGGGTGATGCGCACGGCCCGGCGTCCCGGGTCAGGTAGCCCTTGACACGGGACGCGTGGGAAAGATACACCCGTCGCAACATCAGGCACGTCACTTCGCGAAGGTTCGCGCAGTGGCGCGTATTCTTTTGGGGAAAAACCTTTGTTCGAGACGCTGTCAGGCAAGCTCTCCGGTGTGTTCGATGGCCTCGCCAAGCGCGGGACCCTGTCGGAGGCCGACGTCACCGAAGCCATGCGCGAGGTGCGTCTGGCGATGCTCGATGCCGACGTCGCGCTGCCGGTTGTCAAGGATTTCGTCAACAAGGTGCGCGAACGTGCCGTGGGGCACGAGGTGCTCGACAGCATTTCCCCCGGTCAGGCCGTTGCCAAGGTCGTCAATGACGCGCTGATTGATGCGCTTGGCGGGGCGGGTGCGGTTCCTCTGAACCTGAATGCCGCGGCGCCTGTGCCCATCCTGATGGTCGGGCTGCAGGGGTCGGGCAAGACGACGACGTCGGGCAAGATCGCGCTGCGGCTTGCTACGCGCGAACGTCGCAAGGTGCTGCTCGCCAGCCTTGATACGCAGCGCCCGGCCGCGCAGTTGCAGTTGCAGCAGCTGGCCGAGCGCGCGGGTGTCGCCTCGCTGCCGATCATCGCGGGACAGTCCCCGGTCGAGATCGCGCGTCGTGCGATGGAAGTCGGGCGTCGCGAAGGTTATGACATCGTCATCCTTGATACCGCCGGCCGTCTGTCGATTGACGAAGCGCTGATGGATGAGGTGCGGGCCATCCGTGCCGAGACCCAGCCCGCTGAAACGCTGCTGGTTGTCGATGCGATGACCGGGCAGGACGCCGTCAACACCGCCAAGGCGTTTAACGAGGCCGTGGGTGTTACCGGTGTGGTCATGACCCGCATGGACGGCGATGCCCGTGGTGGCGCCGCGCTGTCGATGCGTGCGATCACCGGGGCGCCGATCAAGCTGACCGGTTCGGGCGAGAAGCTTGACGCGCTGGAGGAGTTCCATCCCGAACGTGTCGCGGGCCGTATCCTTGGCCTTGGCGATATCGCGGGACTGGTCGAAAAGGCCGCCGACACGCTCGACCATGAGGAGAGCGAGAAGATTGCAGCCAAGATGCTGCAGGGCAAGTTCGACCTTGACGATTACGCGGCCCAGATCCGGCAGATCAACAAAATGGGGTCCATCTCGGGCATCCTGAACATGCTGCCGGGCATGGGTAAGCTGAAGGAGGCCATGGGCGACAAGGACATTGACACCTCTGTCCTTGGCCGCCATCAGGCCATCATTTCATCCATGACCAAGGCGGAGCGAAAGACGCCCGCCATCATCAAGGCGTCGCGCAAGAAGCGCATCGCCGCCGGGTCGGGAACAACCGTGCAGGAGGTGAACCGGCTGCTCAAGCAGTACGACACCATGTCCTCGATGATGAAGCGGTTGAACAAGTTGGGAGTGAAGGGACTGATGCGTCAGGGCCTTTCCGCGCTGATGCCCGGCGGGGGACGTCCCCCCGGCGGGGGTGGCCGTCCGCCATTCGGCTGACGCCGCGTCATGTTTCCCTTTGATGTGTTTTACAAGTTGTTTTGTGGAGAAGTCTGAATGAGCCTCAAGATCCGCCTTGCACGCGCTGGTGCGAAGAAGCGTCCCTATTATCACATCGTGGTTGCCGACAGCCGTTCGCCCCGCGATGGCCGTTTCATCGAGAAGGTCGGTTCCTACAACCCGATGCTGCCGTCCGACCATGCCGACCGCGTGCGTCTGGTGAACGAGCGCATCACGCACTGGCTGTCCAACGGCGCACTGCCGACCGATCGCGTGGCCCGCTTCCTGGGTAATGCCGGTCTGGCGCCGAAGCCGACCTGGAATGAGCAGCCGAAGCAGTCCGCGCCGAAGAAGCGTGCGCAGGAACGTGCCGCCGCTGCTGCTGCCGCAACCGCGGCGGCCTGAGGCACGACGGTAGACGGGCGGGCACGATAGAAGGCAGGTGATGGATCGCGATCGTATCCTGATGGGCGTGGTGGGGCGGCCGCATGGTGTGCGTGGGCTTGTGCGCGTGCACAGCTATGCCGCCGTGCCCGAAGACCTTGCCCGTTATGGGGCGCTTCGTGATGAACACGGGAATGCCTGGCATCTGTCATGGCGTGGGCAGGGGATTGCCGAACTGCGCAATGACGCGGGGCAGGCACTTTCCAGCCGCGAGGACGCGCAGAAACTGGTCAATCGCAAGCTCTATGTCGGGCGTGTCGACCTGCCGGAACCAGAGGAGGACGAATTTTATGTCGCCGACCTCGTGGGGATGCAGGTGATTGAACAGGCAGGCACGCCATTGCATGAACTTGGCCATGTCCGGCTGGTCCATGATTATGGCGCGGGCGTCAGCCTGGAGATCACAGGACAGGGTGGCACGATCCTGCTGCCGTTCACGCGGGCCTGTGTGCCGGTGGTGGACATGGGCGCACGCCGGATCGAGGTTGTCCTGCCTGATGAGGTCGAGGTCCCGGCGGAGTTCTTCCCCGGTGATGGCGCGGCGGAACCCGTGGCATGACGACGTGGCAGGCCACCGCGCTGACTCTGTTCCCCGAGATGTTTCCCGGTTCGCTGGGATGCTCCCTTGCGGGGCGGGCGCTGCGTGACGGGATATGGTCAATGGAGGCGCAGGACCTGCGTGCCCATGGGCTTGGCCGTCATCGCACCATTGACGACACGCCGTTTGGTGGCGGGGCGGGAATGGTTATGCGACCCGATGTCGTATCCGCCGCGCTGGGCGAGGTGGAGGCAGCCGGGCGTCCGGTTATCTATCCCACGCCACGCGGGCGTACGCTGACGCAGGCGGATGTCCGGCGTTATGCGGCGGGGCCGGGGGTTGTCGTGCTGTGTGGCCGGTATGAAGGCGTGGACGAACGCGTGCTGGAGGCGTGCGACATCGAACAGGTCTCCATCGGTGATTATATCCTGTCGGGGGGCGAAGTCGCGGCACTGGTGCTGCTCGATGCCTGCGTGCGGCTGCTGCCGGGCGTCATGGGGTCGGACACAAGCGCCACGGAGGAGAGCTTCGCCGACGGCCTGCTTGAATACCCGCTTTATACCAAGCCGGCGCAGTGGGAGGGACGTGACGTGCCCGATGTCCTGCTGTCCGGTCATCATGGCGCCATTGCCCGGTGGCGTCGCGACATGGCCGAGATGGCAACGCGACAGCGGCGACCCGACCTGTGGGCCGCCCATGTGGCGCGTGCTGGTGAAGAAACGTCCCGATCCGCTGGCCTGCATGCCGATGCGGATCGGCTGAACTGAACATAAACCAATCAACTGAGGACCCGATCATGAACATCATCCAGAAATATGAGGCGGAAGAAATTGCCCGCCTGACCGCGACCCGCGCCGTGCCTGATTTCGCGCCGGGCGATACGGTGCGCGTTGGCGTGCATGTGGTCGAAGGCACGCGCAAGCGCGTCCAGGCTTATGAAGGGGTGGTGATCGCCCGTTCGAACAAGGGCCTGAACAGCAACTTCACCGTGCGCAAGATTTCCAATGGTGAAGGCGTGGAGCGTGTGTTCCCGCTGTATTCGCCCACCATTGCCGAAATCACGGTGGTGCGTCGCGGTGTTGTCCGCCGTGCGAAGCTGTATTACCTGCGTGGCCGTCGTGGCAAGTCCGCCCGCATTGCCGAGCGTCCCCGCGATACGGCGTCCGCGGCCAAGGCCGAAGCGCCTGCCGCCACGGAAGCCAAGGCGAACTGAGCCTGTGACCGCCGTCGCCCGCGCCGCCATTCCACAGGGATGGTGCGATGGGGGCGGCGGTATTTTCTTCTGATTGCCGACCGGGATCACGCGCCCCTGCCGTCACGACAAAGGCCGCGAAAGATCGATCCGGTATTGCCGTATGCTGGGGGTATGAACTGATGGCTGCACGTACGCTGTTCGACAAGATCTGGGACAGTCATGTCGTGGAACGTCTCCCGGATGGTACGGCCATTCTTTATATCGACCGTCACCTTATCCATGAGGTGACAAGCCCGCAGGCGTTCGAAGGCCTGCGCATGACGGGGCGGCGTCTGCGCCATCCGGAGGCAATGATCGCGGTTGTCGATCATAATGTTCCCACATCGGATCGCACCCAGCCGATCGAGGAACCCGAAAGCCGCAACCAGATCGAAACGCTGGAGCGCAATGTGGCGGAATTCGGCGTGCCGTATTTTCCGCTGCTGTCGGAACGCCAGGGCATCGTACATGTCGTCGGGCCGGAACAGGGGATTTCCCTGCCGGGCATGACCATTGTGTGCGGTGACAGCCATACCTCCACGCACGGTGCGCTTGGCGCGCTGGCATTCGGGATCGGCACGTCCGAGGTCGAGCATGTGATGGCGACGCAGACACTGTTGCAGAAACCCGCGAAAAACATGAAAGTCGCGGTAGAGGGACAGGTCGGCCCCGGTGTCAGCGCCAAGGACATCATGCTGGCGATCATCGGTAAGCTCGGCACGGCTGGCGGGACGGGCTACATCATCGAATTTACGGGGTCGGCCATCCGCGCGCTGGACATGGCGGGGCGCATGACGATCTGCAACATGTCGATCGAGGCGGGTGCGCGCGCCGGTCTGGTTGCCCCGGACGAGGTCACGTTCGAGTATGTGCGCGGCCGTCCCTTCGCACCGCAGGGCGAGGCATTCACGCAGGCTGTTGCCTACTGGAAGACGCTCGCCTCGGACGAAGGTGCGCATTATGACAAGGTGGTCGAACTCCGTGCGGAGGAGATCTCCCCGGTGCTGACATGGGGCACCAGCCCTGAAACCGTCATCCCCATTACCGGCACCGTACCCGACCCTGCCACCGAAGCCGATGCATCACGACGCGCGCAGATGCAGCGTATGTTGGAATATATGGGCCTGCAGGCCGGGCAGAAGATCGCGGGCACACCGGTCGATGTCGTGTTTATCGGGTCATGCACCAACAGCCGGATCGAGGACCTGCGCGCCGCGGCCTCTATTGTTTCGGGACGTCACGTGGCACAGGGCGTGCGGGCGATGATCGTGCCGGGGTCGGGCATCGTCAAGGCGCAGGCGGAGGAAGAAGGGCTGGACCGGATCTTCCTCGACGCCGGGTTTGAATGGCGCGAGGCCGGGTGTTCGATGTGCCTGGGCATGAACCCGGACAAGCTGACGCCGGGACAGCGCTGTGCCTCTACTTCCAACCGTAATTTTGAAGGACGTCAGGGGCCGGGTGGGCGCACCCACCTGCTGTCGCCCGCCATGGCCGCCGCCGCCGCCGTGACAGGGTACCTGACCGATGTGCGGGAGTTGATCTGACAATGGATAAGTTCACGGTCCTGACGGCCATTGCCGCCCCGATGCCGCAGGAAAACATTGATACGGACAAGATCATCCCGGCGCGGTTCCTCAAGACAACCAAGCGTTCGGGCCTTGGGGTGCATGCGTTCGACAGCATGCGCTATAACGCCGATGGTTCGGAAAATCCCGATTTCGTCCTGAACCAGACGCCCTATCGCAAATCGCAGATCCTGATTACCCACGATAATCTGGGATGTGGTTCATCGCGTGAACATGCGCCGTGGGCTTTGCTGGATTTTGGAATCCGCTGTGTCATCGCGCCATCGTTTGCGGATATTTTTTTCAATAACTGTTTCAAGAACGGCATCCTGCCCATCACGCTCCCGCGCGAAGTGTGCGACGAATTGATGGCCGATGCGCGTATGGGCGAGAATTCGCGCATCACCATCGACCTGCCCCGTCAGGTGGTGGTCCGTCCCGATGGGCGCGAAATCCCGTTCGAGGTTGATCCCCTGCGCAAGCATCTGCTGCTGGAGGGGCTTGATGATATTGGCCAGACCCTGCAGCACGAGTCCGCGATCGAAACGTTCGAGGCCCGGCGCAGGCACGATGCGCCGTGGATGCCCTCCATTACCATTGACTGACCATCACCGGTCGCTTTTTCAGCAGGGAGCTGTCATGTCCGAAACCAAGAAACTTCTGATCCTCCCTGGCGATGGCATAGGCCCGGAAATCATGCGCGAAGTCGCGCGCATCATGGCGTGGATGAGCCGCGTGCGCGGGATCAATTTCGATATTACCGAGGATCTGGTCGGTGGTGCATCGCTGGCGGTTCATGGCGTGCCGATCCGTCAGGAAGTGATTGACGAGGCCCGCGCCGCCGATGCCGTCCTGTTCGGTTCGGTTGGGGACCCGAAATGGGCTTCCGCCGGGTTTGACCTCCGTCCTGAAATCGCAATCCTGAAACTGCGTCAGGAACTTGGGCTGTTTGCCAACCTGCGTCCGGCCAAGGTGTTCGACGCGCTGGCTGATGCCAGCACGCTCAAGCCCGAGGTGGTACGTGGGCTGGACATCATGATTGTGCGCGAAACGGTGGGGGGCATCTATTTCGGTAATCCGCGCGGGATCGAGACCCTGCCCGACGGGTCACGGCGTGGCATCAATACCGAGGTCTATAGCACGTCGGAAATCGAACGTGTCGCCCGTGTGGCCTTCGACCTTGCGCGCAAGCGGGACAACCGTGTCTGTTCGGTTGAAAAATGCAACGTGATGGAAAGCGGCCTGTTGTGGAAAGAGGTCGTGACGGACCTGCATGCGCGGGAATACGCGGATGTGCAATTGACGCATATGCTGGCTGATAACTGTGCGATGCAGCTTGTGCGCAATCCGCGGCAGTTCGATGTGATCGTGACGGGCAACCTGTTTGGCGACCTTCTGTCCGACCTTGCCTCCATGCTGACCGGCAGTCTGGGCATGCTGCCTTCGGCCACGCTGGGTGCGGTGGATGCCGATGGCAGGCGTCCTGCCCTGTATGAGCCGATCCATGGCAGCGCGCCCGACATTGCGGGCAAGGGTCAGGCCAACCCGCTGGCGCAGATCCTGTCGTTTGCGATGTTGCTGCGTTATTCGTTCAACATGCTGGAAGATGCAGAGATGATCGAGACGGCGGTGGCCAATGTGCTGGCCAGTGGCCTGCGTACGCCTGATATCATGAGCCCCGGCATGGCCGTTGTTGGCACCGAGGTCATGGGCGAGGCCGTGGTCCGCGAACTCGACAAGCTCCAGCAGGGCTGAAGCCGTATCTGTCACATTCAATGAGGCAGCATTGAAAGCCGCACCTGCTGGGCAGGTGCGGCTTTTATGTTTTCGTGGGGAAAAGATGCTGCGTTGGCATCATGGCTTCCGGGGGCTGCCTGAAACGGGCAAGGGACATTGCTCCCTGCAAATCTGGACCTGATCCATAAATTGTTGGGAATTGTGGGAGGGGACTGAGTTTTTCCGATCTGGAAAAGCCCGGGTAATAATAAAGAAGTTTCTGATGATGATTTTTTAAAGAGATTGTTTGAAAACAAATCATTGATAAAAAATAAGAAGAGTTTCTGGGTGCCGCCTTTTTTCAAAAAGGCGGCCTCTTCTGA
>NZ_BANE01000233.1 GCF_000964405.1 Novacetimonas hansenii JCM 7643
GCCTTTTTCGATCAAAAGGCAGCACCCAAAAACTTTTCTTTTTTATCAGGGTGTGTTTTCAGACACTCTCTAAAATATATCAGAAACGTTTCCGAACGCCTGTGCCGGGAGGGGTAAAGGGATCAGTTCTTGAGCCGGATGGTCAGACGCTCCACCGAGAAGGCAAGCCGTGCGCCGGATGTACGCGACGTGAACTTGATCCGCACGCCGTTATTGTTTTCCATGACCGCCCCGCCGGTTCCCGCACCGATCGTGGCCTCTCCCTGCACGGACCAGTAGGTCCCCTCCAGATCCTGCGTGCGGTAGAGGTTGAAGACCCCGCCCTTGGCATGCATCGTTGAAAAGCCGATGGCGGCGCCGGAACCGCCACGAATCTTGAAATTGTAATCATGCCCCTGAAAGCTCAGCACACCCTTGCCCCACGACATGCCGGCCCCAAGGTCGGCGGCGGAAATGGTAAAGGTGATCTCCCCCGTGCGTTCGCCAAGCGCATCGGCGGCATGGGCGGGGACAACAGCAAAAGCAGGCAGGGCAACAACAGCCGAAAGGGCGGCGACAGATGCAAGGCGCAACGTAAACTCCTTCTTCACGCGATGTCGCCCAACCGTTTCAACTGATGGGCCACCGAAACGGGAACAGGCACGCAAAACGGATCAATCCGCCCTGAGGCATGCGGATTTGAAATATCATACATGTAATTAAGGAAACGCGAAGCGGATTATCGGTTCCTCATCGTGGCTGCGCCGCAAGCTGGGCGCGGGCCTCCCCATTGGGATAGGCATCGGTGTGCAGGTTGACATAGACCTGTCCCGCCATCAGCGCACGCGCCTGTTCAGACGACAGCAGCACCGCCCCCCGCAGGGGCGAGGCATAGGGCCCGGCCACCGGGGCAAGGACGCCGGCCTCCTGCCCTGTTCCTGCCGGGCCATGGAAATGGATGGCCGTGACCTTGCCGCTCAGTCCCGTCCATTTGATCGTATAGGTGACAAGGTTCGTCCTGGGGTTCAGCCATGCCGTCACCCCGCCGCCCGGCGTGGTCGTCGCGCCGTGTTCGGTGGCGAACCGGCCCGATATATGCACGCTGCGGGCCTGCGCCGGGGCAATGGTGGCCACCGCAACGGCACAGCCAAGGCCCAGCATCAACGGGATGGATGGACGGAACATCATGCGTTTCCTCCGGCATGGGCATCATGGCCCGTTATGTCCTGCACGCGCATGCCCCCACATGCGCGCGTCCTGTCACACCGGATGGCATGACATGGCGGGTGCGGCCATCAGATGCAAAAAATACGCCCCACGCAACAGGAAAACACATCACGCCCCATACGCGATCCCCACCGGAAGAGAGACGTGTCAGATATCCAGCGGGCGTCCACGTTCCAGCGCCGCAAGTTCGCGCGTCATCCATGCCCGCCACAGACCGGCGCGACACATGCCGGCACGACACAGGCCGATTCCCGTCCCCACGCCCGCCATTACCACCATCGTTACCGCGTACATGTTCATCGCCGTTTCCACCATCAGGGTCGATGGCGCCATCGTGGGCGGCGGCTGTGATCAAAAGATGGCCGGAATGTTACTTTTATGCAGCGCGGCGCGGCAAAAAAACGGCACGGGGAACAGCGACAGGGGGGAAGGAAACGCCGGGGATATGGTCCTTACCACGGATGCGAATTGGCGACGTCATTACCCGTCTGCATCACCATGTCGAGCACCATGTAACAGAACACCGCCGCCAGCAGCATCGCACAGATCATAAGGACATACCGCATGCCCCTGTGTGCCAGCATGCGGGGCAAAGGAAAAGCCCCGCCGCTGTCTGTCCTATCCCACGCCGGTGCCGCCTGATGCGGCATAGACCTGCCCGGTGATATAGCTGGCCTCCGCCGAGGCAAGGAGTACATAGACCGGGGCCAGTTCGGCGGGCTGTCCCGCGCGGCCCATCGGTGTTTCAGCCCCGAACTGGTGGATATGGTCCTGCGTCTGTCCGCCACTGACCTGCAACGCGGTCCAGAACGGGCCGGGGGCGACTGCGTTCACGCGGATTCCCTTGTGCACCATCTGTTTGGCCAGAGATTTGACCAGCGCCACGATCGCCCCCTTTGTTGCGGAATAATCCAGCAGGATTTCCGACGGGCTGAAGGCATTGACCGATGCGGTGGCAATGATCGCCCCACCCGGCGGCATCAGTGGCACCGCCGCGCGGGCAAGGAAAAACAGCGCATAGACATTGGTGCGGAAAGTCTCGTCAAACTGTTCGGTCGTGATGTCGACAATGGATGCCTGATGCACCTGCCGCCCGGCATTGCTGACGAGGATGTCGAGACCGCCCAGTTCGGCATGCGCCTTCGCCACGAGATCCTTGCAATACTGTTCATCGCGCAGGTCGCCGGGAATGGCGATGGCCTTGCGCCCGGCCGCGCGGATCAGGGCCATCACGTCCTGCGCGTCGGGTTCCTCCTGCGGCAGATAGGCGATGGCGACATCCGCCCCTTCACGCGCATACGCAATGGCCGCGGCACGCCCGATGCCCGAATCCCCCCCGGTAATCAGCGCCTTGCGCCCCGCAAGGCGACCCGACCCACGATAGGTCCCTTCCCCATGGTCCGGGCGGGGCACCATCTTCCCCGCAAGTCCGGGCCATGGCTGCGACTGACGTGGGAAGGGCGGGCGGGGATAGCGGGTTTCCGGGTTAACCGCCGTATCCGCCGCCATGGGGACGGGGGCGGCATCCACGCCATGGGGGACCGTTGCCGCCGCACTGACCATTCCCGCCGCCATGCCCTGCAGGACGGTACGACGCGAAGACGGGGGCCGGACGGAAGGGGAAGAGGCGATATCATCGGCCATGGGGCTTTCTCCTGCTGTCATCCTTTTACAACAGGCCCGGCCGGGCAGGGTTGCGTCCCCATATGTTCAGGGGCGCATTGCCTCCCCACCCCGCTGCTCTTTTGCCGGGACATGCGGGAGAGGGGAAAAGTCACCGGTGAAGATTTCTGAAAAGGTCAGCCCCGGATAACTTTCAATCCAGCACAGGACGGTGCCGAAGCCCCCTATGGAGGGGAAAGCACGAAAGTTATTGCATGTTTTCCAAGAGAGACTGTTTGAAAAATCAGACCCGATAACACACTGGAATTATAAAGGTTTTTGGTGAAGCTTTTCCCAAAAAGCTTCGAAAGACGCCACCTTTTTGAAAAAAGGCGGCAC
>NZ_BANE01000232.1 GCF_000964405.1 Novacetimonas hansenii JCM 7643
AAGACGCCGCCTTTTTCGATCAAAAGGCGGCACCCAAAAACTTTCTTATTTTTATCAATGGTTTGTTTTTAAAATAATTTCTTATATCCCTTGAAGTTCTTGGTAAATTACAGAAAACTCGAAGAATATCGCTATTCTTTTGAAGAAATGGTGTCTGGGAGAGTGTTTGGAATTTAAAGTCAGCAACCGACTGAAACAATGCAGGTTCCTGTTGAATATTTTCCCCCAAAGCTTTGAAAGGCATTTCCTTTTTGGAAAAGGAAATGCCCGGATCATTTCATCATTCCGGCATTGATGGGATATTTTCAAAAAGCCTTTATGACGTTTCTTTTTGTCGATATGTGCTTTCCGGGCGTTTTCATGGATGACCGGTATCAGCCGCGTCCACGATATCCGGGTACGTCCTGTGCCGGTATCCACGTGCCTTCGGGCGGGGCGCCGGTCTGCCAGAACACATCAATCGGCATGCCGCCGCGCGGATACCAGTATGCCCCGATCCGCAGCCATACGGGATCAAGCAGGTCCACCAGCGTGGTTGCGATCTGCATGGAGCATTTTTCGTGGAAAGAGCCATGGTTGCGAAAGCTGGTCAGGAACAGCTTGAGCGACTTGCTCTCCACGATCCATGCGCGCGGGATATAATCGATGACGATATGTGCGAAATCCGGTTGTCCTGTTACGGGACACAGGGAGGTGAATTCCGGTGCGGTGAAGCGCACGACATAGCGCCTGTCGGCATCGGGGGCGGGCACACGTTCCAATATGGCGTCTTCGGGGCTGGCGGGCTGGGTCGTGTTGCGGCCCAACTGTGTCAGTAACTGGCTGCCATCATCCGGCGTGCCGGCGGGAGGGGGGGAGGAGGTCATGGGCATTTTCTTTCCACGGTTTGCCTGATGGGCGGGTGATGCCGGACGGGATATGGCACCGTCAATGGATGGCCATGCGATTTTGCCTGCTGTTGCAACCTGTGCGCGTCATGATAACACAGCAGTCATGGCACCTGCATCCCGAACCGAATTCCCTGATCCGGTCCTTGTGACCACAACGGCAGAGCTGGGCGCGGTCAGCGCGCGGCTGCGTCGCGAACCCTTCATTACCATCGACACGGAATTCGTGCGCGAACGCACCTATTGGCCGGAATTGTGTCTGGTGCAGCTTGCCAGCGCGGACGAGGTCGTGGTGGTCGATGCACTGGCCCCCGGCATGGATCTCGCCCCGCTTGGTGAACTCCTTGCGGATGAAGGGGTTATCAAGGTGTTCCATGCGGCCCGTCAGGATCTGGAAATTTTCCTGCATCTGTTCGATCGCCTGCCACAGCCGCTGTTTGATACACAGGTTGCGGCGATGGTGGCCGGATATGGCGATCAGGTCGGGTATGACAGTCTGGTTGCGTCCGTTGTGGGGGCGCAGATTGACAAATCACACCGTTTTTCCGACTGGGCTGCGCGTCCTTTGTCGGCGGCGCAGATTGAGTATGCCGCCGCTGACGTCACCTACCTGCGCGAAGTTTATCAGCGGCTGGTGGCACAACTGGACAGGGAAGGGCGCAAGGACTGGATGACGGCGGAGATGGATGTCCTGAACTCCCCCGCGACCTTCCGGCCTGATCCGCAGACATTGTGGGAGCGTATGCGCCCGCGCACGAATAATCGCCGCATGTTGGGTATGCTGCGGGCGATCACGGCCTGGCGCGAGCACGAGGCGCAGCGCGTCAATGTCCCGCGCCAGCGCTTGATGAAGGATGAAAGCCTGATGGAAATCGCCGCCACCAGCCCCGGTGACGTCGATGCGCTGGCGCGTGTGCGCGGCATTTCACGCGGCTTTGCCGAGGGGCGCAGCGGGCAGGCTCTGCTGGAGGTCATCGCAAAGGCGCGGCACGAACCTGACGCCAGCCTGCCGCGCCCGCCAAAGGGACGTGGCAAGGATGCGGCACGTCCGTCGGCCGCCCTTGTGGCGATGCTCAAGGTATTGCTTGCGGCGTGCTGCGAACGCCATCGTGTCGCGCCAAAGCTTGTGGCCTCGGCAGAGGATATCGACCGCCTTGCGCTGGAGGACGCGCCCGAAATCCCGGCCCTGCAAGGCTGGCGGCGGGAGGTTTTTGGCGCGCAGGCAATGGCGCTGAAGGCGGGTGAACTGACGCTTGGGGTGGCCGATGGGGCGGTCCAACTGATCCGCGCCAAGGGGCAGGGCGCATAGTCCGCAGGTTTTACCATGGTTGCGAACAGGTTATCTCCACCCTTGTCCACAAGATTTTGTGGCATGCAGGTTGAGTCACCTACAATATAAGCCTATTTTGCCCCCAATTCCGCGTAATGGAGTGTGAGCGATGGCGATGGAATGGACCGAGGAGACGATCGCGCGTCTTCGCGACCTGTGGCAGCAGGGATTGTCAACGGCGGAAATTGGCCGCCAGTTGTCAGTGACCAAGAACGCGGTCGTTGGAAAGGCGCATCGGCTGGGCCTCAAGCCGCGCCCGTCACCCATCCGCAGGGGGACGAAGGCGGACAAGCCCGCGGATAAGGCGCCTGATGCCGCCGTGGCGACCGCCGTGCCCCCAACCCCAACCCCGGCCCCGGCCCCTGCTGTGGCCGTACCTTCGGCAGACCCCGCCACCATCACGGCAAAGGCAGTTCCCGTCGCACCGCCTGCCCCTGCGGTGAAGGTGGAGGAGGCCCCCGC
>NZ_BANE01000231.1 GCF_000964405.1 Novacetimonas hansenii JCM 7643
CAAAAAGCTTCAGAAGACGCCGCCTTTTTCGATCAAAAGGCGGCGCCCAAAAACTTTTTTATCAATGACCTGTTTTCAAACACTCTCTTGGGCGCGCGGATACCATGGGTATGGCCATCCGGGGCGGGCAGGTCAGTCCCCCGGCCGCGTGTCCGTGCGATGGCCGGTATCCGTATGAAACGTGCCGGCGTAAAACGTGCCCGAGCGCAGCGCGCCTTCGATCTGTTCCAGGCTGGTGCCTGCGGTTTCGGGCACGTATTTCCAGACGAACGCGAACGCCGCGACATTGATGACCCCGAACAGCCAGAACGTCCCCGTCGTGCCCAGCGCCGCGACAAGCGACAGGGTGACAAGCGAGACAAGCGTATCGGACAGCCAGACCGTGGCGCTTGCCATGCCCATGGCCTTGCTGCGCACGAACAGGGGAAAGACCTCGGCCGCGATCAGCCATACCGCAACCGACAGGGAGCCGAAGTTAAAGAAGATATAGCCCAGCAGCGATGCAACCATCAGCACCAGCCGCACCCCCGTCAGGGGCGCGGGGTCAAGGAAGACACCCCCCAGCACAAACAGCGACAGCGCCGCCACCGGCAGCATCCACAACATCATGCGCCGGCGGCCCACCCGGTCGATCAGGGCGATGCCCATGGCCGTGGTGATGGTGGATGTCACCCCGACCCCCACCGATGTCAGCAGTGCCGCCGAATGCCCCAACCCCGCCTGTGACAGGATGATGGGCGCGTAATAGACAATGACATTCGGGCCTGAAAGCTGTGAAAAGGCCGCAACCCCCAGCGCGGCAATCAGCGCGGGACGGATCCAGCGCGGTTTCAGGCTGGCCCGGTGTTCCCCCGCCGTCGTGGCCGCGCCAATGCGCAGGACATCATCCAGTTCCTGTCGCACGATATCCTGATGCCCACGCAGTTTATACAGGATGGAGACCGCATGATGTTCACGTTCATGATGCAGCAGCCAGCGCGGGCTTTCGGGCAGGAACAGCATCCCCACCCCCAGCAGCAGCGCCGGGATGGCGCCCAGCATGAACATCGCGCGCCATGACCCGGCCCCCCCCGACAGTTCATACCCGACAAAGAACGCCAGAAGCAGCCCCAGCGAGAACACAAGCTGGAACAGCGACACCAGCCCCCCGCGCCGTGCCGCGGGCGCCAGTTCGGCGACATAGACCGGCACGATCTGCGTGGTGGCCCCGATCGCAACCCCCAGCCACAGCCGCGCCCCGATCAGCGTGCGCACATCAGGGGCCAGCCCACAGACCAGCGACGCGACGATGAAGATCGCGGCCGCCACCATGATGGCCGGTCGCCGCCCCCACCGGTCCGACACCGGACCGCTGAGCAATGCGCCAAAAATCGCACCGATATTGAGTGCCGCCGCAACCCATTCCTGCCCCGCGGTGGACAGGGAGAAGGTCTGCGTGACGAAAATCAGGGCAGAGGCGATGATCCCGGTATCATATCCGAACAGCAATCCCCCCACCGCCGCGACGGCCGCGGCGATGGAGACATATCGCCGCGCGGCCACGGTCTGGTCCCCCCGATGCACCATGCCCGACAGCGCGGATAACGCGCGCTGGTGGGTCTGGTGATGCGATGTGGCCTGGATGTCCGCAGTGGTGGGCATGCCGGGGTCCTTTGGCTAGGTTTTTTTAAGAGAGTGTCTGAAAGCAGCTCATTGATGAAAAAGCAGGAAAAGTTTCCGGGTGCCGCCTGTTGATCGAAAAAGGCGGCGTCTTTCGAAGCTTTTTGGAAAAAGCTT
>NZ_BANE01000230.1 GCF_000964405.1 Novacetimonas hansenii JCM 7643
CTGGAGACCGGCGGCAGCGCGGCAGCCGCCCTGCGCGCGGGACAGGTCGGGCCGGGTCCGTTCTTCCTGCTCAATGGCGATGCGATGTGGCTTAACGGCCCGCAGGCGGCCCTGCGGCGGCTGGCGGCGGCATTCGATCCGGCGACGATGGATGCGATGCTGCTGCTTGGCGCGATGACGCGTGCGGTGGGGGAGGTGGGGCGTGGCGATTTCGCGGTTGATGCCCATGGCAGGCCGCGCAGGCCAAAGGACGGGGAAGTGACGCCCTATGTCTATACCGGGGTGCAGATCGTCTCGCCCGCCCTGTTTGACGCGGCGCCGACGGGGGCGTTCAGCCTGAACCTGCTGTGGGACCGGGCGATGGCGCGCGGGCGGCTGGGGATGATCGTCCACGATTCGCTGTGGTTCCATCTGTCGCGCCCGCAGGACATCGCCGCGGCGGAAACGACGCTGCGCACCATGCTTGATCCCGATCATGACGATGGCGGGGTGCATGGCTGATGGCGTCCGTCCCGGCTTGTGAGCCCCGGCCCGGCATGTGTCCGGCCGACGGTGCCCCGCCCGGCGCGCCCAATGCCCGGGTTGTCACGGTCGCCCATCATGTGCCCTTCCTCGATCAGCTTGCGGCGCGCTGGATGGCGGAGGTGGGGGACGACCCGCAGCGCACTGGCGCGGGCCTGATCCTGTTGCCCAGCCGCCGCGCCGCGCGTGCCCTGACGGAGGCGTTCTTGCGCCGGGCCGATGGCCGTGCGCTGCTGTTGCCACGGATCGCGCCCATTGCGGCACTGGACGAGGCCGCGCTTGCCCTGTCGGGGGAGGCGGCATTGGATCTGCCCCCCGCGGTCGAGCCGATGCGCCGCCTTGCGACGCTGACGCGGCTGGTGTTGCAGGCGGGCGAAGCATTTGGCGATGTGCGCACGGTCGATCAGGCATGGCCGCTGGCGCGCGCGCTTGCCGATCTGATGGACGAGGCGGAATGGGCGGAATGCGACCTGCGCGAACGCCTGCCGGATGCCGCCGATGGCGATTTTGCGCAGCACTGGCACCTGACGCTGAAATTCCTGTCGATCGTGACCGGCGTGTGGCCTGCATGGCTGGAGGAGCAGGGCGTGATGAACCCCGTCGCCCGCCAGGTCGCGCTGTTGCATGCGCAGGCGGCGCATTGGCGCGAAAGTCCGCCGCCCGCCGGGCATCGGTTATGGGCGGCAGGGTTTTCGGATGCCGTGCCCTCCACCGTGGCGGTATTGCGCACGGTGCTGGACCTGCCGGGCGGGCGGCTGGTGCTGACACCGGTGGACATGGATATGGACGCGCGCACATGGTCCGACCTGCCGCCCGGTCATCCACAGGCGGGCACAGCACGCATGTTGGCCGACCTTGGGGTGGGGCGCGACGGGCTGGAGGTCTGGGACGACCTGCCCGCCGGGAGCAAGGCCGGGGACATGGCCGGGAGCATGGCCGGGGGCATGGTCGGGGCGCCACCGGGGCGCGCGGCGCTGCTGTCGCATGCATTGCTGCCCGCATCGGCGCTGGGGCAATGGCTGGACCCCGCGCCCGCGCCGCAGCTTGACGGGCTGTCGGTGCTGCATACGGCGGACCAGCAGGAGGAAGCCGCCGCTATCGCCCTGATCCTGCGCCAGGCGATTGAACAGCCCGGACGGCCCGCCGCCCTGGTCACGCCGGACCGCGCGCTGGCGGGACGGGTTGCAACCGAACTGGCGCGCTGGGGCGTGGTGGCCGATGACAGCGCGGGCGAGGGGCTGGCAACCACGCCGCAGGCCACGTTCCTGCGCCTGATCGTGCAGGCCGTCGATGGCGGGCTGTCGCCGGTCGCGTTGTTGTCCCTGCTCAAGCATCCGCTGGCGGCGTGCGGGCTTTCGCCGGGGAACTGCCGCGCGTCGGCCCGGCTTCTGGAACGTGCGATCCTGCGCGGTCCTGCCCCGCCACCGGGTATTGCGGGCCTGCGCGCCGCCCTGTCGCGCGCGACGCAGGACGAACATGGCGCCCTGGCCGATGCGCCGGACGCGCCGCAGGAACTGTCCGCCTTCCTCGACCGGCTGGAACGCGCGCTTGATCCGCTGCTGTCGCGCGCGTCCGGCATGGAGGAGGTGGTGGACCTGCTATCCGCACTGGTGGAGGTGGCGCAGGCACTGGCCACGACCGATGCCCACGCTGATACCGAGGGCGGCGGTGATGGCGCGTCGCGCCTGTGGTCGGGGGAGGAAGGTAACGCGCTGGGCGCGCATCTGGCGGAACTGCTGACATGGTGCGACGTGCTGCCCGCGCAGCGGGTTGGCGCGCTGGACGGGCTTTTGGCGTCATCGCTGGCGGGGGTGACGGTGCATGGCCGCCGTGCGTTGCGCGGGCGCGAACAGGCGGCGGTGCATCCGCGTGTCTTTATCTGGGGCCTGCTGGAGGCACGGTTGCAGACGGCGGGAACCATCGTCCTGGGCGGGTTGGTCGAAACCGTCTGGCCCCCCGCGACCGATCCGGGACCGTGGATGAGCCGCCCTATGCGCACGCGCATCTGCCTGCCGTCGCCCGAATGCGCCATCGGGCAGGCGGCGCACGATTTCATCGCCTGCGCCTGCGCCGCGCCTGAGGTCGTGCTGTCGGTGCCGGGCCGCAGGCAGGGCGCACCCGCCGTCGCCGCACGGTGGCTGGTGCGGCTTGACGCCTATCTTTCGGGGCGGGGGCAGGCACTTGCGACACATCCGGCGCTGTCATGGCTGGAACGTCTGGACCGTCCGTCCGGTGCGCCCGCCCCCGTGGCCCCCCCACGCCCATGCCCGCCTGTCGCCCTGCGTCCGCGCAGCCTGTCCGTGACGGAAATCGAGATATGGATGCGCGACCCGTATGCCATCTATGCACGGCGCATCCTTGGGCTGAAGCCTCTTGCGGGGCTGGAGGAAATGGCCGACGCCGCCGATTACGGGGAAATCGTGCATGAGGCGCTGGACCGGTGGTTCACGCGCTATCCCGACCATTGGCCCCGTGATGGGGAGGAGGAGATGGTGCGGGTGTTCGAACAGGTGTTGCATGATGCGCGCCTGCGCCCGGCGCTGGCGGCATGGTGGGCGCCACGCCTTGGCCGTATCGCGCGCTGGTGCGCCATGACGGAGGAAGCCCGTCGCGCCGGTGGTGCGTCATGTTCGGTCATGACCGAACTGTCGGGGAAGATGGAGCTGTCGGGCTTTTCCTTTGGCACGTTCGTGCTGCGTGGCCGTGCCGACCGGATCGACCGTGACGGCGAAGGGGGGCTGAGCCTGTTTGATTACAAGACCGGCACCCTGCCCACACGTGCAAGTGTGCTTGCAGGATGGCAGTCGCAGCTTGTGCTGGAGGCGGCGATGATCGAGGCGGGCGGCTTTGCCCCCACGGTGGCGGGACGGGTGACGGAACTGGTGTACTGGCGGCTGACGGGCGGGCATGTGCCGGCGCGGGTGCTCGATATCGCACGGGGGGAGGAACTGTCCGACCTGATCGCGAAATGTCGTGCCGGGCTGTATAAACGGGTGGCGGATTACGACAATCCGCACATGCCCTATCTGTCGCATCCCCATCCGGGGGAGGAGCCGCGCTTTGCCGATTACGCCCATCTTGCGCGTGTTGCGGAATGGAGTGCCGCGCGTGAGGAGGACATGGCATGACGACACCCCCATCCGCCACGCCGACGCCTGATGTCACAATGCCTGATGTTACGATGCCCGGGGCCACGATGCCCGACGCCACGATGCCCGACGCCATCGCGCTGGCGAATGAAAGTCAGGCGCAGGCATCCGACCCGCAGGCTTCGGTCTTTGTCTCCGCCTCCGCCGGGAGTGGCAAGACAAAGCTGCTGATCGACCGGCTGCTGCGCCTGATGCTGCCGCGCCCGACCCATGACGCGCACGGACAGGCCGTGCTGGTGCCGGGGTCTGACCCGTCGCGCATCCTGTGCCTGACCTTTACCAAGGCGGCCGCAGCGGAAATGGCCATCCGCCTGCAGAACCGGCTTGGCCGGTGGGTGACGCTGCCTGATGCGGCACTCGACACGGAACTGCGTGACCTGTTCGTCCCGCCAGAACCCCGGACCCGGCAGGTGGCGCGCGAACTGTTTGCCCGTGTGCTGGACCTGCCCGGCGGCATGCGGATCGGCACCATCCATGCCTTCTGTCAGTCGTTGCTGCGGCGTTTCCCGGTGGAGGCGGCGATCAGCCCGCATTTCACCCTGGTGGAGGAAACCGACGCGCGCCTTGCGCTGCGTGGCGCGGTGGAGGACGTGGTCGGACGCGGTGGTCCCGCCATCGCCGCCCTGGCGGGGCAGGTCGGGATCGGTGATTTCACCACGCTGGTCACGCGGTTGCAGGGACAGTTGCGTGCGTTCCGCGCCGTCGCCCAACGCTGGCGCACCGACCCGGCGGGGGTGGACGCGGCGTTGCGCCGGGTGCTGGGCGTGCAGGGGGATGATGCGGCCGCCATCATGCGTGACGCCTGCACCGACATTCCTGCCGAGGACGCCCTGCGTGATGGCCTGCGCAGGGTTGCACAGGATGGGTCGCCCAAGGTGCGCGTGACAGCCGCGGGCATGCTGGCGTGGCTGGGGCAGGATACGAACGGGCGCGTGGCGTGCTGGGACGACTGGCGCCAGGCGTTGGTGAAGCAGGACGGCGAACCGCGCAAGCGTGGCGGGGTCAACGCGACGCTGGATAAGAAATATCCCGAAATCGGCGATGCCCTGATGGCGGAGGCGCAGCGCGTCCTCGACGTGGAGGCGCAGTTGCGTGCGATCATGGTCCGTGATCTCAGCCGCGCGCTGCTGTCGGTCGCGGTTCCGGTGCTGGAGGGATATGCCACGCGCAAGACGGGGCAGGGCCTGGTCGATTATGATGACCTGATCGAGCGTACGCTCGAACTGCTGCGTGATCCGGGGGCGGCGTGGGTTCTGTACAAGCTCGATGGCGGGATCGACCATCTGCTGCTGGACGAGGTGCAGGACACCTCCCCCGAACAGTGGGCCATCGCCGGTGGCCTGACGGCGGAGTTCTTTGCCGGGGAGGGCACGCGCGAACATGATGGCCTGCCGCGCACGGTCTTTGCCGTGGGGGATTACAAACAGTCGATCTATTCCTTTCAGGGCGCGGACCCGGAGGCCTTTCGCCGCTGGCGCGAACATTTCCGTCGCAAGGCGCGCAATGCACAGGCGCGTTGGCGCGAACCGGCGCTGACGGTGTCGTTTCGGTCCACCACGCCGGTGCTGGCGCTGGTGGACCGGGTGTTTTCCATTCCCGCCGCCGCGCGCGGCGTGGCCGAACCCGACAGCGGCATCCCTGCCCATGTCACCGCGCGTCCCGGTGGCGGGGGGCGTGTCGAATTGTGGCCCATTACGCCTGGGGGCGATGACGCGACGCAGGCCGACCCGTGGGATGCCCCCACCCGCAACGCGGGACAATCCACGGCGCAGCAGCAGCTTGCCGACACGCTTGCGGCCTGGATCGCTGGGGAACTGCGTCGTGCGCCCGCGCCGGGGCAGGCGCCGCTTGCGCCCGGTGACGTACTGATCCTCGTGCCGCGCCGGTCGGCCTTTGCCCGCGCGTTGATCCGCGCGCTGAAGACACAGGATGTGCCGGTGGCGACGCTGGTGCGCACGGTGCTGACGGACCAGCTTGCGGTGCGTGACCTCATGGCGCTGTGTGCCGCGCTGCTGTTGCCGCAGGATGACCTGACGCTGGCCTGTGTCCTGACATCGCCGTTGGGCGGGTTGGATGATGACAGCCTGATGCACCTGTCCACCGCGCGGCAGGGGCGGCCGTTATGGGCGGTGCTGCGCGCGCGGCATGGGGAACGTCCCGAATGGGCGGCGGCGTGGCGGATGCTCGATACCCTGTTTGGCAAGGTGGACTATGCCTCCCCCTATGCCCTGCTGTCGGAGGCGCTCGGCCCGCTGGGTGGTCGCGCGCGGCTGCTGGCGCGGCTGGGGCCGGAGGCGGTGGAACCGGTGGATGAACTGCTCTCTGCCGCCCTGCGTTTCGAGGAAGCGCATGCCGTTTCGTTGCAGGGGTTCCTGCACTGGCTTCACGCGTCGGAGGAGACGGTCAAACACGAACCCGATGCCGCCGCCGACATGGTGCGCGTCATGACCGCGCATGGGGCCAAGGGGTTGCAGGCACGTCTTGTCATCCTGCCCGACACGGTGGGCACGCCGCGTTTCGACAGCGGTCTTTTATGGGTGCATGACGCTCAAAGCGGCCTTGACCTGCCGCTGTGGGTGCCACGGCGCGAACTGGGCACCGGTGTGACGCAGGCGCTTCAGGACCGGCTGAAGCTTGCCGCGGCGGAGGAATATAACCGCCTGCTATATGTCGCCCTGACCCGGGCGAGCGAGCGTCTGGTGGTCTGCGGGTGGGAGCCACGCCGTGGTGTGCCCGAAAATAGCTGGTACGATTTGTGCCGCCAGGCGTTCGTGGCCCAGGACGCCCGGGCGGAGCCGTTCGCGCTGGGCTGGCCCGGTGATGTGCTGGTGATCGAGGAGGCATATGCCCCGCGTTCCGTCGCACCGCCGTCACCGCCCGTGTCGCGTCCCGATGCCCCCCCGCCCCACTGGATGGGGACTGCCCCCGACTGGATTCCCGTCCCGCCTGTGGTGGAAGGACCGCTGGCGCGCCCGCTGGCGCCAAGTCGCCCCGATGACGTGGCCCTTGGGCCGCAGCCCGCCGTGCGTTCCCCGTTGGAGATCGCGCGCGCTGGTATGGGGGGGCAGAGTGCGGGGACGCGCCGGATGAATGCATTGCGACGCGGGCAGATGGTGCATGCGCTGTTGCAGTACCTGCCCGACTGTGTGCCTGCCGAACGTGCGCAGGTGGCGCGGCGCTGGCTGTCACGCCGGGGCAGTGGCCTGTCCACGGCCGATTGCGCACGGATCGCCGATCAGGTGATGGCGGTGATGGAAACCCCCGCGATGGTGCCCCTGTTCGCATCCAACAGCCGTGCGGAGCAGCCATTGGCCGGTGTGGTGGGTGATACGGTGGTGGTGGGGCAGGTCGATCGCATGGCCGTGACCGATGATGAAGTGCTGCTGTGTGATTTCAAGACCAACCGCCAGCCCCCCGCCCGTGTTGAGGAGACGCCGGTGCTGTATCTGCGGCAGATGGCGTCGTATCGTGCGTTGTTATGCATGTTGTATCCGGGGCGGCGCGTGACATGCATCCTTGTCTGGACCGAGGGTGTGCGTGTCAGTGTCCTGCCCGATGCGCTGGTTGCGGCCAATGCGCCAGCGCGGATTGCAGCGCAGTGATGTCTTGACCCCGCGCCCAAGGGTCGCCATGTCGGTGATACCGATCATGTCGTGGCCCATGCCGCGACGAAAAGGAGTGAGATAATGAGCGAGAACACCGTCGCCGTAAAAGACGCCGAATTCCAGAAACAGGTGCTGGAATCCAGCGAACCCGTGCTGGTTGATTTCTGGGCCGAATGGTGCGGACCGTGCAAGATGGTCGCTCCGGCGCTGGAGGAAATCGGCGCGGAGTTCAAGGGGCAGCTCAAGGTGGTCAAGGTCAATATCGACGAAAACCCTGATACCCCCAACACCTATGGCGTGCGCGGGATTCCGACCATGCTGATCTTCAAGGATGGCAAGGTCGTCGCGGACAAGGTCGGTGCGGCCCCCAAGACGCAGCTTAAGGAATGGGTGAAGGCCAGCCTCGCCTGAAGGCCAGCGGCCTGACATGGGGAATGCGGCGGCGCCATCCCTGCGCGGCCCCGGAGATTACCCATCCCCGGCAGGGGGCCTGCTCCCTGCCCCTTGATCTGTGTTTGAAAACAAGAAGTTGATAAAAAACAAGAAAAGTTTTTGGGTGCTGCCTTTTTTCA
>NZ_BANE01000229.1 GCF_000964405.1 Novacetimonas hansenii JCM 7643
CTTCAGAAGACGCCGCCTTTTTGAAAAAAGGCAGCACCCAAAAATTTTTCTTTTTTTTATCAATGACTTATTTTCAAACAATCTCTTACAGCCAGAACAAGATGATAGTCGAATTTTTATGATTTTTATCAATGATCTACATTAGAACACGACGCCATTATCCGGTCATGCAGCGCCCCGGCGAAAGAACATGAAGGGTATCACGGGCATGCGGGCATGCATCATCGTCAACCCCACGGCGGGACGCAGGCGGCGCAGGCCACTCGCGCGGTTCATCGCCGCCCTGCGCGCGGGTGGGGCGCAGGTGCGGGTCCTGACGACGCGCCATGCGGGCCATGCGCAGGAACTGGCGCGCCAGGCCCTGGGGGCGGCCGGGACCGACTGCATCATCGCCGCGGGCGGGGATGGCACGATTGCCGAAGTGGCGCAGGTCCTTGCAGGAACACAGCAGCGCATGGGTATTTTCCCGGCGGGCAGTGCGAACGTTCTGGCCCGTGAACTTGGCATACCCTTTGCCCCGCAGGCGGCGGCACGTCTGATCCTGTCGGGCGCCAGCGCGACCATATGGCCCGGCATGGCGGAGGATACGAAACATGCCCGCCTGTTTGTCCAGATGGCCGGAATCGGGTTCGACGCCTGTGTGGTACACGGGCTGCCGTCACGCCTGAAACGCATGGTGGGACGCACGGCCTATGTCCTGACCATGTTCGGCGCGGCGCTGCGTTACCGTTTTACGACGTTGCAGGTACAGGTGGACGGCACCACGCACCACGCCCATGGCGTCGTGGTGTCCAAGGGACGCCTGTATGGCGGGCGGTTCGTCCTTTGCCACACCGGCATGCAGCATGAGGCGGGGTTTCGCGTCATCATGCTGGAAACGGAAGGCCTTCTGGCCACCCTACGCATGGGATGCGCGCTGCTGCTGGGGCGGGTGGAGCGGATGCATGATGTGCGGATCGTGACCGGGCACGACATAGAGGTCCATGCCGCAACGCCAGTCCCGGTGCAGGTGGATGGGGATGTGCTGGGCATGACGCCAGTCCGTATCCGCGATGCCGGGCGGCCTCTGCACCTTGCGATAGAAAGTAGATAAATATGGAAGAATTAATAAATAAAATAACAGATATGCCATGTATTTCCAATAATATTTATAATTTTATTTCACAAAAGGGTGCGGATAATCTGCCTATGATTTTGGCAGATTTAGGCCGCCAGCTTTGTAATTACTTCAGTCTCTTTTCTGATTGTGACAAAAGAAAGATCTTTTACCTAATAGAAAATAATGAAAAATAAAGTTACATGGTGGCTACAATGTTTTTAGAGTCATTTATAAACTGTTGGATCTCCCACGGTCACAAAGACACTTACAAAGAATTTACTGTCCAGAAATCACTAATATTTATTAATAAACTCGGTGAATATTACTCTTAACACCAGAAATCATTACGACGTAAGATTCATCACGCTATAATTCCCAGACCACAGTCAAAGACCTGCAAGACTGTTTGAAAAGTCACGCTCAATAACATCCTGAAATTATAAAGATTTTTGGTGAAGCTTTTTCTAAAAAGCTT
>NZ_BANE01000228.1 GCF_000964405.1 Novacetimonas hansenii JCM 7643
AAAAAGCTTCACCAAAAACTTTTATGATTTCAGGATGTTATTGATCCTGATCTTTCAAACAGGCGGCAAGGGCTTCACCAGCGCCTTTTATGGTCGCGATGGGTTATAAGGGGGGCTTGCGCAAAACACCACGAAAACCACCCCCGAAATTTTTCGTCATTTCCCCAATGCAATATGGGAGGAAAGTGTACTTTTGGGTACATCAATCCCCCTATTGCGCGGCAGTATCCGGTACGCACGTATCACACATGGCCGCCGGCCTGCGTCCGGTGCGCAACAGGTCATCCGCGCTGACCAGTACGATGCCCCCCATGATCATGACCGCACCGCAGATGAAGGCGGTATCCAGATGTTCCCCCAGCACCGTCATGCCGAACACCGTCCCGAACACGGGCGCCAGAAAGGAAATCACCCCAAGACGTGACGCAAGATACACCCGCAACAGCGAAAACCATGCAAGGTAGCTGGCGAAAGACACGATCACACTTTGGTACAGCAGCCCCGCCGTCAGCACCGGCGTCCACGTGACCCGTACTTCCCCCAATGCCACCGCCGCCCCACAGGCCAGCACGAACCCACCCACAAGCTGATAGAGCAACGTGACCGAGGCCGGGGCACGCGACAGGGCGGAAACCCGCACGACCGTCGTGGTCGCGCCACTTGCCGCACCCGCCGCAATGCCCAGAAGATCGCCCAGCCATGTCATGCTTCCCGCCGGGGCCGCCCCCCGGCCCGCGAATGTCGCAACCACCCCGGCAAAGGCCAGTCCGATGCCACACCATTGCAACGGGGCAAGGCGTTCCTCCGGCAGGCTGACCCCAAGGCCGAACGCCGCAAAGATGGGCGCGGTATAAAGGAAAATCGCGATGTGCGAGGCCGTGGTAAAACGCAGCCCCTCCCCCACCAGCACGAATTCCGCCCCGAACAGCACCCCCGCCAAGATGCCGCCGCGCAATGTCCAGCCCGCCAGGGCGCGATGCTCACGCCGGTACAGCACCACCAGCGCGACAAGCGCTGCGGCCACACCCGAACGCACCCCCACCTGCAATAATGGCGCCATGGAGGACGCCGCCAGTTTTATAATGACCTGCTGCGTGCCCCAGATCGCGCACATCACGACCATGCAGGCCGTGGCCCGCGCGTCAACGGGTCTGCGTTCGTTGCCCATGACCTGCCCTGTGTTTCATGTGTCCAAAGAAATAACTTGAGCATGATGGGAAGTGTGCTCTTTTTTAAGGGTATATGTGCAATTTTCGCTCATGAAACCAAAGGAAAGAGCAATGTCCGCTCACAAGCTGGACCAGCATGACCTGGCCATCGTGCGCCTGTTGCAAGAAGACGCGGGCCAGCCACAGCGCGAAATCGCGCGGCGGGTCAACCTGTCGGCCCCTGCCGTGCAGCGCCGCATCGCCCGCATGCAAAAAGAGGGCGTCATCCGCCGGACCGTCGCCATCGTGGATCAGGCCGCCGTGGGCTTTCCCATCACCGTGCTGGTGGATGTCACGCTGACGGACGACCGCTCGGCCACGGTATCGGCCATAAAGGCGTTCTTTCGCGACGCGCCCGAAGTACAGCAATGTTACTGCGTCACCGGGACGGCGGGGTTCATCCTGATCCTGCTTGTCCCGTCGATGGAGGATTATGAACAGCGTACTGCCCGGCTGCTGGCGGACAATGAACTGGTGCGGTCCTATCGCACCGTCGTTGTGCTGGACCGCGTCAAGACCGGCACCGGCGTACCGCTATAGCCCGGGCTGTCACGCAGGTTTTGCATGGGACACCGGCAGGGAGGCTGACTGGCACGTCGTCATAAGCCATGACACACTCTGTCACGTTCGTGCCACGGTGAAACCTTTCCATGACCCAGACCGCCCCCATCACCCCCGCAACCGCCACCCGCCATCCCCACGTGCTGGAGGACAAGGGACACGACACCATCGTGCGCGTGGGACAGGCGGACCGCATCTGGTCCGACTTCTATCACCATGCGCTGACGGCACGGTGGAGCCATTTCCTCTATCTCTCCATCACATTCTATGTCGCGATCAACGTGGTCTTCGCACTGGCGTACATGGTCGTGGGATCACAGGTTTCGGGCGCACGGCAGGGGGATTTCCTCGATTACTTCTTTTTCAGCGTCCAGACCCTGTCCACCGTGGGATATGGGGTCATGGCCCCGGTGGGGCGCGTGGCGAACCTGCTTGCGACGACAGAGGTACTGGGCGGCATGATGATCAACGCCGTGGCGACGGGCCTTGTCTTTGCCCGGTTTTCACGACCACGCGCGCGCATCATGTTCAGCAAACGCGCCGTCATCTTAAAGGACAACGCCGTCCCCCGCCTGGACGTGCGTGTCGCCAACTGCCGCCGCAGCCCGATCCTGAGCGCGGATATCGAATTTTCGCTTGCGCGCCTGATTGCGCAACCCGACGGCCATGTGACGCGGGAATTCGACTCCCTTCCCCTGCGGCAATCACATATTCCGGTCCTGCGCTTTGCGTGCCTGCCGGTTCATGTCATCGACGAAAGCAGCCCCCTGCACGGTGTCACGCTGGAGATGCTCAAGGCGGAGGAGGCGGAAATCATCGTCACCATCACCGGTACGGACGAAGCCTCCGGGCAATCGGTATTCGCCCGCACGGCGTACGGGTTTGACCGGATGCTGTATGACCACCATTTCGTGGACATCATCAATACCAATCCCGATGGCAGCATCACCGTCGATTATACCCGCTTCGACGAACTGGAAAAATGCTCCCGCCCCTGATTCCCCCTGCCCCCTGACCATCCCGCCTGAAGGCCATAGTCACAGGCGGGAAATCTCATGATGGATCTTCTTTCCAACAGGTTGTTTCAGGCGTCCTCGTGCGGTGCATCCGACAGGCCCTTCCACGCGGCAAGCGCACGGGCGCGACCGCCCTGCAGGTCAACGATGGGGGACGGGTACGCCACACGCGCCCGGATCGCGGGGTCGCATGTCCATGGGGCATGCACGCATGATGTCGGCACACCCGCCAGTTCGGGCACCCAACGCCGCACATATGTCCCGTCCGGGTCGAACCTGCGCGCCTGCAATACCGGGTTGAACACACGGAAATAAGGGGCGGCATCCACACCGCACCCCGCCACCCATTGCCAGTTAATGACATTACTTGCGATATCGGCATCCACCAGCGTGTCGCGAAACCATGCCTCCCCCATGCGCCAGTCGCACAGCAGGTGCTTCGTCAGGAAGGACGCGACAATCATCCGCACCCGGTTATGCATCCACCCGGTGCGCCATAACTGCCGCATGCCCGCATCCACGATGGGATAACCCGTGCGCCCCTGCTGCCACGCGCACAGGTCACGGGCATCATTGCGCCATGGCATCGCATCGAATTCCGTACGGAAATTGCACGATACCAGTTCAGGCTGCGCATAGAGGAGGGATACCGCGAAGTCGCGCCATCCCAGTTCCGACAGAAACTTCTCCAGGTCCTGTTCCCCCATTCCCCCGGCTGCACCGCCACGCACGGCGGCGACGGCCGCGTGCCATGCCTGCCGGGGGGAGATGTGGCCAAACCGCAGGTCCGGCGACAGTCGCGACGTTGCAGGCAGGTCGGGCCGGTCGCGCGCGTCGGCATATCCGCCAAGCCCGCCATCGACAAAGTGGTGCAGCCGGTCGCGTGCCTGTGCCTCGCCCGGTTGCCAGGCCTCACGCAGTCCCCCGGCCCAGTCGGGCGAGACCGGCACGAGGCGCAGCGCATCAATCCCCACACAACACCCCTCCCATGCGCCGGGGGACACCGCAGCATGGACATGCCCCGGCGCAGGCAACGGCGGCAGCGGTTCACCCGACGCCCGCGCGGCACGCCACCATGCGGTAAAGACGCGAAACGCATCGCCCGCGCGGGTGCGCACGGTCCATGGTTCATACAACACGCCTGCGGCAAAGCTGTGTGCGATGACGCCTGCATGCTTCAACGTCGCCTTGATGGCGGTATCGGTTTCACGGCCCAGGGGATCATACCGGCGGTTCCACACGACCTCTGCCGCGCCTGCCTGCGCCGCCATGCGCGGCACCAGCGCAAGCGCATCGCCACACGCAACATGCAGTACCGCCCCCATTCGCGCCAGATCCGCATGCAGTGCCCGCAACCCGCCATCAAGCCACCATTGCGCGGCCGCCCCCAACGCATGTTCGCGCGCATGTTGCGGATCATGCACAAAAAGACACAGCACCGGCCGCCCCGATGCCACGGCATGCGACAGTGCCGGATTGTCCGACAACCGCAGGTCATTACGGAACCAGACAATGACCGGCGCATCGGCCGGCATGTCGGCAGAGGGCGCATCATCGACAGAAGGCATGGCGGTGGCGACAGGACGGCGGGGTATGGAGGAGGGGGACATGTCCGTTCCGGCAATGATGGCAGGGCCTGCCGGTGTGCTATACCCTTGCGAACCGTGGCAAGTGAAACCTGCCCCCTTCATCTGGATGACCGGCACGCCCCCATGTTCTTCATCTTCAAAACCGCCCTGTCCGGGCTGATTATCGCGCTGGTCTCCACCATCGCGCGCCGCTATCCCGCGCTGGGTGCGCTGGTTGCGTCCCTGCCGCTGATTTCAGTGTTCGGGATGCTGTGGCTGTGGGCGGAAACGAAAGACCCGGCACGCATGGAAACCCATGTGGAGGCAACATTCTGGTATGTCATTCCGTCGCTGCCGATGTTCCTGCTGATCCCCTGCCTGATGCGCCATGGGGTCGGTTTTTATGTCGCACTTCTGGCGGGATGCGTGCTGACGGCCGCACTCTACCTCTGCGTGACATGGTGTGCCGCACGCATGGGCGTGAATCTGTAAGAGAGTGTTTGAAAACAGGTCCTTGATAAAAAAGAAAAGTTTTCGGGTGCCGCCTTTTTTCAGAAAGGCGGCGTCTTCTGAAGCTTTTTGGAAAA
>NZ_BANE01000227.1 GCF_000964405.1 Novacetimonas hansenii JCM 7643
ACTTTGGGAATCCTATGATTCAAGCTATTCGCAGTGCGCTCTAGCAGCTCTCCCGCCACGAGCGCCATCCGCACCAATTCGGATAGGGTGCGAGCGTCCATTTTCGTCATGAGATTGGCTCGATAAATCTCTATTGTTCGCGGGCTTATTTCAAGCTCACGGGCAATAGCCTTGTTCGATTGGCCATCGACAAGACCACGGAGAACCTGTCGTTCCCTATTCGTCAGAACGGCGATCCGCTGGCGAACGACATGCGCCGGCGTCCGGCCGGCAGGGATTTCACCGTCGCTTTGCAAAGCAGAAGCCACCGCCTCGAGGATGGAATGGTCGTCGAACGGTTTTTCGATGAAATCGCGAGCGCCCCCCTTCATCGCCTGCACAGCCAAGGGAACATCGGCATGTCCCGTGATCACGATGACCGGCAGGACTGGCCTTACGTCCTGAAGATGGCTGACGAGATCAAGGCCGTCCATGCCGGGCATCCGGATATCGGTAACAACGCAGCCATGCTCGATCCGGTCGAGGATGCTGAGGAACTCGTCCGCTGATGCGTAGGTCCGTGCGGTATACCCCGATGCAAGCAGCAGGAAGGCAAGGGACTCGCGCACGGCCTCGTCGTCGTCGATTACATGGACGATGCAGTCAGAATTCATTCGCCAAACCCCTCTATCCGGGCACAAGGGAGGGTAAAGAGAAAGCATGTCCCACCCTCGGGCACCGCCTGCGCCCAGATGCGTCCTCCATGGGCTTCTACGATGGTGCGACAGATCGACAGGCCGACTCCCATACCATGATCCTTCGTTGTCGAAAAAGGCTCGAACAGCTTACCGGCGATCTCTGGCCTCACTCCGGCACCGGTATCTGTCACGGAAACTCGTGCCATGCCTTCAAAGGCGTCAATTGCGACAACAAGACGCCGCTCGTGGCAATCTTCCATAGATTCCACGGCATTACGGATTAAGTTGAGCAGCACCTGCTGAATCTGGATTTTGTCCGCGATAACCTGATCGACATTGGAATCCAGTCGAAAGGACACATTGATCCCGCGCTCCGCAATGCCGACCAGCGCCAGCACCGCCATCTCCTCTACAAGTGCTGTCAGACTCTGCAGCCCCAGGTCCCCTTCTCCTCGCGAGACGAACTCCCGTAACGACCGTATGATCTGACCTGCCCGCAGAGCCTGTGCCGCCGCTTTGTCTATGGCCTCCTGCACGCGCTCGTTCTGCCCGCTTCCCTTCTGCAGAAGACGACGGCCGCCATTGAGAAAATTTGTAATGGCCGTCAGTGGCTGATTGAGTTCATGCGCCAGTGTCGCCGCCATCTCACCCATTGCTGACAGGCGGGAGATATGCGTGACTTCGGCCTGCAACTGCCGCATGCGGCGATCTGCCTCCTCACGCTCTGTAAGGTCACGCAGGAAAACAATCACAAATGGGCGCCCTCCCGAACTCAGGCGGCCTATGGACAGATCAACAGGAATCGTCGTCTCGTCCCCACGGCGGGCGATTGACGCAAATCCCTGCCGGTCGAGAACTGGAGGCGCACCAAGCTCCGGAACGATGGCCGCGATATTCATTCCGACCGCCTCCATCACATTCCACCTCAGCAATGTCTCGGCCGCCTGACTGAATGACTGCACGATCCCCTGCTCATCCAGAATAATGATAGCGTCCGGAACGGCGTCGAGAATGGAACGTAGATGGGTTTCTCGTTCAAGGATGCGTTGCGCCATCGCCGCCGTGCGCCGCCGTGCGCGCAGCAGCCATTCCCCCCCGCAGGTGATCAGAACGCAGAGTGTCGCAAACAGGAGCGTTTCAACCCAGTTTTCGATCGACGGAGCACCGTCATACGCCAAAAGCAGGGAACCCAGCGCCGAGGCGAGGATCGCCGCAACGAGACCGGGCAAGAGGCCGCCGGTCACAGCACCAACAAGCACCCCGGGAAGGAGAAGGAGAAACAATGTTCTGGTGCTACCAAGAAGCGGTGAAATCAGACAGCGTGAGAGCGCGCCCAGTATCACGAGGCCCAATGCAGCCAGAGAAGCAGTCACGAGGTGCCTATGCCGTGTCCGCAGCATGATCTCTTGATTTGACAGATCCCAGAAGTCCCTCAACGGCGCTCTCACTTTAACGGTGAACGATCGACCAGACGAAAGCAACTCCGTAATTATACGTAGTATCCTTCATTCAGAAAAAGCTGCAGCTTTAAGCTCTCAACGGCCATCAGTCATTATGATGGTTTCAAGGGATGGAGGAATACGATCTTGATTTAAACATTTTATATTCCCAAAAAAAATAGTACAGACAGCAACAAAAATCCATATTTACTTTAAAATTTTCATATGATGGCGTTATTTGTAATTTTTCACAAATACGTTCAACTTCCTTAATGCCGTAATTAAAATTCAGACATTAGAGCCTGATCCGAAAGTTTTTGAACAATACCAGCCTGTTG
>NZ_BANE01000226.1 GCF_000964405.1 Novacetimonas hansenii JCM 7643
ATGGTCGGTGCGCGGCCCGAGTTCGAGCGTGACCAGGTTCTGGGTGCGGGCACGCAATCCCTCGCGAATGTAATCCTTGGAGATGACCAGATCCTCGCCGTCCTGGTCTTTGCCCCGCACGATGACGTGGATATGCGGATTGTCGGTGTTCCAATGCGACACGGCAACCCAGTCCAGCTTCGTCCCGAGATCCTGTTCCGCCTGCGTCATCAGTTCCCGCGTGAAGGTTTTCAGGTCCGCCATCTCGGCCGCATCCTCTGGTCCCACGATGAAGCGGAAATGGTGCCGGTCGTCCTGACACCGCTCGGCGAATTCGCGTGCGGGCACATGGTCGCGCTCCGCTCCGAACAGCCGCGCCTTCTCGCCGTCCTTCGTCACGCCTTCCCGTTGGAGATAGGACAGATGGGCACGCAGGGTCGCCCGTGCGCCATGCCGGACCACCCTTGCCTTGACGATGGCAAGCCGGGTGCGACGAGACAGAAGACGGTTGGCGCGGGTTGCCGCGCCCCTGCCCCGCCCGAAAGTGGACGGTCCCTTTCCGGCTCGCCCCGAGCCAGAACGGCCCATGCCACCCGCCCGGTTGGTGGC
>NZ_BANE01000225.1 GCF_000964405.1 Novacetimonas hansenii JCM 7643
GGAAAAAGCTTCACCAAAAACCTTTATGATTTCAGGATGTTATCGAGCCTGACTTTTCAAACAGCCTCTTGAAAAATCACTTATTTTCAATTCGTTATCAAAAATGCCCATGATGCCCGCAAAGGCTGCCCTGGTGTCAGCACCATGACCTGAACCTTGATCCCTGCGGGAAAAGGCTTCACCGAAATTTCATAGATTTCGGCCAGTTCCCACAATCTTTTACCTTCACTCCCCCGACAGCCAGAGCACATCCTCAATCCGCCGCGTCCCCGCCGCGAGCATCACCAGACGATCCAGCCCCAGCGCGATCCCCACACAGGATGGCATGTTCCCCACTGCAGCAAGGAACGCATGGTCCATTGGCCATGTCGCCTGCGGGTCATCGCCATACAGGTCGGCCCGCCGGGCGCGATCGGCCATAAAACGTGCCTCCTGCTCCACCGGGTCGGTCAGCTCCTCGAACGCATTGGCCAGTTCGATCCCATCGGCATACAGTTCGAAACGCAGCGCCACGCGCGGGTCCGCGGGATCACGCCGCGCCAGGGCCGCCTGACTGGCGGGCCAGTGGGTCAGGAAGGTCGGACATGTGCGCCCGATATGCGGCTCGATACGTTCCATCAGCAGGCGGAAAAACAGGTCTTCCCAGCTTTCCCCCGCACGCAGGTCACATCGTGCGGCCTGCGCAAGCGCAGTCGCGTCGTCGCCCGTCGCCAACAGGTCAAGCCCGGCATACCGTGCAAAGGCATCGGCCATCGTCAGGCGTTCGAACGGGGGGGTCATTGCAACCCGTGATGCCGCACCCGGCAGGACCGGCGGCAAAATGGCGCGCAACAGGGCCTCGGTCTCATCCATCAGGTCAGACAGGCTGGCATGGGGGCGATACCATTCCAGCATCGTGAACTCATGCGCATGCAGGCGGCTGCCTTCCGCATTGCGCCAGACCCGTGCCATCTGGAACACCGGCAGGTGGGTTGCGGCCACGATACGCTTCATCGCGAATTCGGGACTGGTGTGCAAAAACAGCGGACGCACCGTCCCATCGGGGCGATGCTGCTCGGTGCGAAATACCTTCAGATGCACTTCCTCCCCCGGCGTCGGCACGGCATAGGGGGTTTCGACCTCCAGATACCCGCGTCCCTCAAAAAACGCACGCACACCGCGCACCACCAGCCCACGCCGCCGCAACAGGGCAAGGCGTTCGGCAATGCGGTCAGGATCGCCAGATCCGATACCCTTTCTGGACATGGGGACACAAAACTCCGGTTGCAGGAACAAGCGGCGCGCAGTACAGCGCGGCAGTCTCCCCTCTGGTCAACCCCTTTATGCCCCCTGCCTCTCGCAAAGCCGTTTTTGGTGAAGTTTTCTCCCAAGACGCTTTCGAAAAGCGGTGCATTCCTGAAAAAGTCGCCCCCCGGAAACTTTCCCAACCCTGATCCATCCGTTATGAGGCACCTCCATGCCAGACACCACACGCCCCGCCCCTGCGCGCACGTTACGCACCGTCCGCGACCTGGTGGAAGCAGGGCTGGTGTCGCAGGCCGCGCAACCCGCGCTGGAGGCTGTGGCGCATGACTATGCCACCGCGATCCCCCCCGCCTTTGCCGCACTGATCGAACATCCCGATGACCCGATCGGGCTGCAGGTCATTCCCGACCCGGCGGAACTGCATACCACGACAGAGGAACGTTCCGACCCGATCGGCGATGACGCACTGTCACCCGTGCCAGGAATTGTGCATCGTTATGCCGACCGCGCACTGCTCAAGCCACTGCTGATATGCCCGCTTTATTGCCGGTTCTGCTTCCGGCGCGAACATGTCGGCCCTGATGGCGGCGTGCTGGATGATGCGGCGCTGGAACGTGCGCTGGACTGGCTGCGCGCGCATCCGGCCATTGGCGAAGTGATCCTGAGCGGGGGCGACCCGATGATGCTGTCGCCCCGACGCATGGGCCACATCATCCGCGCGCTGGAGGCGATGCCCCACGTTCACACCATCCGCATCCATACCCGCGTGCCCGTGGCCGACCCCGAACGCGTGACGGCGGACATGATGGCCGCCCTCGACACCACATGCAGCCTGTGGATGGTCATACATGCCAACCATGCCCGCGAACTGACCCCCCAGGCACGCAAGGCCATCCGCCGCATGCAGGCGCAGGCCATCCCCGTCATCGCGCAATCCGTCCTGTTGCGCGGGGTCAATGACACGCCACAGGCGCTTGAGGACCTGCTGCGCGCCCTCGTCGCCGCACGGGTCAAGCCATATTACCTGCACCAGCTCGACCCCGCGCCCGGCACGTCACGCTTTCGCGTGCCCATTGCCGAGGGACAGCGCCTGCTGGCGGCCCTGCGCGGGCGTGTGACGGGGCTGGCATGGCCGACCTATGTGCTCGACATCCCCGGCGGGCATGGCAAGGTGCCGATCGGCCCGGGCTATCTCGACACGGTTGAGGGGATGGGCATGCAGGTGCGCGATCCACAGGGCAGGCCACATCGCGTGGAAGAAGGTTAGCGCGCAAACCTTGCCCTTCCGCGCCGGGGAAGGTAGAAGCCCATCCTTGCAAGACATTCCCACAAGTTCAGACAGAGACCCCAATGAAACAGCAGGCGAACCTGATCCGTGCCGGACAGGTCATCGAGCATGACGGCCGTCGCTGGACGGTCCTGAAGCAGCAGATCATCACTCCGGGCAAGGGCGGCGCCTTCATCCAGGTTGAGATGCGCGACCTCAAGACCGGCAACAAGACGAACGAACGCTGGCGCACGGCGGATACCGTCGAACGCCTGATGACCGAGGAAAAGGAATATACCTATTCCTATATGGACGGCGACAACATCGTCCTGATGGACCCGGAAACGTTCGAACAGTTGCTGCTGCCGCTTGACCTGCTTGGCGATCAGGCGCCGTTCCTGCAGGACAACATGACGCTGATCCTCAACCTTGTCGAAGGCGATCCGGTGGGCGTTGTCCTGCCCAGCCAGGTGACGCTTGAGGTCGTGGAGGCCGATCCCGTCGTCAAGGGCCAGACGGCAAGTTCGTCGTACAAGCCCGCGCGCCTGTCCAACGGCGTGAAGACGATGGTCCCCCCCTTCATCGAAGCGGGCGAAAAGATCGTGGTCCGCACCGAGGACAGCACCTACGTCGAACGGGCGAAGTCCTGATCCCCGCGCCGCCGCGACACCCACCCGGGTGTCGGCGGCCTGGCGCGTTCCCGTCCCAATCCCATCATTCCCGCTTCACCGCCGAACCAGACAGGACCGATCACCGTGGCAATGCGACTTTCCCCTCATATGACGGTCATGCAGAACGCCGCGCAGAAAGCTGCGCGCCGGCTTCTGCGTGACTTCAATGAGGTCGAACAGCTTCAGGTCAGCATCAAGGGACCGGGCGATTTCGTGTCGCAGGCGGACCTGCGCGCCGAAGCCACCCTGCGCGAGGAACTGGGCCGCGCGCGTCCGGGCTATGCCTTCCTGATGGAGGAAAGCGGCGCATCTGGCGGCGACGGATGGACGTGGCGCTGGATTGTCGATCCGCTGGACGGCACGACCAACTTCCTGCATGGCATCCCGCACTGGGCCATTTCCATCGGCCTGCAGCGCCGCCTGCCGGACGGTACGATCGAAATGGTCGCAGCCCTTGTATATAATCCCGCCGGGAACGAAATGTTCTGGGCTGAAAAGGGCATTGGCGCGTTCCTCAACGAACGTCGCCTGCGCGTGTCGGCGCGGCGCAACATGGATGAATCCCTGTTCGCAACAGGCATCCCCTTTGCAAAGGTATCGGCCAAAAACCGGCTGTCCTTCGCCCGCACGCTTGGCGCGCTGATGCCACAGGTCGCGGGTGTGCGGCGTTTTGGCGCGGCGGCACTCGACCTTGCATGGGTCGCGGCAGGCCGGTACGAGGGATATTGGGAACTGGGCATTCGCCCATGGGACTGCGCCGCCGGTGTGCTGCTGGTGCGTGAGGCCGGGGGTTATGCCACAGACCCAAATGGCGTGGACCTCAATGACTTCCCCGATTCGGTGGATGCGGTCGCGGGGAATGCGCACATGCATGGCATCCTGCGTGAACTTGTCGCCAACAGCCTCGTCACGCGTTCCTGATCCCTTCCGACCCCCGATGGCGCACGTATTGTCGTAACCATCGCCACCATGGTGCGCGTCCCGCACCATGGTCCATCCACGTGCCGGCGCACGTGGATGTTGAGTGCGCCCTGCCCCTCGTCTAGCGTGTCGGCACCATGTCAGATGAACCGACCCCCACGCCCCGCAGGGCGCCTTTCATATCGCATCCGTCCCCACACCCCCGCGCCATGTTGGCCATCCATGCGCGCATCGCGCTGGCGCTGGTGACGGGGCTTGCCGCACCGGCGGGCATCCGCGCGGCACATGCGCAGGTCATTACCCATCCCGATGCGCTCAACACGCTTGGCGCGCCACCGCCCACCCCGGCCGTTGCAAGACCGGCCACGCGCCCCGTCGTCGGCAGCAACGAAATGGGCCGACATGCCAGCGCCCCACCCGATGGCGCGAATCCGGCTGCCGCCACTCCTGCTGCCCCCCCTGCGGCTGCCATACCGCAGGTGGCGACGACGCCACCGGCCAATCCCGTCCTGCGCCCACCAGAAGTGCATGTGCCCCTGCATCCCGCCCCGCCCCCACCGGAAGTAAAGCCCGACCCCGCGGCCAAGGGCCATGCCGCGCGCATCCCTGGTGGCACACGCCTGTATTTCGGGGACCAGAGCGCGGACATGAACCCGCGCATGATTGCGGCATTGCAGACATTGGCGGGCGTAATGCAACGCCTGCCGGAACAGCATGTGATGATTGCCGCATATGGCGAAGGCAATGGCGACGATGCCTCCACCCCGCGCCGGATCGCGCTGTCACGCGGGCTTGCCGCACGGTCCGTCCTGATCCATGCCGGGGTCGCATCGACACGCATTTACGTACGTGCCATCGGGCAGCCACCAGAAAATCAGATCGGAATAACACCGGACTGTATTGACGTGACCCGCTCTGGTGTGGTGGCGTCGAGTCCTTCTCCCTCCTAAGAGAGCAGCCCTGCGTGACGCGACCGACAACCTATATCCTTCGAATCGTCCTGTTTCTTCTGGCTGTGGGCATTGTCGCCTCCATGCTGGGAAGTACGCTGTACCAGGCGTTTTTCAATAATCCTTACCTTGATGGCCTCATCCTAGGCATCCTGGCGCTGGGAATCGCGTGGAATGTCTCCATGGTCCTGCGCCTGATCCCTGAGGTGCGCTGGATCGACACCATCCGCCACCCGCGTGAAGGACTGACCACACCGCCGCCACCGCGCCTGCTTGCCCCCATGGCCTCCATGCTGGCGACGCGCGAACGTGGCACGCGCCTGACACTGTCGGCCCCCGTGGCGCAATCGCTGCTCGACAGCCTGTCATCGCGACTGGACGAAGGGCGCGAACTGTCGCGCTACCTTACGGGGCTGCTGATCTTCCTTGGCCTGCTGGGCACATTCTATGGGCTGCTGCTGACGGTGGGATCGGTCGCGGATGTCATCGGCAGCATGACCGTGGGGTCGGGCGACATGACGGCCATGTTCGATCAGCTCAAGGCCGGGCTGGCCGCGCCGCTGCATGGCATGGGCACCGCGTTTTCCGGTTCCATGTTCGGGCTGGCTGGCGCGCTGGTGCTGGGGTTCCTCGACCTGACGGCAGGACAGGCGCAAAACCGCTTCTTCAACGAGCTTGAAGAATGGATGGCCAGCATCACGCGGATGTCGGGCGGCAACATCTCCACCACCGGTGAAGAAGCGACGATCCCCGCCTATGTCGAGGCGCTTTTGGAACATACGGCGGAAAACCTTGAAAAACTTCAGGTCCTGCTGTCACGCAATGAGGAGCAGCGCGCGCATGAACAGCACCTGCTATCGTCCCTGAACGATCATCTGGCGCAGATGGCCGCCCCACGCGGGAGCGAGCACCTGCAGAATATCGAGGCCCTGCTGGCACGCCTGGTGCAGGAATCCGAAGCCGGACGCACGCAGATTTCCAGCGAAATCCGTGGCGACCTTCGCCTTCTGGCCCGCACCATCGCCGCAGCCGCACCGGGTGCGGGACGCCCGGCCTCCTGATCTACAGAAAGTTCCCGTCATGGCCCGCCGATCCCGCCGCCAGTCCCGCTCCTCTGAACTGAATGCATGGCCGGGATATGTGGACGCGCTGTCCACACTCCTGATGGTCATCATCTTCGTACTGCTTGTCTTCGTGCTGGGGCAGGCATTCCTGTCGGTTGCGCTGAACAAGCGCCAGCAGGTCCTTGACCAGCTTCAGCGCGAGGTCGCGCATCTCAGCCAGATGCTCTCTTTGGAGCAAAGTCATAACCACTCCCTCGAACAGTCGGTAGCCACCTTGCAGAAGGAACATGCTGCCGACGAGGCCACGACAACCTCGCTTACGGCGCAGGTCAGCCAGCAGGCGGCTGAACGCGACGATGCACGCCATCAGGCCGACGAGCTTAACAACCAGCTTGCACAGCTCAGCGCACAGCTTGCCGCGGTCAGCACGGCGCTGGAGATCAGCCAGAACGAGGTGCATGACCGCGACCGCAAACTCGACAACCTTGGCATGCAGCTTAATATCGCATTGGCGCAGAAGGTGGAGCAGTTGCAGCGCTATCGCTCCGAATTCTTTGGCCGCCTGCGTGATGTGCTGAAAGATACCAAGGGGATACAGGTCGTGGGCGACCGGTTCGTATTCCAAAGCGAGGTCCTGTTCCCTGTTGGCAGTGCCGACCTGTCGCCAGAAGGCATACAGGAAATCAAGGTGCTGGGCCGGACGCTGAAACAGGTGGCACAGCAGATCCCACCATCGGTGCCGTGGATACTGCGCGTGGATGGGCATGCCGACCGCCTGCCGATCCACACAGCCTTCCCCAGCAACTGGGAACTGTCCTCCGCACGCGCGATAACGGTGGTGAAGATGCTGATCGCCGACGGGATCAGCCCGCGTCACCTTGCCGCCACGGGCTTTGCCGATTTCCAACCGCTGGATAATGGCACGACAGCCGAAGCCTTCGCACGTAACCGCCGTATCGAATTCCGCCTGACTGACCGGTAATGAACTGACCGGCAATTACGGGAATAAACATTCAGGATTTCGGGCAACACTTTCCCACACCCCGTTTCAAAGGCGTCGTCTTTTTGAAAAAAGGCGACGCCTTCTGAAGCTTTTAGAAAAAGCTTCACCAGAAACCTTTATTCCCCAATATATTTTCTGGGCTGTTTCCCGGCAGTGCCCAGAAAATCAGGACATCGTCCCTTCCCCTCATCGAATCGCAATGAGAAGGTTCAGGTGGGACGCCCGAATGCCTTGAGCCGCAGGTCTTCCGTCTGGTGCGCAGCACCGGGGAACAGGGGATACAGCGTCATGACATGCTGCCACGCTTTCCACGCGGCACCCCAGTCACCGCGCACGCCTTCCGCCTCACTCAGGATCTGCCACGCCAGTACATCGCGCCCGTCATGGTGCAAGGCGATGCCAAGGTCGGCCACCGCCCCATCAGCATCTGCCCCCGCCAACCGCGCCTGCGCACGTAAACGCCACAGGATTTCAACGTCCGGCTGCAAGACAAGGGCGTCGTTCAGGTCTTCCTGCGCATCACCGACCTTCTGCTGCGCCAGATCGGACTGCGCACGCCGGACCAGCAGGTGGGTGGTGGGGGTGATATCCTTTTGGCGCAACGTCTCGATCCGGGCCAGCAGGTCGCTTGCCGCCTGCTTCGACTTTGCGTGCAGCAGTTCATCCTGCAGTTCGGGGATGCCAGGCTCCTTCGTCTCCCCGCCCTTGCCGGCCGGGGCGGGGGACGATGCGCCATGGGCTGGTGACGCGACGGGTACGGGGGGTGGGGCAGACGCCGCGACACAGGGCATCGCCGGGACAATAGGAGCGACCACAAGGCAGAAAAAACACAAAAGGCCGCGCAACCGCAGGGTTTCCCCACCGGTCACGCGACCTCGTGTCGCATCAATATGGAACCTGACGGTCAAATCCGTCCGGCAATCAGCCCTGACGGGCCTTCATGCGCGGGTTCTTCTTGTTGATGACATAGACCTTGCCACGACGACGGACCACACGGCAGTCCTTGTCACGAACCTTGGCCGACTTCAGGCTGTTTCTGATTTTCATGATCCGACCCTCGACTGGCGGCTGATAACCGCAAAGAGGCGCCCGAATACCCCTGACCGCGCGATGAGTCAACTCCGCCGATATATCTTCGTTACTTTTTATCCCCGAAAACCGGGGCCTGCTGGGCATTCGCCGCCATCGGGCCGACATCGGGCGGCATGAAAAATGGGGCCAACGTCCTGAAATCCCCCATCCGCGGGGAACGTGGCCGCCATGCCAGCCCGATCGTGCGCCATGCCTGGCATCCTGTAACCGGACGCGCAACAACCGCCTGATCGCGCAGCAGGCCGGACAGGACCGCCATCTGCGGCAGCAACGCCACACAGAGTCCCGCAGCCACCATTTCCACCAGCGTATGCAGGGACGTGACGGTAAATTCCTCCTCCGCCCCTTCCGGGCTGGACCATCCCCGCACCTGACGGCATAGCGCCAGCGTCTGGCCCCGCAGGCAGTGCCCGTCCTCCAGCAGGATCATGCGCTGGGACACGATCCGTTCAACCGGCACGGCGGACAGTTTTGACAGCGGGTGCATCTGCGGCATCACCAGCACGAAGGGATCACGCCACAGGGGCCACGTCTCGCTGTCGGCGCAATCACACGGCATCGCCAGCAACACGAGATCCAACCGCCCAAGCGCCAGTTTCTCCAGCACATGATGGGTCAGATCCTCGTTCAACGACAGGCGCATGCGCGGAAATCCCTGTCGCAGCCTGCGGATCAGGTTAGGCACGACAAACGGGCCGATGGTCGGGATGACCCCGATCCGCAAAAGCCCGCTCATGGGTTCATGCGACGCCGCCGCCACGTCCAGTACCGACTGTAACGATTCCAGTGCAAGGCGCGCGCGCGTGACCACTTCGTTACCCAGCGGGGTAAACACCACTTTCTTGCCGACATCACGATCAAGAAGCTGCACGTCCATCTGCCGTTCCAGCGCGAGGATACCGGCCGAAAGCGTGGATTGCGTGACGGCGCAGCTTTTGGCGGCACGGCCGAAATGACGCAATTCCGCAAGGGTCACAAGATAGCGCAACTGCTGTGCGGAGGGCATGGGAAGCATCGACTAATTCGATCATAAATATATAAATTATTCGCTGGCATGATAGCAGCACCAGGACCATAGATATACCCCATCGGACGCGCCCCACCGGGCGGGCTGCCTGATCCCAAACCGAATCAAGGGAGATTCCACAAATGCTTACAGTCGGTGACAAGTTCCCCAGCTTTAACCTGCAGGCCGTTCCCGGCGGGGCCGAGGGCCTGAAGGGTGAGTTCGTCCAGATCTCGGACGAAAGCAACGAAGGCAAGTGGAAGGTCGTCTTTTTCTGGCCGCTCGACTTCACCTTCGTCTGCCCGACCGAAATCGTGGCCTTCGGCAAGCTGGCCGGAGAGTTCAAGGACCGCGACGCCGTCGTGTATGGCGTGTCGATCGACAGCGCGTTCGTCCACCTGAACTGGCGCCTGAACAACGAGGACCTGAAGAACCTCGAAATTCCGATGCTTTCCGACATCAAGCGTGAGCTGATTGAAGGCGTGGGCGTCATGTCGCAGGGCGCGGGTGCTGCCTATCGCGCAACCTTCCTTGTCGATCCCCATGGCGTCATCCGCCATGTCAGCGTCAACGACCTGTCGGTCGGTCGCAACCCGCAGGAAATCCTGCGCATCCTCGACGGACTGCAAAGCGATGAGCTGTGCCCGTGCAACTGGAAGAAAGGGGATGCCTTCATCAAGGCATGATCTTTCCCTGATCCGGGCCTGAGCGGCCCTGACCAGCCTTGGGCACCACCCCGCATGTCTGTCGGCATGCGGGGTGGCGTTTCCGCATACCCGGATGCCGTGCCCCTGCCTGTAACCCCGCGACATCCCGGCATACGGGCCACCCCACCATCATGCGATGCCCCCACATGGGGGACAGCCGTATCGGGACGGGGTGCCCTATTATTTCACCCGCTTTTCCCATCCTGAGGCCGTTTGAAAAACCCGGTATATTAACCTTTTGAAATCACGAAAGTTTTTGGAGATTTTTTACCTGTGGGCTTCATAAATGACGTTGTCCCGATTTGGGAAAAAGCGACGCCCGGGAACTTTCATCTTCCTGTACCAATGGGTTGTTTTCAAACAGTCTCCCCGTGCTGAGGCATATGTCCATGTCGCTTGATACACTCAAATCCCTGCTGCCTGATTATGCCAAGGACCTGAAGCTCAACCTTGGCGCCCTCGCCCATGACATTACCCTGACGCCGCAGCAGCTTGCAGGGACATTCGTGGCCTCCGCCATTGCATCGCGCAACCCGCTTGTCACCGAACTGCTAAGCACGCATTTCGCCGATGCCCTGTCGACAGAGGCGCTTGACGCCGCGCGGGCCGCTGCTGCCATCATGGGCATGAACAATGTCTATTACCGCTTCGTGCATATGGTGGGCGGCGATTATGCCAAGATCCCGGCACAGTTGCGGATGAACGTGATCGGGCGGCCGGGTGTGGAAAAGGTTGATTTCGAACTCTGGTCGCTTGCCGTGTCGGCCATCAACGGATGCGGGATGTGCATGGAAAGCCATGAACACGCCCTGCGCAAGGCGGGACTGACGACAGAGCAGATCCAGACCTCCATACGCATCGCCGCGACCGTGCATGGCGTGGCCGTGGCCCTTGATGGGGTCAAGTCCCCTGCCGCCACCTGATCCGGGCGGAAAACGGCATCTTCATGAAAAAGATGCCGTTTTTTTGCATATGGCCGTTGCCAGACCTGCCGAACCCTGTTATTTGCCCATCCACCGAATGGTTGTCGGGGTTTCTTCTTCCCGAAAACTTATGCGGGTGTAGCTCAGTTGGTTAGAGCGCCGGCCTGTCACGCCGG
>NZ_BANE01000224.1 GCF_000964405.1 Novacetimonas hansenii JCM 7643
GAACCGACGGAGGCCAGCATGACGCCGTCACACCCGCGTCAGGATAACTTTCTCGACGAACAACTGCTCACTACCCCACAGGCCGCCCATCGGCTGAACATCTCGCCACGGACGCTGGAGCGCTATCGCTGCCGGGGAAGTGGTCCGGTCTTTCGCAAGATGGGCGGCCGGGTTCTCTACCATGTCAACGACATCCGGCATTGGATCGAGAATGTCGCCTGCAAATCCACATCAGAAGAGTCCTATGAAAAAGCCCGTGTGATCGGAAGCCGCAGGCTGGAGCGTCGGCCATGAGTGCGCGTCCGGTGCCACCGGTTCTCTCGCCCTGCCTGCTGATCGATCTCATGTCATGGCCGTTCTTCAGCCT
>NZ_BANE01000223.1 GCF_000964405.1 Novacetimonas hansenii JCM 7643
GCCATCTCCGCCAAAGGGGCGATGGGCCTCATGCAGATCATGCCCGCCACATGGCAGGAGTTGCGTCGCGATCTCGCGCTCGGGAGCGATCCTTTCGATCCGCAGGACAACATCCTTGCCGGTGCCAGCTATCTCCGCCTGCTGCACGACCGCTATGGGAATGCAGGATTTCTGGCGGCCTATAACGCCGGACCGGGCCGTTATGAGGCCCATCTTGCGACGGGCCAGCCGCTCCCACACGAGACACGGGACTACGTCGCCTCTGTCGCGCACTTGCTCGACCGGCGCACGTTTCCTGCGGACGGTCTGCACGAAAGCAGAGTCTCCGTTGCGCGCAATCAGCCTAAAGAGACGCTGTTTGCCGGCCATTTCCCGCACACGCCCCAGACATCGGCTGGCACGTCCGAGGCGTTGTTCGTGCCCGTCTCCATGGAGCAGGCACCATGATCGGCCACGTGCGGCTGCCGATGGTGCGGAGAGCCGGGAAGACGGGGGAACGGCGGTTGCGCTGGGGATCGGGTCTTTGGCGGCTAATGCAAGATAAAAGCCGCAAGGTGCGGCATGGTTGGGGAGGGCGGTTTTTCTGGGGTTTTCACAAGGTCATTTTCCCATCCCAAGGTGTCCGATCGCGTGATTGGCTTGTTTTCAATGTGTTAGCGCAAGGTCCCGGTCTTCATGGCCCGCGATGACGATTTCCGGGTCCGGCCGGGTCGCATCCGCTCACCCCGTGCCCGCCAGGGACGATCCTTCATCGGGCGCGTGCTGGCCGCCACCAACCGGGCGGG
>NZ_BANE01000222.1 GCF_000964405.1 Novacetimonas hansenii JCM 7643
TTATCAAGGTCGTGGAATTGGGGTCCTTTGCTGCGGCCTCCCAGAATCTGACTTTGTCGCCGCAGATGGTAGCCAAGCATATAGAGGCTCTGGAACGCCACCTTGGTGCACGTCTGTTGCATCGGACTACCCGCCGACAAAGTCTGACCGAAACAGGCCGACTCTATTGCGAGCAGTGTCGCCTTGTCCTGAAAGCAGTTGAACGAGCGGACAGTCTGGCAGCCAATACGCTTGGCACACCGCGTGGCACATTACGGGATAGCGTAAACGCCTTGTCGGAAGGCCGGGATCAGCCAGGCGACATACTTCAACTGGAAGAAGAAGCATGACGGCCTGCTGCCGACGGAGATACGGCGCCTGAAGCTGCTTGAGGATGAGAACGCCAAGCTGCGCAAGCTGGTGGCGGATCTGTCGCTGGATCGGGAGATGCTGCAGGACGTAATCCGCCGAAAAATCTGAGGCCTGCTCGCAAGCGCAAGCTGGTCGACGCGGTGCGTGGGGAGTGGGATATCTCGATCCGGCGCGTCTGCCGGGTTCTGGAAGTCGATCCATCGACCTACCATTACAAGCCCCGTCGACACGATCAGGCCGCCATCGAAGCCAGGATCAAGGAGATCTGCATGACGCGGATGCGATACGGCTATCGCCGTGTTCATGTCGTGCTTCGCCGCGAAGGCTGGGATGTGAACGTCAAGAAGATATACAGGATCTACAACGAGTTAGGCCTGAAATTGCGCAACAAGACACCGAAGCGCCGGGTGAAGGCGAAGCTGCGTGATGACTGGCGACCCGCCATACAGGCCAACGAAACCTGGGCGATGGACTTTGTCCATGACCAGTTGGCGACCGGCAGGAAGGTCAGGATTCTCACGATCGTTGACATATTTTCGCGGTTTTCGCCGATGATCGATCCGCGTTTCAACTACCGGGCAGAGGACGTTGTCGCGGTCCTTGAGCAAGTCTGTGCCACCGTGGGCTACCCGAAGACGATCCGGGTCGACCAGGGCTCGGAATTTATTTCGCGCGATCTGGAACTCTGGGCCTATGCCAACAATGTCACGCTGGACTTCTCCCGACCCGGCAAACCGACGGACAATGCGTTCATTGAGGCCTTCAACGGACGTCTGAGGGCGGAGTGCCTGAACGCACACTGGTTCCTGACGCTTGCGGATGCACGCGAAAAGTTGGAGGCTTGGCGCAGAGACCACAATGAGGTCCGCCCACATGGGGCGATTGGCAACAGGACGCCGATCTCGCTGCATATTCCCGGTGACGTATCCAACTCGTTACCGTCAAACCACGCCGGAAACTCTACCATCCGGCGGTCCAACCTTCGGGAGCAGATCAGGGTCAGCTTCGACCTGACGGGGGGTGAAGTGTCTGATTATTCTGGCGCTGATGCCCTGACGGACCTGCCGGTCGTGACACCGCGCAGGCTGCTGGCCGACAAGGGGTATGATAGTGACAGAATACGGGAGACCCTGCTTTTTCGAGGCATTCTTCCCGTAATCCCGTCGCGTTCAAACCGTAAAGAGAATATTCCCTGTGATTTCCGTTGTTACAGGGATCGCAACCGTATCGAGCGGATGTTCAACAAGCTGAAGCAGTTTCGGCGTATCGCCACACGCTATGACAAGACAAGAAAATCGTTTCTCGCCTTCCTCAACCTCGCCGCCATCAAGCTGTGGCTACCATCTTTTGTCAACAGAACCTAGCACTACAGTTGCATTTTGTGTTGTGAGTGAGCGCGGATAGCAGT
>NZ_BANE01000221.1 GCF_000964405.1 Novacetimonas hansenii JCM 7643
GGGCTTCAGTTCCAGCTCGTGCCCTGGACGCCCTCGCTGGAGAGGCAGCGTGAACGGCATGTGTCCGGAGTTGCGCGTGGCGATGGTGGGATTGACTGGAGCTTCACCCGGAACAGGGGGGTAGGATTGTAAGTCATGGAGTGGCCTTTTTATGTTAGCCGTCTTCAGGATGAATCCACCTTTGCTCGTGTGGTGTGATCCCATCGGATGCTCAAAGATAATCGAGGTGCTGGCTGATGACGGTTCTACGGGAGCCAGACGCATCGACGTTCTCTTCGCAGCGTCAGGATTGCTCTCGTCCGTGCTCGCCCACGCCCACGGTCTAAAGTCGTCTATTCTCGGGCAGCAAAAAAATGCCGGGGTAGGGGTGGTGCGGGCCGAGCACCCGCGAGCACCGACGAGCATCGCGATCACAGAGCACCGCGATCACCGCAATTTTCATCTATCTATCTGTATTAACTTATTAAATAAAAACCTCTAACGCCGACTTGAAGGTCGAATTGACAACATATCGGGTATCTCAATATATGAGTTGTCGTGTAATGGCACTCTGACGACTGAGTGGCGTCATCTAAGTCATTGAAAAATATGAATTAATGACCCATACTTCATGAAGTCAAACAAATCTGCGATGCGGCTTCCACCCCCGACATTCAGCAGACAGCCAAACGGCAGTTGGCTAGACCGGCGTCCACACCCGGTCTCCCTGAATTTTGGAGGACCTAATGGTTGAGATCGATTTGACAGCAATGTCTACGGTGAAGAAGCCCCGTAAGAAGATTGCTCAACGGCAGTTGGAACTCCGCCAGCGACTGTGGCCCAGCATCACTGAAAATTACATCTGGCGTCGCCAGCACCATCATGGCTTCACGACCATTCCACGAACGATGCCGCTCATTCTTTCAATCATGGACGACCTCGCTAGGACCCCGGTTGCCATGGCATATCTCGAATTGTGGGGACGTGCCTTTGACGAAGGGTTTGTCACTTTGTCCAAGCCAAGAGAAATCGCATTCCACGCTGGTTTTGACGGACAACGGGGTGAGCGCACCTGGCGTTCCAAGATGAAAGCGTTGAACGATCTTGGTTTCATAGAAGTAGCTGGCGGCCCGTCCGGCGCGATGAGCTACGCATTGATCTTAAATCCTTATCTTGTCATTCGTAGACTACACGAACAGGGCACCACGGGTCTTCGTGAGGACAAATATAACGCACTTATGGAACGAGCCGGAGAAATTGGGGCAGAAGACTTTGACTTACCCGATCCTTGGATCAAACAATCTTCGTCGTTGCAGTCCTCACCTTCGCCCGGGCCAGCTACTGAGACCAATTCCTCATCCACGGAAAGCTAACAATCATGCATTCAGGTTGATGCATATTTAAAAAATTTTGAATGTCATTATTTCTATATTATTTTCATAAATATAATTATTGATATTGCCAAGTAAAAATATGATGTTTCTCATTAACCGAGATCATCAAGAGATACAAGCGTATAGCGTGGGCGACTTTGACCTACCTGAATTACATTGAATTTTACGCTTGTCGGTCGATGCAACCATTCCCTGTTCAATATCTCTGGATCCTCGATATCTGGACCAAGTCGACCACGTATAATTCCCGAGCCATCTGATACGACAAATTCAAAATTTCGCCCGTGTGGTAGAAAGCCTTGGAATTCTCCAAAGTATACTTCTTGGTTTTCTGATATATTTTCCTGGCGCAATCTCTGTTCAGAAAATATAATCTCATCAAGGCTGCTAAACTTAAAATAGCTGTCGCGAAATTCGAGCCCGCACCACGCTCCCTTTTTTGACACTATAGAGAGAAAGTCGGCGACTTTGCGGACCGCCCTAGGGTGAATTTCTTCTACAATATCTAAAATATCATCATCGCTCCCTTTAGCAGAAACCCGGAGTAAATCTTTCACGATTTCAACGGCTTTTCCTACATTGGCGTCGTCGCTAAACAGTTCACCTTGCGAAGGGGGAAGCTCCATTTCAAAACCATAAGAACCGGTTGCCATGCCAGTTATCATTAGAGGTGAAGTTTCTTTGTCGGGTATAGGACCGACGTATTTTAAAGCCCCTTTCAGCCCAGCCATGACTGCGGAGAATGCGTCTGCAAAAGCCGAAGATGCGTTACCAGCAAAATCAGCGGAAATAGCGCTGCTTCCCCGTACCGGCTCTCCTCGAAAAGTTAGCGAGAGTTTTTCAGCTTCTTGGAACTGATCCGGAAGCCTCTCCAATTCGAGATTAAGTTCTTTTAATCGAGCCTCTAAGCCGAAACGGTCAATTACATTCTCCATGGGAATCCCCTGAAGAATTTCCTTGACTTTCCCTATCTCAGATAAAAGGGCGTCCTTTCTCCTGATAGTCATGGCTGAAACCCCGCGCCGATCTTGGTCGCCAAAAGACCTGCAGCATGTGTGTCGTCAGTGGGTGCTAAATCAACCTCTACATAACCTTTCCACATTCCATCACGACGATGGGACCATAGACTGTACCAATAGCACACATCATGGATATTAACTTGAGGGAGAATCCGTATGAAGTGATCAACCTTGTAGGTGGTCTTCACTCGGTCGCGATCAAGATATGGTTGCAGGGTTGGAAAAAATGACACCTGGGTCTGACCCACAGGCAAAAAGGCGAAAGTCACAACATCCACGTCGTTTGGAGGCCGATCTTCTACATCCTCGATGTGCTCTAGAAAGCTCCCGTCGATCCACTGGAAGCCTTTGGTTATCCCGATTGAATGTAACTGAGCTCGCAGGTCGATTAATCCCCGAAGGATTATCGAACGATCAACGCTTAAGCAAAACCGATCTACGAAATCGCTTAATGAAACCCGGTATGGTGAACGATCTTTTCCCGCTGGATCGGCATCAGGTCTGATTGGCGGGACAACACCGGCCATGTTCCACTCGGGTATAGACAACGTAAATACCTATATATATTTTATTTATTCATTCAATTAATTTAACTAGATTAATTTAAGCACGATTTTAGATTTCTTGGCAAGCGGGCCTCCTTCTTACACTTCGTTGCTTCGATATTCAGTCTGTGCAGTCAAAAATTCAAATCGTTCCCGGACTTCTGATGTACATTGCATGCGTATGATGAGACCAAGTGAGTGATTCGCCGCACCACGCAAGTATTTTTTCGCTCCTGACCGACCGGGTGCGATCGGGACGATAAGGTGCTTGCATCCCCTGAAATGAAGGCTGTCCGCTGTTTCTCCGAAT
>NZ_BANE01000220.1 GCF_000964405.1 Novacetimonas hansenii JCM 7643
CCAAAAACTTTTCCTGTTTTTTATCAATGATGTGTTTTCAAACAGCCAGCCAACTCCATTTCATCCGCACACATGGGCACACGATAAATATGACAGGCCACTGCCGGGATCTCCGTGCCGCGCCACGGGGGGTGTTCATGCCCGATCCGGCAGACCGTCAGAAACGGTTCACAACCAACAGATGGCGCAGGAATGGAAAACCATTTCCGGGGGATTGCTGGAACAGACTTCGCCATCAACTTTCAGGATTGCCACGGCTTACGGGCTGAGACGTTTCAAACCACCCCTTACTTCCACATCCATTTGCCAACCACGCGGCCATTGATGACCAGGTCCGCGATATCGACCTCATCCATGGGATAGGTGGGATTGATGCTGATGATGCGAATGCGCGGCGGGTTGGAATGGGGCACCAGCATCAGTTGCTTGAGCACGACGCCAAGCCCATTCCACAGCACATACACCCCATCGGGCGACGGCACGCGATGCGCGGTATCGACCATCACACGTTCCCCCGCCATGAAGTCGGGTTCCATCGAATTGCCCGATACCCGCAGGATCACAAGCGCCGACGGGTCGGAAACATAATTTTCGACAAACGCGCGCGGCATGTGCCACGCCGCAACGCTGGCATGGCCTTCGCCCGCGCCACTGTCGGTTTCACCCACGATCGCACCGCTGCCGGCATGGGGGGCGATATCATATTCATTGATGGTGACGGTGCCGTCCGCATTGCGGCGCGGGGCCTGCGCGCGCGCGGCGCGTTCGATCCCTTCATTCAGGTCCGATCCACCGGGAATGACACCCGACAGGGCCCAGACCTCGTTCGCGGCAATGGGCGGGTCCCCCCGTTCGCTCAGCAGCGGGACGAGCCGACGCACGAGGTCAACCGGCAGATAGTCCTTCTTCAGCTTGTGTTCATAAAAGGAATAGGAAGAAAATTTGTTTCCCATCCCCAGATCCTGCGCCAAGGCCCGGACGCTGTAGCCCGCACGTTCGCGCAATGCCTTCAGCCGTGCGGAAACGGGTTGATATTCCGGGCACGGGGGGGGGGACGATGATGCTGCCATGGGAAATGTCATGTCCGATCAGGGCGGGGAAAGTCCAGTCCCTTGCAGGCCTGCCCATGCATAATTTCACCCGCCGCCATCAGGCGCAAGGTTCATCACGCCCCGACGGCCAGGAATTTTCCCCCATCGTGTGGACATGGTATGACATGATACAGCCGCGGCGCGTGCATCCGCCGCTGCATTTGCGTCCATCCCCACACATCACCAAGGAGCGTATGCGCCCGATGATAACACGCCTGCCCGGCCTGTTCCGGATTTCCCACCTGTTCGACCTGTTCGAAGAAGGCGTCATGCTGGTGCTGACGTTGCTGATTGTCGTGATCGCGGGGGTATCGCTGGTCCATGTCGTCATCGCGGTGGGACAGATGCTGCTGGGGATCGGGATGACCCCCACCAGCCCCGAAGTCATCCAGAGCATCTTCGGCATGTTCTTCACCGTCCTGATCGCGCTGGAGTTCAAGCATTCGATCCTTGTCCTGCCCGATGCACAGCCCCACAGCATGATCCGCATGCGTTCCGTCCTGCTGATCGGGATGCTGGCGACGGTGCGCAAGTTCATTGTCCTTGACCTTAAGGAAGTGAATGTCATGGAAATGCTTGCGCTGTCGGCCTCGATCCTGGCGCTGGGTATCGTCTACTGGCTGGTGCGTCCGCAAATGCCGTCCACACCCGATGACATGGCCCATGGCGTGCCACCAGACATGCCCCAGCACACGGACCAGAACACGGACCAGCACGTGGCGCAGACCGTATCGCGGAACGTTGCCACACCTGAATGAACAGGCCACCGGTCCGGCCGCCAGCCATGGCCTCCCGCCCCAAACCATGGGAATACGTGATGGGGCATGAAGCCGGGCCGCCTATTGCGGGCGCTGACTGGGGTGCTTTAGAGATTGTTTGAAAACAGGTCATTGATAAAAAACAGGAAAAGTTTTTGGGTGCTGTCTTTTGATCGAAATAAGGCAGCGTCTTTCGAAGCTTTTTAGAAAAAGCTTCACCAAAA
>NZ_BANE01000219.1 GCF_000964405.1 Novacetimonas hansenii JCM 7643
AGCTTCACCAAAAACTTTTATGATTTCACGATCTTATCGGACTTGCCTTTTCAAACAGTCTCTAAGTCGCGAAGGAATTTGTGTGAAATACAAAAAACCTGATTTCATAACAAATTTTCATCTTTTTTACAAAAACGCCCCTTCTGTCCGATCGCCGTGAAATCACAAAAGTTTCTGGAAAAATTTCCCAAACATCTTTGATTAAAGACAGTTTTCCAAAATAAGCATCCAAGAAACTTTTGTTATTTTACCAATTTTCTACAGACAGGCATCCATGACACCTGCCCGTTCACTCATCATGTTCGGGCATGCGCCAGAACAGCCCTGTACATTGCAGCAAGCCTCTTCTGATAGGCGGCTGGGGAGAACATCTCAGCCTGTGACATACCTTTTTCACAGAGCGATTTACACAGATCATCATCCTGATCCAGTCTGGCAATGCCCGCCTCAATTGATGACAGATCGTACGCATCGACCATAAGCGTCGCATCACCGGCAACTTCAGGCAACGCCCCTTCCTTGCTTGTCAGGACAGGTGCCCCCAGCGCCATGGCTTCAAGGACCGGCAACCCAAACCCTTCCGTGAGGGAAGGGAACAACAAGGCGCGCGAACTGCTTACCAATTTCTGCAGCGTAGCCCGTGACACATAATCAAGCCGGATAATACGCCCCAGTTCGATCCCATATTCAATCAGGCGATTATCTTCCTCATTCTTCCATGCCATGGCGCCAATAATGACCAGCTTCCGCGACGAACGTGTCGCCAGGAATGCCTGTATGATCCGACCGATATTTTTCTTGGGTTCCAAGGACCCGCAGAACAGGAAATATTCCTTTGGCATCAGTCCAAATTTACTGATATCAACTTTTTCAGCGTCATCCGTATTTTCAGAATAGACATCCAGCGACTGATAAGTATTGAATACCTTGTCCCGCGCTTCCGGGAAGAACGAAAGAAAATCATTCCTGCTGGATTCCGACACGGTACATACCGCATCTGAAACTTCTGAAATACGCTTCAGAAGATTGAAATGGTATTTCTTGTTATCCAGTGTCGTACTTGGGAAAACAAGCGGAACCATATCATGCACTGTGTATATATTATAAGACCCTTCGACGATTATTGGAAGCGGGTAAGTCCAGTGCATGATTTGTGGTGGATTGGGAATGCGGACACGCAAAAATTTCCCGGTCTTGTTGAAATATTGCGGTGCGCGCTGAAAAAGACCACGGATATTCAGCAGGCGTTCAAAATCGGGCAGGCGATCCTTATGCATGCGCCGTTCGATACGCCCCGACAGGGGAACGGGCGTTGCGGTAATGCCCCTCACATCGCGAAAAGATTCCTTCAGCCAGTGAGGCGTGGGAAATTTCCCACGTTTCCACCTGTTCTCCCGACCGATCTGATCAAAAAACAGGACTTCGCGTAACGATGCAGGCGTGGAATCCAGAAAATTCAGTCCGTATAGCCCGGATAACCTGCAATGCAACGCCTGCAAATTATATGAAAGCACACGCGCATATGTCGCAATCCCTGTACCTTTTTCCAGAGCAAGGTTAAACCCATCAATACAGATCGAACAAGGAAAGGAACTATGGTCCGTCATTTACGCCGTTCTTTCGCAGAGGTCGCTATGATCATCTTCACAACTTGATTGATAAATCATAATTTTATATCAAGCTTGTAAATTTATGTAAATATACAATTCAATTCCAAAAAAAGAGATGTATATTTACATTTTTACTCACATATCATGGATCAATTCTATTGCCTTTATGGATTTTTCTTCGCGCGACATAGTTGCCATATGGAAATAATACCCCATACCCCTCTCTGGACAGGATACAGGCCGTCAGTGTCTGTCATCCCCATTATTGGCATAGCGGCGATAGACAAACGGCGGTGCGACTTCGGGCAGGCGTGCAATGGCTGCCGTGACCTGATCGTGGGCTGGCGCACGCTCACACACCGGATCGGTCGCTGCCGCATCCCCCGCCAGCGCAAGCGCCTGACAGCGGCACCCACCCCAGTCCTTTTCACGCTGGTCGCAGGTGCGACAGGGTGCGGGCATCCAGTCCGTCCCACGGAACATGGTAAATAACGGGGCCTCGTCCCAGATCGCACCCAGCGTCGCGTCACGCACATCAGGGATTTTCACGCCGGGGATGCTTTCCGCCGCATGGCATGGCAGCACCCGGCCGGAAGGAGAGACATTGACGAAACGACGCCCCCATCCCCCCATGCAGGGCTTGGGCCGGTCGGCATAATAATCGGGCGTAACGTAATCAATGGACAGGCGCCCGGCATATCGCGCACGCGCGGCCTCCACCGCACGGGTGGCCTGTTCCACCTGCTCACGCGTTGGCATCAGGGCGTCGCGATTGCGCAGGCCCCAGCCATAATACTGCGTATGGGCGATCTCCACCCGCCGCGCGCCCATCTGCGCCGCAGCGTCGATCATCTGCGCCACACGTCCGACATTTTCACGATAAATGACGAAATTGAGCGTCAGCGGCATGCCATCGGCCACCACCATCGCGGCGGCGGCCATTTTCTTCGCCTGCGCGCCCTTCATACCACCCACATGCTCGGCATTGGCGGTTTCGATATCCTGAAACGACAGTTGCACATGATCCAGCCCGGCCCCCACCAACGCGGCGAAGGAAGCTGGCGTCATCAGCACGCCAGACGTGATCAGGTTCGTATAAAGCCCACGCCCCACGGCATGACGGATCAGGTCAGGCAGGTCAGGACGTGCCATTGGCTCGCCCCCGGAAAAATGTACCTGCAACACCCCCAGATCCGCGGCCTGATCCAGTATGTCGATCCATTGCGTGGTGGTCAGTTCATTGGCGCGCGGTTCCAGCGCCATCGGGTTGGAACAGTACGGGCACTGCAACGGACACCGGTGCGTCAGTTCCGCCAGCAGGCTCATCGGGGGCGGGGGCATTTCCGTCATGGCAGCAGCACCTGCCGCACCACAAGGTCGGCGGCCATTTCCATCACATCACGCGCAATCAGGTCACGTGGGGCGGCAAAACGCGCGGCAAGATCGGTGACAATCGCATCAAGCGTGCGCGTTCCATCGACCAGGCGCAGGATCTCCACCGCGACAGGATCAGGCAGGAAGGCGCGTTCGGGCGCCTGTATCACCCACTGGTCGCGCACGCGGTCATGTTGCAGCCGTACGCCACGGGCAAACCGCACGACACAGTCGGGCGTAAGGGGCATAGCATCCGTCATGGACAGGTCGGCCAGAATGCACCCGGCGGAATCCGCCCCGGCGTGACATAGGCATAATCCAGCGCATCGAGCATGGACCACAGCACGCCGCACTTGAACTTCAACGCACCCAGCACCGCTTCCTGCTGCTCCACCGTCCGGGCATGTTCGCGGACATAGGACAGCGCAAAATCGGAATCCCGCGGGGCCTGCGTCAGGCGCGGATGGAAATAGGCCAGGGTCTCGCTGTTGACGAAATCATAATGCCGCAACATCCCCGAGACGCGTTCGCTGATGATGGTCGGCGAAAACAGTTCCGTCAGGGAAGAGGCGATTGCAGCAAGGATGGAACGGTCACGCACGAATTCGACATAGGCATCCACCGCGAACTTCGTGGCAGGTAGCAGCCCCTCCAGCGACTCGACATAGGCACGGTCAAGGCCCAGCCCGTCCGTCAGCTTCAGCCAGCGCGCGACCCCTCCGATTCCCGGCGCCTCGCCATCATGATCCACAAGACGCCGCCGCCATTCACGGCGCAGTTCCGCCGTGGGCAGACGCGCCAGCAACGTCGCATCCTTGGCCGGGATCCGGCACTGGTAATAATACCGGTTCAGCGCCCATGCCTGAACCTGCCCCTGCGTCAGGCGGCCATCATGCAGGGCACGGTGGAACGGGTGGAGGTTATGGTAACGCTCCGCCCCGATGGCACGCAGCGCGGCCTCCAGTTCGTCGGGGGAAAGTATCTGTCCGGTCATAGGGTTATCCTCATCCCGTCATGGGCCACGTCCCATCCCTGCGCATTGGCCTGCTGGCGTTCTGCCGAGTCCGAAAGCAGTACGGGATTGGAATTGTTAATGTGAATCAGCACTTTGCGCCCGATCTCAAGGTCACGGAACGCCTCGAACGTGCCGCCTTCGCCCATCAGCGACATATGGCCCATACGCTGACCCGTCTTTTCACCAATGCCCGCGCGCAGCATCTCGTCATCGACCCACAGCGTGCCGTCGAAGAACACAAGGTCCGCGCCCGACAGACGCCGCCGCAGCGCGTCGGTCATGCGCGCGCAGCCGGGGATGAAACAGACACGGCGCTTTCCATCGGTGATCTCAAGGCCGATCGTCTCGCCATTTTCAACAATGGCGGCAGGGTTCGGCCCACGTTCGGCATAAAGTGGCACCTTCCCCGGCACCACAAAGGCACGGATTGTCAGTCCCGCAGGCGCACCATCGACCAGATGCAGCGCGACATCCTGCTCCAGCGGCAGTTGCGTGCGCGTGACCACCTGTCGGTTCAGCGCCTCAAATACCGGATTGGCGTCAAGCGTCTCCAGTACCATATCCGTGGCAAGCAGCGTCAGGGGCTGACGTTCACGCAGGGTCAACAACCCCGCGATGGTATCGACCTCCCCCCCCGTCAGGATCACGCCCGCGATCGGGGTCGAACGCAGCCCTTCGCGCGGGTGCAGCGCAGGGGTCTGGCTGATCTGCGTCCGAAGGTCGGGTGAGGCATTGATGATGAACCAGTGCACTCCATCGCCACTGATGGCGATCGAGGCCTGTGTGCGGGGCAGTGCGGCGGGGTCGCCGGACCGGGCCCGTCGGCAGCCATCGGCGTTGGAGTTCCATTGCGGAAACCCGCCACCAGCAGCCGCGCCAAGAACGATGATGTCGATCATGGCAGACGTTTATAAGCAAATCGCCACCCGTGACGAGACGGGTGGCGATGAAAACGTCTTACTTCTTTTCGCCGCAGACGTAGCTGTTGATTTCCGCGCCCAGGGGAACTTCAGTGATCTTGGGTGTATTCCATGCCATGATTTTTCTCCATTTCCTGCGATGAAGGCGACAAACCTTCATATCCATGAAGCATTTGAACGCTGAATCCGGCACCTTGCAACTCCTTCTCAGGGGGAAGCGCCGTCGTGGGATGAAGAATGGCTTCACAATCATGTGTACCCGCATCATACGTGCCGTGCCGCCATTGCAAGAATTGCGTAGCGGCAATGCCCGCCACTGTTGTGGGTTGCGGAGGCAATCCGGACGGACTAGGCCTGTTTTCCTGTTTCTTGCTCGGTAAAGCCGGTTGGTCGGTCCCCTGATCCCCTGCGTCTTGCCAAAGGTGAAGCCGGATCATGCCGCCCGAAGAGACCATGCCCACCCCGTCTGAAACGCCGTCCGCCACGCCCACTTACGAAAGCATGCAGCAGCATCGCGCGCGGGAGGTCATGCGCCACACCCGCATGGACCTGAAGACCGCATGCCTGCTGGTGCTGTGCATCCTTGCGGTGTTCTATACGCTGTATTTCGCGGCTTCGATCATCCTGCCGATGATCCTGGCGCTGGTGGTGAACCTGCTGCTGTCATCGCCGATGCGTTTTTTACACCTGAAGCTCAAACTGCCCAAGCCGCTGGCGGCGCTGGTGCTGATCCTTGGGGTGTTCGGGGTCGTGGGCGCAATCGGAACCGCCATTTCGGTGCCTGCAGCCGGATGGATCGAACGCGCGCCAGAGGCGATGAACGCACTGGGCGAACGCCTGGCATTCCTGCGCGGCCCGATCCACCTGCTCAACACCGCCTCGGCGCGGATCGAAAGTTTCATGAACATCGCAGGCAGTCACCTTGACCACGCGACCAAGGCGGGCGGCGATGACGCCGAACATATCGTGATGTCCACAGCCCCCGCCAGCGGGGGATTCGACAGCTTCGGTTCCTCCCTGCTGCTGGGAACGCGGGCGTTTGTGGGGCAGTTCTTTACCATGATCCTGATGCTGTTCTTCCTGCTGGCGCAGGGGGACAGCCTGCTGCGACGGTTTGTGGAGATCATGCCCACCTTTGCGGACAAGCGGCGGACCGTGCAGATCGCCTATCAGATCGAACGTAATGTCTCGCTCTATCTGGCAACGATCACGATCATCAATTTCCTCGTCGGTCTTGCGAACATGTTGCAATGCTGGCTGCTGGGCATGCCCAACCCGCTGCTGTGGGGGGTGATGGCATTTTTGCTGAACTATATCCCCATCATCGGACCAATGATGGGGATCACCATCTATTTCCTTGTGGGGCTGTTCACGTTCCCTTCCGTCCTGCAGGCAACCCTGCCGCCTGCGATCTATCTGTGCATCCACCTGACGGAGGGGGAGACGATTACGCCCATGGTGCTGGCGCGGCGCTTTACGCTTAACCCTGTGCTGGTCATGGGATCATTGATGTTCTGGGACTGGCTGTGGGGGATCGGTGGCGCATTCCTGTCCGTGCCGCTGCTCGCTGTATTCAAGATCATCTGTGACCATGTCGATATCCTGACTCCTATCGGCCACATCGTCGGCGGCCCGACACGGGGGGCGACGACGACTCCCTTATTCACACCGGACATGATTGATGAGGATGACAGTCAGCCGCCGGGGAAGTAAGGCTCAGAGCGTTGCCCTGACACCCGCCAAAAGGCGGCATAGCCCTTTGGCAAACCATGGCTTTGATTTACAGAATAGAGGTTTTTGGTGAAGCTTTTTCTAAAAAGCTTCAGAAGACGCCG
>NZ_BANE01000218.1 GCF_000964405.1 Novacetimonas hansenii JCM 7643
CAACAGGCTGGTATTGTTCAAAAACTTTCGGATCAGGCTCTAAGGGATATGACATTCATCTTTGATAGGGAGAGCCGTTGCTTTTTGGCATCAATCTGTATGAGTGTTGCGCCTGAAAAAACGATATTTCCCGTGAATGTTGCCAACGCACCCAACCTGATCTCGACCATCGGGGCTTCGCCAGTCAATTCAAACGTCACCTGTTCATTAATGTCATGAGTTCCGTTGGACAGGGTAAGGACACGGCTTGTTAATTGTTTGTTATTGGAGTTTACATCGATTTCAAACCGTACATCCTGCGGCGTATCATTCTTGATACATGCATGCATGATGGCGCGATAACGCCCGGCAGGCATCTGCGCGTAAGGCCCAAAAATCAGGTGTGTGGCTGCAATATCAATGGAAGGTAGCGATACGCTATCCCCTTCAATAAGGGCAGCGGCTGACCAGACCCCCTTACGCATGGAAAATTCACTGGGATCAAAGGTAATGGAAGGCTCGTCCACAGGCATGGTCAGGGCGTTCAGGAGTTCCTTATCTTGGATCAGGTAATTCTTGAACATTCGCACATCGTAAAGAGACGTAATATTGATGTGGGAATCGAAGACCAGACTGTTATCAAAGCCCTGATGACAGTATTCGTAAAGAGAGTTACGCGCGGTATTGATTGCATGGGCGACACGTGGCAAGTAGCGGATCGCAGGGCGCGCCAGATCATCAGGAACTGGTTGCGGCCATCTGTTTTTATCCTGTGCCGCCAGTGCATCACGCACCTGGGTTTCAATGATTTCAGCAGAATAGGTCTGGAGAATGGCATATTGGATCTCCAGCAAACGATTTTTTACGCCTGGGGTCGCAAGGGCGTTAATCGCAGCGGCAAAAAGATTCAGATCGAAATTGGGAAAAGCAAGGGGATGCCTGGCAAGTAATTCCCGAAAGGCTGTTGTTGCCCAGGCGACCACAGGAAGGCGGTACCTCATGGCCTCGAAAACGGGAAGACCAAACCCTTCATGCTCTGAAAGGCAGATAAAAACATCAGAAGTCTGGTAAAGATTGATCAGGGCATCATCGGAGACAAGTCCATGAACGATGACTTCCGACTTTGCCTGACTGATGATTTTGCGCAGGCGGATGGAAAAAGGATTGGGATCGTCGAGACCCTTTCCAACAATGTTCAGTCTGACACGGGCATCGGTAAGTTCCTGAACCCGATCAGCAACGGCAATTGCGTTGATATGCCCCTTATGCGCGACAACACGGCTGACGAAGAGGAGATCTATTGTGGCGTCATTGGCGGTGTTACTGACATCGTCTGTCCCTGTTTCGACCGCATGGGGCAGAAAGGGAACAGGAAGGTTCAGGTAACGACTGGCCGGGTAAACGACATGGCACCGTTCCGGCGCGGCCCCCAATGCGATGAGCTGATCGCTTGTAAATTCCGAATTCGACCAGAACTGGATATGGCTGCAATTAATGAAATCAATGATGTTTTCATAACCGAGCAGGGCATGCGTCGCATTCTGGTTCTGTAATCCAAAGGTAAACCAGGGGGGCGTGGCATTGTGCCACCGGATAATCACATGCCGACATTCTTCCCGCAGGAATTTATCAAAAGGGGTCAGGCTGTCGCAATAATGGAAAAGAACGGTAATGGACCGGTCCTGCTTCAACCACTCGTGAAAGGCGTCAGCACTTTCCACTGGGATATCAGGAAATGCCAGGGGGTTATGATTATTGGAGAATACACGAACAATGTTTATGGCAGGGTGCTGGGATGACAGCATTCTGTAATGATGAGCAACGTCATTACATACGGAATCATTCCTTTCAGACATATTTAGAGCCAAAATTGCCAATTTCACTAGGTCATGCTCCCAATGGATTTACAAGGGTAATGAATATTACCTGATGATAAACGGAATTCTCCCAAGGGATTTATAAGGTTTAAACGGGCATTAGTCTATAGAAGTCGCATCAAAAACTCCTATTCTTCACCGACTGATTGTGGTATGCGGCTTTGTATTGCGCAGTATGCGCTAGGATGCTTCTGCCATGCAGGCAAGCCATGCAATAAAATCATAAAATGTAATTTTATATGTATTCTGCAAGTACACGGTGTGCATTTTAAAAATGCGTGGCATTTGAGGCAAATCTATAAAAAAAATTCCCATTTTATTGTATTTTAAAAAATAATTATAGCGATATTGAGATGCTATGATTATTGGGATTCTGGTAATTGCGCCAAATTCAGCAAACGCCTGATGGGATGTTTGCATAATGAATATGTATTATTTAAGGCGCAAATATGATCTTTCCTCTTAAACCGGCCATAGCGCGTGGAGGTAGGGAAAGATGCCTGTTTGTCCCATCCGCCCTGTTCCGCGTCAGTCTGGCTCAGATACCGCAGAGGGAGGCGTCCGGTATCGCAACCAGAAGGTCAAGTTCGATCAACTGGGGGGCATGCTGGTGCTTTTTGACCAGACGGAATGTCATCGCAGGACAGGTGCGGCCAAACACTTCGTTCAGTGTTGTAAAGCACGACGCGAATTCATCGGTTTTTGTCAGGGTAACAACCATACGCGTAACATCATGCAGGCTGTTGCCATGCTGTTCAAGGATGTCCGCACCCTGTGCCAGCGCATGACGGAACTGGCCTAGCATTGTGGGGGCAAACTGCCCCGTGGCCAGATCCTGCCCGGTCAGATGGCGGATGTGGATATCCTCGTTTGGTCGCGTGGTTTCTTTCATCAGGAAGAAAATCACAAAATAGTCATATTTTGTCCATGATAAATTTCAGCCCTAAACGCTCGCTCCTTTCGATGTGACATGGAAAGGCCGGATATTATAAGATGGTTCCATCCACGTGCCTGACGAAATGCAGATGTGATAATGACACCACTTTTCATCTGTGGTGAAAAAGAGGAAAATCCTTGTGTCGGAGGCTGTCGCTGCACCACCATCGTAACCCCTGTCATCCGACGCCAGCCCCTGCTGGCACGATGGTTCCCCAGGATTTCATGTGACTGCCATAACCCATGCATGAAGATTCACCATTACCGCGCAGCATCCTTCTTGTAACCGGGCTGTCTGGTGCCGGGAAATCGTCGATCCTGCGAATTCTGGAGGATCTGGGGCATGAAGTCATCGACAACCCGCCGCTTGGCATGCTGGACGAGATTGTGGCCCGCGCGGAAAAGCCGGTGGCCATCGGGGTGGACTCCCGCACACGTGGGTTTGACGCCACCCTGGTCCTTGCCGCCCTGTCGCGCCTGCGGATCAATCCGCACCTGCATGCGCAACTGATCTACGCCACGGCAGAGGAAAGCGTGCTGCTGCGCCGTTATACCGCCACGCGACGGCGGCACCCACAGGCCAGCCATGGCACTGTCAAGGAAGGGATCGAGGCGGAACTCCGTCTGACGGCCCCCCTGCGGGAAGCTGCCGACGTTGTGATTGACACCACGGACCTGCCACCGCCCGAATTGCGCCAGCTTGTGGAGGCGCGCTTTGGACAGTGGGAGGATGGACGTGGCGAGGGCCTGACGGTTGCCCTGATGTCGTTCGCCTTTCCTGCCGGCCTGCCGCGCGAAGCGGACATGGTGTTCGATGCGCGTTTCCTGCGTAACCCCTATTACGATCCTTCGCTGTCCGCCCTGACGGGGCTTGATCCGCAGGTCGCGGCCTATGTGCAGGTGGACCCGGATTATGCGGCCTTTCTTGACCGGATCGACGGTCTTCTGGACCTCGTGCTGCCGCGCTTCGTGCAGGAAGGGAAGAAATATGCCACGATTGCGATTGGCTGCTCGGGGGGGCGGCATCGTTCCGTGACCCTGGTGGAGGCATTGGCCCAGCGCCTTGGGGCGCAGCCGACGCAGGGCGGACAGGGGCATGATGCCCCCTCCGCCAGTTTCGCGCGTGGACAATGGCCTGTGGTGGTCATGCACCGTGAACTGGCCCGGCAGGGGCGCAGCAGCTGGCGCTGGGCCAATCGTCCTGCAAACCGTCTGGGCAGCAGCCAGACGCAACCAGACGATACCCCTGCATCCTAAGGCCGCAGGCAGGATTTTCCCTCCGTCCGTGACACAATCTGATCCATCTTCCGTCTTGTCCGTTCATGTCCATCAACTGCCATGGCATGATATGGGCGATGTTCTGGCCGTGCTGGAGGGGGAGCCATGGTTGGCCTGTCTGGACAGTGGCAGCGAGATCATGCCGCGTGGGCGCTGGACAATCCTATGCCGTGATCCCGTACATGTGGTGGAGGCTCATGCGGGACGATGTTTCGTGGACAGGCGCGAACAGGCGGGGGATGCGCTGGAGATATTGCGTGGCCTGATTCCCGCCTTTGCATGCCCTGATGGAATGCCGTTTGTCGGTGGGGCCATCGGGTTTGCGGATTATCGGTTCGGGCAGAGGACGCATGGCCTGTCCACGCGGCACGATCCTGACCCGCAGCAGCCTGAATTCGCGGCCGGTATCTATGACCATGCCATTATCATGGATCGCCTTGAACGGCGGGTATGGCTGACCGGGTATGGGACGCCCGATGTCATGGCGCGACGCCGACGGGAGGTCATGGACCTGTGGGGGCGGGTTGTCGCCCACGTACCTCTTCCAAAAATGCCCGATATCCAGTTTACCATGGAGCGTTCGGCCAGGGGATACCGCCGGGCGGTGGCGCAAGCGTGTGATTATATTGCGGCAGGTGATATCTTTCAGGTGAACATCACCGCGCGCATGTGGGGGGCAAGGCCGCCCGGATTATCTCCCATTGCGGCCTATCGCGCGTTGCGCGTCACCTCTGCGGCGCCATTCGGGGCGTTCTTGTCATGTGGTTCGGACTTTGCCCTTCTGTCGGCATCACCGGAACGGTTTGTCGCCCTCGACGTGCATGGTGTCATGCGCACCCGTCCGATCAAGGGGACGGCGCCACGAGATCCAGATCCCGTGCGTGACCGGCAACGTGCGCAGGACCTGCGTCTGGATGAGAAGGAATGCGCCGAAAACCTGATGATCGTGGACCTGATGCGCAATGACCTTGGGCAACTCGCACGGATCGGCAGTGTCAGCGTACCGGAATTGTTTAACGTGGAACATTTCACCCATGTCCACCATCTGGTGTCGGAGGTGCAGGCAACCCTGCTGCCCGGTCATGATGCCATCGACCTGCTGCGTGCGACGCTGCCGCCCGGTTCCGTAACTGGCGCGCCCAAGCATCGCGCCATGCAGATCATTGATGAACTGGAGGGTTCGGCGCGGGGACCCTATTGTGGGGTAGTCTTCCGTATCGGTGGGGATGGGGCGATGGATAGTTCGGTCATCATCCGCACCCTTGTCATGACACGGGCGGGAATATGTGCGGCCGCGGGTGGCGGGATTACGATACTTTCAGATCCACAGAAGGAATATGAGGAAATGTGCCTGAAGGTTTCCGCCCTTCTGTCGGTGTTTGGCAATACGTCATCCGGGGAAAAAGAGCATGACTGAGCGCCTGTGGTTTAACGGGGCCATGCAGGATCGGGATGCGGTGCGGATTGATCCCGCTGATCGTGGGCTTCTGCTCGGTGATGGTGTGTTCGAGACCATGCGTGTGCAGGCAGGCCGCATCGTCCATCTGGAACGGCACATGGCGCGCCTTTATGCAGGGTTGGAAACCTTGATGATCCCGTCACCTGAGCGGGAACAGGTCGAGGCGGCGTTGGTATGTGTCATCACCGATAACGCGATGCAGGCGGGGTCGCTGCGTCTGACCATCACGCGCGGATGCGGCCCGCGTGGCCTGTTGCCACCCGAAGGTGCGGCCCCGACCATCATGATCGTGCCGTTTCCGCCTGCCGCTGTCCCCATGCCTGATGCGCATCTGGTCATCAGCCGTATGCGTCGTGATGAAACCAGCCCCCTGTCGCGGGCCAAAACCCTGAATTACCTACCCAATATCCTCGCATTGATGGAAGCACGCCAGCGCGGCGGGACTGAGGCCGTATTGCTCAATATGGCGGGGCGCGTGGCCGAGGCAAGCGCCAGTAACCTGCTGATCCAGCGCGATGGCATGCTGCTGACTCCGCCCGTGGCCGAAGGTGCTTTGCCCGGCATTGCACGTTCCGTGCTGCTGGACATGCGCCTTGCGCGTGAACGGGCCCTGACACGTGCGGACCTGCTGGCGGCGGAGGCGGTTGTGCTGGTCAACAGCATGTCGGTGCGCGCGGCTGTGTCGCTCGATGCTGCGCCGCTATCACGGGAGGCCGCCACGGTTGCGCGGATCCGTGCGGCCCTGATGTCATAAGGCCACCGGTTCCGTCATTTCGGTTATTGCTCAAAAAGGCGGGGTTGGATTAATCACCCCCATCAGATCCATGTTCGGATCGTCCCGCGGTTTAAAGTGAAAGGTCACTGTGATGGCCCCCCAGACGCCTGTGCCGGTGCGGCGCGCCCTGATTTCCGTTTCGGACAAGACCGGCCTGCTCGATCTTGGTCGCGCGCTTGTCGCCCATGGGGCGGAGATCCTGTCCACCGGTGGATCAGCCCGTGCGCTGCGCGAAGCAGGTATCCCGGTCAAGGACGTGTCCGAACATACGGGATTCCCTGAAATCCTTGACGGCCGGGTGAAGACGCTGGTGCCACAGGTCCATGGCGGTATCCTCGGCCGTCGCGACCTGCCCGAACATCTGCGCCAGATGGAAGAGCACAAGATCGCGCCGATCGACCTTGTGGCGGTCAACCTGTATCCGTTCGAGGCCACCGTGGCGTCCGGCGCGGGTGCCGAAGACTGCATCGAAAACATCGATATCGGCGGTCCGGCCCTGATCCGCGCTGCGGCAAAGAACCATGACCATGTCGCGGTCCTAACCGATCCGGCGCAATATGCCGATATCATCACCGCCCTTGGCGAAGGTGGCACCACGCTGTCGCAGCGCCGGGGGCTGGCAGGTGCGGCCTATGCCCGCACGGCTGCCTATGACGCCGCGATCGCGCAGTGGTTCGCCGGACAGCGCGACGACCTGCTGCCCGCGCGCATGACGGTGGCGGGTGTGCGTCGCGAAAGCCTGCGCTATGGCGAGAACCCGCACCAGAAGGCGGCGTTCTACACCGACGGCACCAACCGTCCGGGCGTTGCGACCGCGCGCCAGATCCAGGGCAAGGCGCTGTCGTACAACAACATCAACGACACTGACGCCGCGTTCGAGGCGGTGGCCGAGTTCACCGACCCCGCCATCGTCATCGTCAAACATGCCAACCCGTGCGGCATCGCCGTCGCCGCGACGCAGGCCGAGGCCTGGGACAAGGCCCTGAAATGTGATCCGGTTTCGGCATTTGGCGGCATCGTCGCGCTGAACCGCCCGCTGGAGGCCGAAGCGGCGGCAAAGATCGCCACCATCTTCACGGAGGTCATCGTCGCTCCCGACGCGACGGAGGAAGCACGCGCCATCCTCGCGAAGAAGAAGAACCTGCGCCTGCTGCTGACGGGTGCGCTGCCTGATCCCACGGCTGCCGGCATTGTCGTGCGTTCGGTGGCCGGTGGTTTCCTGGCGCAGACACGCGACAATGGACGTGTGGACCGCGCGGACCTGAAGGTCGTGACCAAGCGCGCCCCGACAGATGCGGAAATGGCAGACCTGATATTCGCATTCCGTGTAGCAAAGCACGTGAAGTCGAATGCCATCGTCTACGTCAAGGATCAGGCGACGGTGGGCATCGGCGCTGGCCAGATGAGCCGTGTCGACTCGGCCCGCATCGCGGCGAGCAAGAGTGCTGACGCGGCGAAGGCGGCGGGCGAGGCGCAGCCCCTGACACAGGGCAGCGTGGTGGCCTCGGACGCGTTCTTCCCGTTCGCGGACGGGCTTGAGGCCGCGATCGCGGCGGGCGCTGTCGCGGTGATCCAGCCGGGCGGGTCCATCCGTGATGATGAGGTCATCGCCGCCGCCGACAAGGCGGGGATCGCGATGGTCTTCACAGGTATGCGCCATTTCCGGCACTGATCCCACATCACGGGGACTTGCCTGTCGCGGGGCGAGGGATATCACTAGACACCGCCCCGGCATCGCGACAGGCCGGTGGATGCAGACGAAAGACGAGATCCGGCATGCATATTCATCGGCGTTCCCCCCTTTATGTGACAGCGGCGCTCGGCCTTGTGGCCAGCCTCGCGGGCGCACCGGCCATCGCCGCGTCCAAGCCCGCGGCGGAGGCTCAGCATGCTCCGGCGGCGACACCCGCCGCCCCTGCCACTCAGCCTTCGCAGGTGCAGGCGACCTCGGCATTCGATTATTCCCCCCTGCCGGTTGTGACGGGGACGGTGGCGCAGTACCTGCTGACCAGCACCGGCGACGTGGCGGGACTGCTGCTGTCCGACGGGACGCAGGTGCTGTGCCCGCATCGTCTGGGCGACGCCGCGACGCAGGTCGTGCGTCCGGGGGAACAGGTCAGCATCAGCGGCCTGAAGGGGCGTGTCCACCCGATCGTGCGCGCCTATGCCATCAGCGGGCCGCGTGGCCGCCGGATCGCGGATGAGCCGGGATCGGAAACAGCCCTGCCGCCCTCCAATATCGGTCCCGATGTGGCGGTGGACGGGACTGTTCTGGCGCAGCTTTATGATATCACCGGCGCGGTGCAGGGTGTGGTGATGCGTGACCATTCGCTCGTTTACGTGGGGCGCGCCAATGCTGTGCGCCTTACCAACTGGCTGCGTCCGGGGGCCACGCTGCATGCAATTGGTACCGGCGTGAATGGCGGGCGCGGCACGGCGATCAACGCGCGTGAGATCGGGCCGGATGTCAATCAGGCGATCCACATTGTGCCAGCCGATGCACCGCCGCCAGGTGCCTTCCCCGGAAGTGCCGCCTATGACCGGATTCCTGGCAGCGACACGTCCGCGGAATAAGTTTTGGTTTTCTCCTGTTTTGGACAGGCGAAAATGCCATGTTTTCATGCACTGACCCAATATTGTCATGCTTTGCTGGACGACGCTTGCTTGACAGGTTATTGCAGCATCGTTAGCTAGCGCCTGCACCCATCGGGAGGTGCGAAAATGGACACGGACAAAGATCCATCCGGTACGTCCTTTGACCAACGCCTGCACGCGGCACGGACCCGGCTGGAAAAGCCGGAAAATGCAGCGCAGGCGAAGGACACGGGACGGGGGTTTTCGGAACTGGGGCTTATGCTCCGTGCGGGAACCGAACTGGTGTCGGCCCTTATTGTGGGGGTGGGCATTGGCTGGGGGCTGGATCACTGGTTGCACCTGCGGGCGGTGTTTCTTGTTCTGTTCTCGCTTCTCGGCGGTGCGGCAGGTGTGCTTAATGTCTGGCGTCTTGTCAGGCCCGATGCCATAACGGATGGCGATTCGGGTTCCTGATCGGGAACCGGGCAGAGATATTTTAGGGAAGAACGAAGTTGGCGGCCGGATCATCCATCGACGCGCTCGGTCAGTTCGAGCTCCATCCTGTTCTGGGCGCTCTTGGGGAGTCCCTCAGATTCAGCCAGTCGCCGCTGATGATGATTGTGGCATCCGTCATCGTGCTGGCGTTCCTGTATGTCGGGATGCGCCCCGCAGCCGTGGTGCCCGGTCGCCTGCAGGCCGCGGCCGAGATCTGCTATGACTTCATCTACAACATGGCCGTTGACACGATCGGTTCGGAGGGACGCGCGTTCTTCCCGTTCGTGTTCACCCTGTTCTTCTTCATCCTCGCGGGTAACTATCTTGGCCTGCTGCCTTTCTCTTTTGCCTTCACCAGCCATATCGCCGTGACCCTGGCGCTGGCGCTGATGGTGTTCTGTCTCTCGATCATCGTGTCGCTGAAGGTGCAGGGGGCGAAGTTCTTCGCCCATTTCATGCCCGCCGGTGCGCCCAAGGCGCTGGCGCCGCTGCTGATCCCGATCGAGATCCTTTCTTTCCTTTCCCGTCCCGTGAGCCTGTCGATCCGTCTGTTTGCGAACATGGTCGCCGGTCACGTGATGTTCGACATGTTTGCCGCCTTCACGATCATGCTGGCTGGTCTGGGCCTGTTTGGCGATGTCATCGCCGTGGGACCGATCGTCATCAATGTCGCGCTGATGGCTCTCGAATTGCTGGTGGGCGCACTGCAGGCCTATGTGTTTGCCATTCTCACCTGCATCTATCTGCGGGAGGCCGTGGCCCACTGAGGGCCACCATCTTCCGTCATTTCATCCAGAACGTCTGAAACAAGGAAAAACTGACATGGATATCGCAGCCGCCCGTGAAATTGGTGCCGGTATCGCCGTTATCGCCCTCGCTGGCGTGGGCATTGGCCTGGGTAACATCTTCTCCACGCTGGTCAGCAGCATCGCGCGCAACCCGTCCGCACGTCCGCACGTGTTCGGCCTCGGCATGCTGGGCTTTGCCCTGACGGAAGCCGTCGCCCTGTATGCGCTGCTGATTGCGTTCCTGATCCTGTTCGTCTGATACAGGAGGGGTGCGTGGTGCGTTCCACGGTGTATAAAAACATCCGCAGGGTGGCGTCGCGCGCGGCGGCACCCGTGCTGGCCCTGCCATTGATGGCCATGGTTGCACCTGGCGCACGCGCCGAGGGTATGCCCCAGCTTGATTTCGGCAATCCCTACGTCATCGGTCAGGTGGTGTGGGGTGCGGGCATCTTCCTCATCCTTTACCTGTTGCTGAGCCGTTCGGCCCTGCCGAAGGTCGAAAAGGTCCTGAGCCTTCGTCGCCAGACGATCGAGAATGACCTTGAGATCGCGCATAAGGCCAAGTCCCGTGCCGATGATGCGGTGGCGGAACTTCGCCAGGCCCGCAAGGACGCCATGGCAGAGGCGCAGGCCAATGTTGACAAGGTCGTGGAAGAAGCCCGTGCCGCTGCTGAAAAGCAGGCGCAGGAAATGAATACGCGACTGGGTGCCGAAATCCGTGAGGCGGAAGCCCGCGTTGCCCTTGCCCGTGAAACGGCACTGGGGTCGCTGCGGCAGATTTCCACCGATACGGCAGAAGCCCTGATCCATCAGATATCCGGCATTTCGGCCCCTCTGGACGTGGTAACGTCCAAGGTTGATGGTGTCGCGACGGCCCGTGGTTTTTAATGGGCCCCCTCTACAGACAGGTCCGTAGTCATGTTGCATGAGCCCCGTTTCTGGTCGGCTGTTGCCTTCTTCCTGTTCTTCATCCTGTTCGGCGCAAAGTTGTGGCGTCCACTGAGCGCTGCGCTTGATGCACGCGCGCAGAAGATTCGTGCTGACCTTGATGAAGCCGCGCGCCTGCGCCGCGAAGCGGAGCAGATGCTTGAGGATGCCACGCGGGAGCGTGAAGCCGCGCTGGCGGAAGCCCGTGCAATGGTCGAACATTCCCTGCAGGAAGCCGCCCGTATTGCGGCACAGGCCAGCCAGGATGCCGATGATATCGCACGTCGTCGCGAACAGATGGCCCGCGACCGCATTGCCGCAGCCGAGCGTGGGGCAATCCGTGAAGTGCGTGAAGCCGCCATCGACATCGCGATGCAGGCCACGCGGGAAACATTGGCGGCGTCGTTATCTGCCGATGGGGACAAAAGCCTGATTGACAGTGCCATTTCGGGGCTTCCTTCGGCCCTGTCCCATCGCGCAGCCTGAACCGGGTGGCGGAACGCTGAGTTCTCCGACCCCCCATAAGGACGATACGCCCGTCCTGTCCATTGTGTCGGTTGTTCTTGACGAAGCGGCGAATATTCGTCCCGTCTGTCTTGAACTGGCCGACGCTTTGGCACAACTGCCCCCTGCTGAAGTCATTTTTGTAGATGATGGCAGCACGGATGATACCCTTGCCCTTCTGATGGCTGTCCGGGCTGAAGGCATCCTGCCCCAACTCAGGATTCTTTCCCATGATCGCCGCCTGGGCAAATCCGCAGGATTGCGGACGGGGATCGAGGCCGCGCGCGGGGCGTGGGTCGCTACACTTGACGGTGATGGGCAGGATAACCCCTTCGAATTCATTCGTATGTTTGAATTGGCGCAGCAGGCCCCCGGGCGGGCGCCGCTGGTGGTTGGCGTGCGTGCCAAGCGGCAGGATCGCCTGTCGCGACGGGTGGCAACACGCTTTGCCAATGGATTGCGCAGCCGCCTGCTTGATGACGGGTGTCCCGATACGGGGGCGCCTCTGAAACTGTTCCTACGGCAGGATTTCCTGCGCCTGCCACAGTTTGAGGGATTGCATCGTTTCCTGCCGTCCCTGATGGGCCGTCATGGCGTGCCGCTGGTCTGCACGCCGGTCGGGCATCGCGGCAGATTGCATGGGCAGTCGAAATACACGAACCTCAATCGGGCGCTGGTCGGGATTCGTGACGTTCTTGGTGTCATGTGGCTGAACAACCGCGCCAGGATCCCGGATCATATTACCGAACGCTGAGAGGTTGTTTGAAAAGTCAGGCGCGATAACAGACTGAAATTATAAAGGTTTTTGGTGAAGCTTTTTCTAAAAAGCTTCAGAAGAGGCTGCCTTTTTCGATCAAAAGGCGGCACCCAAAAACTTTTCTTGTTGTTTATCAATGATTTGTTTCCAAACAATCTCTGAGAGGGCGGTGCGATGACACGCCTGACGCTGCGCCATTATATTATTGTCGCTGTCTCGATCTTTGTCCTGTTCCTGCCTGGTCGCGCGTCACTGCCGCCACTGGATCGTGATGAACCCCGTTATATGGAAGCAACGGCCCAGATGCTCCACAGCGGCGATTACGTCGATGTGCGCTTTCTGGATCAGCCGCGCTATCTGCAACCGGCCGGGATCTATTGGCTGGAGGCTGCGGCTGTCAGCCTGACGGGCATGCGCGATGCCCATGCAACGTGGCCGTACCGTATTCCCTCCCTTTTGGGGGTAACGGCGGCTGGTGTGTTGACGGCATGGATGGGGGCGACCCTGTTTGGTCCCATCTGTGGCCTGCTGGCGGCGGCGCTGCTGGCGGTGTCGGTGTTGATGACGGCCGAAGGGCGTATGGCGACCATCGATACGACGCTGCTGCTGTCAATCCTGCTGGCGCAATGTGGGTTACTGCGTGCCTATCTGGATCGGGAGCGTGACGTGCCGACGCCTCTTGCTGCGGCGTTGCTGTACTGGACGGCACTGGGATGCGGGTTAATGCTCAAGGGGCCAGTGGTGCTGATCCCGGGGTTTGGCACACCGATCGCCCTTGCCCTGATTGAGCGGCGTACTGACTGGTGGCGTCGCCTGCGTCCGGCGTGGGGATGGGGGGTGATGCTGGCGATTGTCGTGCCGTGGTGCGTGGCGATTGGCGTGGTCAGTCATGGCGATTTCTACAGTCGCGCGGTGGGACATAATTTCCTTGGCAAGGTTGCCAGCGGGCAGGAATCCCATGGCTTGCCGCCCGGCTATCACTTGTTGGTATTTGCTATTGCGTTCTGGCCCGGCTCTTTGTTCGCAGCGATGGCGCTTCCCTTCGTGTGGCAGCAGCGGCACCAGCCACCGGTGCGGTTCCTGATCTGCTGGATCGTGCCGCACTGGCTGGTGTTCGAGGCGATTGCGACCAAGCTGCCGCATTATGTACTGCCGACCTATCCCGCCATCGCCATCCTGACGGCGGCGGCGATCGTGACCATGCCCCAGGGCTGGCGGTGGCCGCATTCCCTGTGGGGGCGGGGGCTGTTACTGGCCTATGGCGTGGTTTGGCTGGGTGTGGGTTCTGTCCTTGCGCTGGCGGGACCGGTCCTGTTGTGGCGGATGGAGGGCATCATGTCGCCTGCCGCCATGACGATCACGGCAGGGGCGCTGCCGTTGTTGATGGCGGCGGCGTTGCTGCTGGTGCGTGGCGCGGTGCTTCAGGCGGCCATGGCGTCGGTGGCGGCGGCTGTCATCATCCATGTGGGCCTGTTCCTTGCCGTCATTCCCCGGCTGGAGACGATCTGGTTGAGCCCCCGTCTGGCGACACTGGTGGCGGCGCACCGTCCCTGTCCCACCACGATGGTGGCGTCGGTTTCGGATTCAGAGCCAAGTCTTGTCTTCCTTTTGGGGCAGGATACGAAGCTGATGCGACCGGAACTGGCGGCGGGTTTCCTGCATCAGCATGGGAAATGTGCGCTGGTGCTGGTGGGGTCAAAGGATCTACCCGCGTTTGAAGGTGGACTGGAACATGATGGCCTGCATGTCCGACGGTTGGGGATGGCCAGCGGGCTGAATTATTCCACGGGGAAGCATCTGGAGATCGGATTGTATGGGATGCAGCCGTAAGGATATGCTTTTTATGGATGAAAGTATTTGGCTGCATTTCTGAGAGATTGTTTGAAAACAACTCATTGATAAAAAATAAAAGTTTTTGGGTGCCGCCTTTTGATCGAAA
>NZ_BANE01000217.1 GCF_000964405.1 Novacetimonas hansenii JCM 7643
CCACCGCCGCGCGCGCGCTGTCGCCCTGATCGCGCAGGCGCGCGCGCAGCACCGGGCGCAGCGCGGCCAGCAGGCGGGCGTCGTCGGGTTCGGGGTCGTCAAGTGTGCTGGCCGCGCTTTCGGCATCGGCACGCGTGACCCAGACCTGCCCCGCGCGGCGGGTCATGTCCATCAGGCGCGATCCCCACGGCTTGCGCCGCAATGTACACAGCGCCGTGCGGAACGTGTCCGCGTCGATATGTTCCGCCCCCGGTTGCAGCAGGCGCGCGATGATGCGCTCCAGCTTCTGGCGTTCGCGGGTTTCCACATTCAGGCCGGTGGCCGCGATGGCCGCGTCCATGGCGATCAGGGCAGGCGCCGCACGGGCGGGAAGATCAGATGTCATGCCTGCCTATGTGCGTCATCCGGGGGCGCACGACAATGTCCCGTACACGGCGAAGGGCACTCAATTCGCGCCCTGGCCCGCGTCGGGTGGGGCGAAAACCGTCCATTGCATGACGGCGGCTGGGTCGCATCAGACGCAATTCTGCTTCCTTCGCGGCGATTTATGCAGGTTTATGCTGGAACACAACGCGTCAGAAGCCTAAACATTCCCGCCTTGGAAAAATTGTCGCCGGACGCATATGACAGGGGAACCTGTCGCGCGTCCGCGTCAGTCGGGAGAATAATGACCTTATGTCGGATACGTTGATCACGCCCGCCGCTGATGCTGTCCCGTCCGGACTGGCGCCGGTGGAGGGGCAGCCGGGTGTTTATCACCTTGCCCCGCCGGTCAAGGAATATGGCCACCTGAACGCGGAAACGGTGTTGACGGTCCATCACTGGACCGATCGCCTGTTTTCCTTCACCACGACGCGCGACCCCGCCCTGCGTTTTGAAAACGGGCAGTTCGCGATGATCGGGATCGAGGTTGAGGGAAAGCCGCTGTTGCGTGCCTACAGCATCGCCAGCGCGAATTACGAGGACAACCTCGAATTCCTGTCCATTGCCGTGCCCGATGGCCCGCTGACCTCGCGCCTGCGTCATGTGAAGGTGGGGGACAAGGTCCTGATCGGGCGCAAGCCGGTGGGGACGCTGCTGCTGGATAACCTGCGTCCGGGCCGCAACCTGTATTTCCTGTCCACGGGCACGGGCCTTGCCCCGTTCATGAGCCTTATCAAGGACCCGGAATGCTATGAGCGGTATGAGCATGTGATCCTGAGCCATACGGTCCGTGTCTCGGGCGAGCTGGCCTATTCCAACCATATCCGCCATGAACTGCCGCAGCACGAGTTCCTTGGCGAGGATGTGTCGGGCAAGCTGCTGTATTACCCCGCCGTCACGCGTGAGCCGTTCGCCGTGACCGATCGCATCACCAAGCTGGTCGAGACGGGCAAGATCTTCACGGATCTCAATATCCCCGAACTGGACCCCGAACATGACCGCGTCATGATCTGCGGTTCGCCGGAGATGCTGGCGGATACGGAGAAAATGCTTCAGGAACGTGGTTTTGACGAGGGCAATAACTCCCGCCCTGGCGCCTATGTCGTTGAAAAGGCATTTGCTGAACGTTGATTGAACGCAGGCCGCGACCTTCCTGCCCGTTGCATGCGATCTGGGGGCGGGAATGGTCGTGGTTATGGCCGGGCATCCTGTGATGCCATGGTGCTCTCCGGTGGCGCGGGCGGGCGCGTGTTGTGTGCACGGCCGTAAAACCCGGCCATGGCTGGGGCTGTGTTAAAAAGCGTCCCGGATGAAAAACATGTTTTCGGATCTGGTCCCGGCCCTGAAAACCGGTGGCGTCTTTCGAGGGTTTTCCGGGAAAAATTTCACCAAAGACTTTCCTGATGATGACAGGATGTTTCCGGGGGCTTTCCCCCGGATCGGTCTTTTCAGGTAACGGGATGCGGCGGTTTCCATGGCGTATGATTTTGATCTGTTTGTGATTGGCGCGGGGTCCGGTGGGGTGCGGTGCGCGCGTATCGCCGCATCCCATGGGGCGCGTGTCGGCGTGGCCGAAAGCAGCCATTGGGGTGGCACCTGCGTCAATCTTGGCTGCGTGCCAAAGAAGCTGATGGTGCAGGCCAGCACATATGGTGCGGATGTGCGCGACAGCCACGGATTCGGCTGGGATACGCAGCCGGGGCATCATGACTGGGCCGCGCTGATCGCCGCCAAGGACCGTGAGATCTCGCGCCTGAATGGCATTTATGTCTCCATGCTGGAAAATGCCGGTGTGCGGTTATTTACCGGCCATGCCCGGCTGGAGGATGCGCATACCCTTTCCATCGGCCCGTCCGCGCTTGATCCCGATGCCGCCCCGCGTCGCATTACGGCACGACGGATCGTGATCGCGGTGGGATCAACGCCGTTCGTCCCCGATCTTCCCGGCATTGAACATGCCATCACCTCCGATCAGGCCTTTCACCTGCCACGCCGCCCGGAACGGGTCTGCATTGTCGGTGGGGGGTATATCGGGGTGGAATTCGCGGGGATCTTTGCGGGGCTGGGGTCCACCGTTGACCTTGTCTACCGCCCGCACCAGCCATTGCGCGGGTTCGATGCCGACCTGCGCGCCGCCCTGCACGAGGCCATCGACCTGCGTGGCATCAGGCAGCATCGCGGCACCACCCCCACCGCGATTGAACGCCGTGCGGATGGCGGTTTTGTCGTCACCCTCAACCATGGCGACCCGATTGAGACGGACTGCGTCTTTTTCGCCACCGGACGGCGACCCAAGGTCGCGCAGCTCGGGCTGGAAGAGGTCGGGGTCAGGACGGTATCGGGCGGGCGGATCGTGGTGGATCGTCACAGCCAGACCTCGGTGGAGGGGATCTATGCCATTGGCGATGTGACCAACCGTCTGAACCTGACGCCGGTTGCGATCGCGGAAGGTCACATCCTTGCGGATCACCTGTTTGCCGACAGCGTGCGTGAATGGTCATTCGCCACGACGCCCAAGGCCGTATTCTTCAGCCCGCCCGCCTCCAGCGTCGGCCTGTCGGAGGAGGAGGCCGCCCGGAATGGCGCGGTGGACATCTATCTCAGCCGTTTTCGCCCCATGCGCAACACCCTGGGCGGCAGCCCGCAGCGTACGGTGATGAAGCTGGTGGTGGATCAGGCCAGCCAGAAGGTCGTGGGGGCGCACATGCTGGGTGATGACGCGCCGGAAATCATGCAGGGACTCGCGATTGCGGTGACGGCCGGGCTGACCAAACAGGACTGGGACCGCACGATCGGCATTCATCCGACCTCGGCCGAGGAATTCGTGACCATGCGCACCCGCACGCGCGAGACGCCGCATACCCCGGCATAGCCGACATCCGTCCGGCCCTTGTGACCCGACGGATGTGCAAAAGGGCAGTTAGCGTGGCGCGACCCAGCCATTGCCGGTGGAATCACCAAGCTGCCCGTCGCCGTTGATGCCGCTGGCCTGATAGGAAGAGCCAAAGCGCGACAGGTCGGTCCCGGTGACGGAATCACGATGGACATGTTCGGCATGGTCGGGGTCGGGACCATGGTTCAGTTCCATCGACGGCGCATCCTGATAACCGGGGGGCAGGTGGCCGCGTTGACCATGGACGGTCATGCGGTCGTTGCTGTTGTCCGATCCGGAATCCTGGTCCGATGATCCGGGGGCGGCGTTGGCGCTGACACTGACCAGGCACAGCCCCGCGGCAAGTGCTGTCATGAGTTTTCCACGCGACATGAGCATGGTTCGGTTTCCTTCCGCTTTCGGCCATTACAATGCCAATTCCCGCCACGCGGCGTAAGTCACGTGGCAGCAGGCCATCCATGTTGATGTGTCATATGGAACGAACCGGGCGATAATGCGACCGTCAATGATGCATTGACCCGCATGATGTGGCGATCGGGCAACGCCATGCGGGACATATAATAACAGCGAATATGCCCCCGGCATAACAAGATGCTTTGCCAGCGGGGGTTTTTTAGACATAAAGGCAACCCCCTGTGGGCAGGCAGGCGGATGGCAGATCCGCGCCCAGGGGTGAATATCGTTTTGACCAGAGGACACAGGACACGACCCATGAGTGCGACGCACATGAAAAACAGCACCGCGCGGCAGAACTGGACGCCCGGAAGCTGGCGGTCGTTTCCCATCAGGCAGGTGCCGACCTATCCCGATCCCACGGCGGTGGAGGCGGTGGAAGAGCGGCTGCGCCGTTACCCGCCGCTGGTGTTCGCAGGTGAAGCGCGCCGCCTGAAATCCCATCTGGCACAGGCCGCGCGGGGGGAGGCGTTCGTCCTGCAGGGTGGGGCCTGTGCCGAAAGTTTCAGTGAATTCACCGCCGACATCGTGCGCGACACCTTCCGCGTGCTGTTGCAGATGGCGGTCGTGCTGACATTCGGCGCCAAGGTCCCGGTCATCAAGCTGGGCCGTATGGCCGGACAGTATGCAAAGCCGCGTTCGTCGGACACCGAAACACGTGATGGCGTGACGTTGCCGTCCTATCGCGGGGACAATATCAACGGCGCGGCGTTCACCGCCGAATCGCGCATTCCCGATCCGTTGCGCATGGAAACCGGATATTTCCAGTCAGCGGGCACGATGAACCTGCTGCGCGCGTTCGCGGGTGGCGGCTATGCCAACCTGCATGAGGTGCATCGCTGGAACCTCGGTTTCGTCGAACGTTCAGCCATGGCGCAGCGGTACGGGCAGCTTGCCGAACGTATTGGCGAAACACTGGACTTCATGGCGGCGTGCGGCCTGACGACCGCGTCAACCCCCCAGCTTGACGAGACGGAGTTCTATACCTCCCACGAGGCGCTGCTGCTGGGGTATGAGCAGGCGATGACACGTATCGATTCGACATCGGGGGAATGGTACGACTGCTCTGCGCATTTCGTATGGATCGGTGACCGCACACGCCAGCCCGATGGCGCGCATGTGGAATTCCTGCGTGGCGTGCGCAACCCGATCGGCATCAAGGTCGGCCCCACCACGGGCATCGAGGACCTGGAGCAGTTGCTCGATATCCTCAACCCCACGGACGAGGCGGGGCGCATCTCGCTCATCTCGCGCATGGGGGCGACAAAGGTGCGCGACCACCTGCCGCAGCTTCTGCGCAAGGTGCAGGCGACGGGACGGACGGTCACATGGCTGTGCGATCCGATGCACGGCAATACCAGTTCGACGACGAATGGGGTAAAGACCCGCTCGTTCGACGCCATCTTGGCGGAAGTAAAGGGCTTTTTCGACGTGTTCGAGGCCGAGGGCGGTTTCCCCGGCGGCGTGCATTTCGAAATGACCGGCCAGAACGTGACGGAGTGCATCGGCGGCGCGCAGTGCCTGACCGAGGATGACCTTGGCGAGCGGTACGAGACATTCTGCGACCCGCGCCTGAACGCCGAGCAGTCGTTGGAAATGGCGTTCCGCCTTGCGGAGGAACTCAAGACCCGCCTGCACCGCGTGCCCGCCGGGGAAAAGTAAAGCCCCGCCACAATGGCGGCATTGACGGAGGAAACATGTCCAGTCCCGACCATGACGCGTCTTCACCCGGGGAGGGCCACGGGGATGGCGGCCTGCCGGGCGGGACATGTGCTTCCCCTCTTTACGGGGTGCCGGATGGTGCGGCCATAACGGCGCGCACCGATGCCTATTTCAACCGCACCCGTGAAATCGTCTCCCATTTCGGGGACTGCACCGTTACCTATGCGCTGTTCCTGCGCCGGCCCGTCGTCTCCGCCCCGCGGCTGATGACCGACTGGCTGATGCAGGTTGCCCGTGCGCGCGGGATTGTGGTCACGTGTGACGTGATATTCCCCGAAGGGACATGGGTGGGCGCGGGGGAACCCCTGGCCTATGTCACGGGGTCGTTCGCCCACCTTGCGGATCTTGAAACCCTGCTGCTGCAACAGTTGGGGCCGGTCTGTGTGGCCGCGCACAATGCGTACCAGATGGCGCTGGCACTGCCGAACGTGCGCTTCATGGCGATGGAGGCGCGGCACTGCGCGGGGTATGAGATGCAGGTACAGATGGCCTATGGCGCGTCTGTCGGCAGCAGGGCGGCGCAGGCCGAAGGTGCGCTGGGTTTCATCGGCGGGGCCAATGACGCCACCGCGCCCTATTTCGACACGGCCTTCGGCCTTGGCACGATGCCGCATGCGCTGATCGGCTATGCCGGGTCCACCCTGCGCGCGGCGGAGATGTTCCATACCGTCTATCCCGATTCGGACCTTGTGGTGCTGGTGGATTATTTCGGGCGGGAACTGACGGATGCGCTGGAGGTCTGTCGCCGGTTTCCAGACCTTGCGGCGGCGGGACGGCTGAGTGTGCGTCTGGATACCCATGGTGGCCGTTTTCTGGAGGGGCTGGACCCGCAGGGATCGTATGCCGCGCTGGAACGCAATACGCCGGGCACGATCCGGCGTTACCGGTCGGACAAGGAGCTGCGCTATCTCGTCGGCACCGGGGTATCGGCCGCCGCGATCTGGCGCATGCGCGAGGTGCTGGACGCTGCGGGCTTCCCACATGTGCGCATCGTCGCATCTTCGGGCTTCAGCGTGGAAAAATGCCTCAGCATGGCGGATGCGCACGCACCGGTGGATGTGATCGGCACGGGGTCGTTCATCCCCGATCGTTGGTCCGAAACCTATGCCACGGCCGATATCGTCGCCTATGACGGGGAACCGCGCGTAAAGGTCGGGCGGGAATTCCTGCTGCGTCATGCGCGCGGGCGCGATACGGTGCGCCATTCCTGACCGGCGGGACGGGGCATTCATGCCCCGGTTCGCCGTTGATTCCAACGAAAGGCCTGATCGTGTCGGAAAACCTATTTGCTCCCGAAGGGGGCTGGCGTGTGCGTATCATCGACCTGTCCGGTGGTGCGGAGGATAATATCGTGGAGGAGGTGGACGGTTTTCCCGACCTGATCCACGCCAATGCCTTTGCCCGTGCCTATGTCCGTGACAGCATCGAACGCTGCCGCAGCGCGGGCCTTTCGCCCAAAGAAGTGCTGCAGGCATGGTTTGCCTATGGCGAGGACGCGGAGGTGCTGGAAGCCGGTGAAAATGGCTGGCGTTCGGCCAATGAACTCGACGATTTTGCCGCCCATCGTGCATCCGCCATGGAACGCGACTGGCGTGCGCTTGACCCCCGCCGGGCGGAAGAGGACGACGACGCGGATTAAGCCCTTTCGCCATATGGCGCGTCCTGGGTGTGATGGTGCATCTGGTGACTGGTTTTTCCCACGCGATCACCGCATAAAGGGCGCATGAAACTCCGTTTTGCGCCCAGTCCGACCGGACTGATCCATGTTGGCAACGCCCGGCAGGCCATCGCCAACGCCCTGTATGCCCGCCATTATGGTGGGCGGTTCCTTCTGCGTATCGATGATACCGACGTGGCACGTTCCAAGGAGGAATATGTCACGGCATTGCAGGCGGACCTGCAATGGCTGGGCATCGAATGGGATGAATTCGTGCGGCAGTCGGACCGGCTGGACCGTTACGCGCTGGCGATTGAACATCTCAAGGCCACCGGGCGGCTGTATCCGTGTTTCGAGAGCGAGCAGGAACTTGCCTCCAAGCGTGAGGCACGGATTCGCGCGCGAAAGCCGCCGATCTATGACCGTGCGATGCTCAAACTGACACCGCAGCAGCGCGCGCAGGCCGAAGCCAATGGGAAGGTGCCGTACTGGCGCTTTCGCCTGTCGGACCGCATGGTGCGCTGGGATGATATGGTGATGGGCGAAAGCCGGGTGAAGCTGCCGTCGATTTCTGATCCCGTGCTGGTCCGCGCGGACGGGACGGTGCTGTATACGCTGGCTTCCGTCGTGGATGATATCGAAACCGGCATCACCCATGTGGTGCGGGGGGAAGACCACGTCACCAATACCGGCGTGCAGATTGATATTGCTGTGGCCCTGGGGGTTGCGGCGGACCATTTCCGCTTTGCCCACCTGCCTTTGCTGCTTGACGAAGGTGGGGGCAAGCTGTCGAAGCGTTTCGATGGCCTGTCGCTGCGTTCCCTGCGTCAGGACGGGATCGAGCCCTCGGCCGTTGTCTCCTACCTTGCCCGGCTGGGCAGTGCGGATGACCCGGAACCGATGTCCTTCGCCGATCAGGCGGCAGGTTATGACCTGTCGCGTGTTTCACGTTCCGCCGCGCGGTTCGACATGCGCCAGCTTCTGGGGCTGAACCGCCGCATCATGCACGCCATGCCGTTCGAGGAGGTGCGCCCACGCCTGCCCGAAGGTGCGACGGAGGCCTTCTGGCTGGCGGTGCGGGGCAATGTGGACATGATTGGCGAACTGCGCCACTGGTGGGATGTGGTGGCCGGGTCCATCGTCCCCCCCGTCATGGAGGCGCAGGAGCGTGACTACCTGCTAAAGGCCGTGGAGCTGCTGCCTGCGGAGCCATGGGATGAACAGACATGGAAGACATGGACCACTGCCCTGAAAGAGGTAACGGGCCGTATGGGCAAGGCCCTGTTCCATCCGTTGCGTCTTGCCCTGACGGGGGAAGAAAAGGGGCCGGAGATGCGCGACCTGCTGCCGTTGATGGGATATGACCGCGTGGCCGGACGCCTGCGGATCGCGGCGCGATAGCCAGAAAGCACGGCACCGCCCCGCCGCCCCGGGGTTTGGCAAGGGACATTGCCCTTTGCCAAACCTGATGGCGGGGGATCAGGCCATGAAATTTGATAAGGTGTTCTGAGACCTTTGGAGGATACCGCCTTTTTTGAAGACAAGGCGGCCGCCGGAAGCTTTTGTTACTTCCCAATCCTATGTTTCAGGATCCCGGATTACTGCTGCCGCGCCTTGCGCCCGCGCGCCAGTTCCGTCACCACTCCATGCAGCGTGCGCAGTTCCTGTTCGGTCACTTCGCCCCGTTCGAAGAAATGACGCAGGTTGCGCACCATGCCGGGGCGCTTCTGCTCATTTCGCAGGAACCCGCATTCGTCAAGATCACCGATCAGGTGACGCATGAAATTATCCAGTTCCCCCTTGGTCGCGACATGGGTTTCGTTGGTCATCAGCTCACGTGGCGGGGTATCGTCCTGCGTCATCCACCATTCATAGGCCATGATCATCACCGCCTGCGCCAGGTTCAGCGACATGAATGCGGGATTGAGCGGATAGCGGATCAGCGCATCGGCGCGGGCCATGTCCTCGTTATCAAGGCCCGCGCGTTCCGGCCCGAACAGCAGTCCCGTGCGCAGCCCCCGGCGCGAGATCGCGCGCAGTTCGGCGGCGCCGCCCCGTGCGGTCATCACCGGCTTGACGATATGGCGCGGGCGCGGACAGGTGGCAAAGACATGGTGCAGGTCGGCCACCGCGTCCCCAACCGTGTCAAACACGGTCGCGGATTCAAGGATACGGTCCGCGCCAGAGGCCGCGCGCCAGGCCCGTTCCTGCGGCCATCCGTCACGTGGCGCGACAAGACGCATGTGGAACAGTCCGCCATTGGCCATGGCGCGTGCGGTCGTACCGATATTTTCGGCCATCTGCGGGCGGACCAGGATGATAACCGGGCTGTTGCCAATGGGGCCGATATCCGCCCCGCCGTCACGTCCGGTCATGCTGTCCTCCATGTCGTGCCGCCGGGCCCGTCTTCCAATGCGATGCCCTGTTGCGCCAGTTCGTCGCGGATGGCGTCGGCGCGGGCGAAATCGCGTGCCTTGCGTGCCGCCAGCCGTTCGTCGATCAGGGCCTGGATCTTTGCCGTGTCAAGCTGCGCATCGCCGCGGAACCATGTGTCGGGCGTACTGCCCAGCAACCCGATCAGTCGTCCGGCCGCCCGCAGGTCGCGCGCGGCCTGCGCATCACCCGCCAGCGCCCGGTTCGCCATGGCATGCATTTCGGCAATGGCCGCAGGTGTGTTAAGATCCTCGCACAGCGCGCGTACGAAAACATCCGGCGGTGGGGTTGTCCCGGCTGCGTCCCCATCGTTCAGCATTGCCAGCGCGCGATAGAACCGGTCGAGCGTCTGGCGTGCATCGTCCAGCCCGTCGCGTGTGAAGTTCAGCACCGAACGGTACTGCGCCCGCAGCAACAGCAGGCGCAGCGCCTCTGCCGGGGTGTCGCGCAGTACATCGCGCACGGTCAGGAAGTTGCCGAGGGACTTCGACATCTTTTCCCCATCCACCAGCAGCATCGCATTATGCACCCAGTGGTTGGCAAAACGCCCGTGCGGATGGCAGCACATGCTTTGCGCGCGTTCGTTTTCATGATGGGGGAACAAAAGGTCCGACCCACCACCATGGATATCGAAACTTTCGCCAAGGTAATGATACGACATGGCGGAACATTCAATGTGCCAGCCCGGACGACCCCGGCCCCATGGGCTGTCCCATCCCGGCGTATCCACGTCAGAGGGTTTCCACAGCACGAAGTCACCCGGCGCGCGCTTGTAATCCGCGACGTCCACCCGCGCGCCCGCCATCAGGTCATCGGCGCTGCGGCCCGACAGCCCGCCATAATCGGAATAATCCGCCACAGAAAACAGGACATGGCCTTCGGCTTCATACGCGTGGCCATTGTCGATCAGTTCGCTGATCATGCGCTGCATCTGTTCGATATGGTGGGTGGCGCGCGGTTCAATGTCGGGTGGCAGGATGGAGACCGCCGCAAGGTCCTGATGGAAATCGTGGATGGTCCGCGCCGTCAGGGCCGTAATGGGTTCGTTGTTTTCGCGCGCGCGCGCATTGATCTTGTCATCCACGTCCGTGATGTTGCGGACATAGGTGACGTGCGGATACAGGTGGCGCAACAGGCGCACCAGCACGTCCGCCGTGACCATCGCGCGCAGGTTGCCGATATGCGCAAGGTCATAGACGGTCGGCCCGCAGTAATAGACACGGACATTTTCAGGGTCGAGCGGCGTGAACGCAACCGTCTTGCGGCTTTTGCTGTCATGCAGGCTCAGGCGGGGCATTGTGTCGGACATGATGCGCCTAGATGCGCCAGACAACGGGCCTGACGCAATACTCTTGTGGGGTGGAAAACAAAGCGGCGGTGGGCGGGCCGTCAGCCGATTTCCTGGCCGATCTGCTTGATGTCGTGAAAGGCGAGTTCGGGTTGCCCTTCCGCCGTGCGCCGCATCATGAACGCCGAAGAGGCAAGGAAGACCGGATCGCCGTCGATATCATCGGCCATGGCGCTGCGGTTGACGCTACAGAACGTCTCCAGCCGTTCGCGCGGGCCCGTGACCCAGCGAGCCAGGTTATAGGGCGTCGATTCGAAACCGATCGACACGCCATATTCCCCCTTCAGCCGCGCCTGAAGCACATCAAGCTGTAGCGTGCCGACCACGCCGACAATCGGGGGGGAGCCGTCCTGCGGCCGGAAAAGCTGCACCACGCCTTCTTCGGCCAGTTCCGTCAGGGCCTGGCGCAGTTTCTTGGCCTTCATCGCATCGTCAAGACGGACACGACGCAGGATTTCCGGTGCGAAATAGGGCACGCCGGTGAAACGCAGGTCCTCGCCCTCGGTCAGGGTGTCGCCAATGCGCAGGGTGCCGTGGTTGGGAATGCCCACCACGTCACCGGCAAAGGCTTCCTCCGCCAACTGGCGGTCGCGGGCGAAAAAGAACTGTGGTGTGTGCAGGGCGAACTGTTTGCCGATACGGACATGCTTGAGCCGCATGCCACGTTGCAGGCGCCCCGAACAGATGCGCGCAAACGCCATGCGGTCGCGATGGTTGGGGTCCATGTTCGCCTGGATCTTGAACACCAGCGCGGTCATCGCCTCTTCATCCGCATGGACGCTGCGGGTTTCGGTTGCCTGGTCGCGCGGCGGCGGCCCGAACGAGGCCAGCGCGTCAAGCAGGTCGGTCACGCCGATTTCCTTCATCGCACTGCCGAAGAATACGGGCGTCAGGTGGCCGGCGTTGAAGCTTTCGAGGTCGAATTCCGGCAAGGCCGCCTGGGCAAGTTCAAGTTCCTCGGCCAACTGGAGCATGCGTGGGTCCGACGGGTCGAGTGTGCTGGTGGTGTGCAGTTCACGGCGGTAGATGTCATAGGTGCCGACGAATTTCGCAGCCCGCCCCACCGGCCAGGTCGCGGGCGAGGTATCAAGCGCCAGCGAGGACGAAATCTCGTCCAGCAGGGCGAAGGGGTCCTGTGCCTCGCGGTCCATCTTGTTGATGAAGGTGACAATGGGAATGTCACGCAGGCGGCAGATCTCGAACAGCTTGCGCGTGCGCGCCTCGATCCCCTTGGCCGCGTCGATCACCATTACCGCCGCGTCAACTGCCGTCAGCGTGCGGTAGGTATCTTCGGAGAAGTCTTCATGGCCCGGCGTGTCGAGCAGGTTGAAGATGCAGTCGCCATATTCGAATGTCATGACCGAGGTCACGACCGAAATGCCGCGATCGCGTTCGATTCCCATCCAGTCCGAACGTGTGCGCCGGCGTTCGCCCTTGGCCCGCACGTTTCCCGCCATCTGGATCGCGCCACCCGCGCGCAGGATGCGTTCGGTCAGCGTGGTCTTGCCCGCGTCGGGATGCGAAATGATGGCGAATGTCCGGCGGCGTGCGATTTCGTGCGCGATGGAGCCGGGTGCGGCAGGCGGGACGGGATCGGCGGCGGCATTCATGTGCATATACCTTCGTGCGTCGCACCATGCGACGGCACGACAGGGGCGCGCACCGCGGGGGCGCGAACGGCAGGCCACGGAAAACCGGGGCAGGCGATGACGGACCAGTATGACAGGGCTCGGTATGACAGGGCCCAGTATGACAGAACCCAGTATGACAAGGCCTACAAACACGGACGCCGGACGTGGAGGCAATGCCCCACGCCCGGCGCCATGACAGCCCGGTTCCGGGTGTGGATCAGCGAGAGTAGAATTCGATGACCAGGTTCGGTTCCATCTGGACCGGATACGGGACATCCGACAGCTTCGCCGTGCGGGTGAAGGTGCCCTTCATCTGGCGATGATCGACTTCCATGTATTCCGGCACTTCGCGTTCGCCGCTCTGCGCTGCGTCAAGCACGATCGCCAGTTGCTTGGACTTTTCACGCACTTCGATCACGTCGCCATCACGCACCAGATAGGACGGGATGTTGACCTTGCGACCGTTGACCGTGATGTGGCCATGGCTGATGAACTGACGTGCCGCGAACGGGGTGATCGCGAACTTCATGCGGTAGACCACCGCATCCAGACGACGTTCCAGCAGGTCGATCAGGTTTTCAGACGTATCGCCCTTGCGACGGACGGCTTCGTCATAATACTTGCGGAACTGCTTTTCGCCGATGTTGCCGTAATAGCCCTTGAGCTTCTGCTTTGCCATCAGCTGGATGGAGAAGTCGGACGGCTTCTGCTTGCGGCGCTGGCCGTGCTGGCCGGGGCCGTATTCGCGCTTGTTGACCGGGGACTTTGCACGGCCCCACAGGTTGACGCCAAGGCGACGGTTAATCTTGTACTTGCTCTCAAGGCGCTTGCTCATTGCGCGCTCTCTTTCTTCATCTGCATGGCGGGCGACCGGCATCGCGCCGGATCTGCCATGCCATGGTGTGGCACCGGTAGGTCCTGTTCCCCATGAACAGGACGGGCGCGTTCCGCATTAACCGGTGCCGGGGGAGCAATAACCCCTGAATGGCCAAGGCACCGGCCGGTCCGTCCACGTTCCCGGCAGTCGGGCGCGTATAGGGGTACGGCGTGGTGATGTCAATTCCCGCGCGGGGCGGATGGTGTAAAAGCCGGTATCATCATGGCCGGGTTGCCTGTTATGTATCAGGCTTTCGGCCCATTGGGCGACCGATCCGCATGATGCGTTCAGGAATTTGAGGGATTTTCACGATGGACACGCCATTTACACAGCGCTGGAGCCTGTTTTGCGGCCTTGGGGTGGTGCTGGTTCTGCTTGGGTTCGTGGCGTGGGTTGACGCCATCACGGTCACGATGGCCAGTACGATCCTGCTGGGGCTGCTGCTGTTTCTTGGGGGGACGGTACAGCTTGTGCATGCTTTTGTCGTGCGGGACTGGGGCGGGCGGCTGATGTCGATTCTCGGCGGTGCGCTCTATATCCTTGGCGGCACGCTGATGATGGAGGAACCTGCCACCGGTTCCATGGTCATTACCATTTTCCTGTCGGCCTGTCTGGTGGTGTCGGGCATCGGACGCATCATCATGGCGATCCAGCAGCGTGGGCTGAGCGGATGGTGGATGATCCTGATGGGGGGCGTCATCAGCCTGCTGGTGGGGGTGGTGCTCTATCTCATGCTACCCTGGTCGGGGCTGTGGCTGATTGGCACGTTCATTGCCGTCGAACTGATTGCAGCGGGCATCGGCTGGGTGCAGTTCGGGCTGGCGCTGCGGCAGGCGGCTTATCTGCCGCCCGGACAGGGTATGTAACGGGCAGGGGATGTATAACGCACAGGGTATGTAGCGTGCGGGATCTGTAACCTGCATCGCGACGGGCCATTTCCGCGCACTGTTTTATATTCCGAAGGAAAAAGCATCACCGGCAGATCCCGGCATGGGGCCAGCCCGTTATCGTGGCGCCCGCCCGCCGTTTTCCTGTCGCCCTGTGATGTACAGCCCCGCCGGGTGATCCGGCGGGGCTTTTTTCATGGGGCATATGCGGTGGGTCATAACTTTATCGCAATGGAATATGGACACGATACCGGCCGGACCCTACGTTGGGGTGGTCCGCATGACTGGCGACATGAGGTGGGTTGACCACCGGGAAGTGTGGATATGGTTCCGCGCCGCTCGCCTGGGCATTCTCCTGTCATGATCGGAGCATGTGCATGTCTGCGACATCCGGCCCCACAATGCCCCGCCTTGTGGGGATTGGCCTGCTGGCGGCCGCGCTGTTTTCCATTACGTTCGTCCTGAACCGTGCCATGAGCCTGGGCGGTGGCCACTGGGTATGGAGTGCGTCGCTGCGTTATGTCGATATGGCGGTGCTGCTGGCCTTGTGGCTCCTGCTGCGGCGTGGTCCTGCCTATCTGGGGGCGGTCCTGCGCCTTTTTCGCGCACGCTTGGGGTTCTGGCTTCTGGCGGGCGGGATCGGGTTTGGCGTTTTCTATGCCTGCTGCTGCTTTGCCGCCGACCATGCGCCGGGATGGATCGTCGCCGCAACGTGGCAGTTGACGATCCTTGCCACCCCGTTCGTGCTGCGTGCATTTGGCGCACGTGTCCCGTTGCATGGCCTGCTGTTCCTGGGCCTGATATTCCTCGGGGTCGTGATCCTGAACCTGCAACGTGTCTCCACCGGGGTGGGGCTGGCGCAGGTCCTCGCTGGTGTTGTGCCCGTCATGGTGGCGGCAATTGCCTATCCCGTGGGGAACCAGCTGCTTAACCGGGCAAGGCATGCGCGGGACAGCGCGGCCGTGCTGTTATGTGACCCGGTGGCGTCTGTCCTGCTGCTGACGTTGGGGGCGTTGCCGGTTTTCATGGTGCTGATCGTCGCCTTCCGGCCCCCACCACCGGGAATGGGGCAGGTGGGGGCGACTGCCGTGATCGCACTGGTCGCAGGATGCCTTGCGACGACATTGTTCCTTTATGCCCGCAACCTGTCGAACGATGCCCTGCGCATCGCGGCGGTGGATGCGACGCAGGCTGCGGAGGTGGGGTTTGCCCTTGTGGGGGAGATGTTCATGCTTGGCATGCCCCCGCCCGACCTGCTGGCCTGGGCGGGCCTGTTGGCCGTGATGGGCGGGCTGGTCGGCTTTACGTTACAGGGCAGGAACTGACGGGGCAGGCGGGGGGATGGCGGCGGCCTATCCGTTGCGGCTGGCGTCGGGCTGTGTCGCGGCGGGCAGGTTCAGGATTTCGCGCAGGTGCGCTGCTGTGGTCGCGGCCTCGAACGCAGGGCCGCCGGGCTGGAACTCCCGCGCGATGGTCAGCGGGCCGACGATCACCGGGTCCATTCCCGCATCCCAGATCAGTCCCTGCACCGTTTCCAGCGCCGCGCGGGAATCGCCCGCCAGCGGGATGCCCAGACGTGGCGGCCTGCGCCATGCCTGGGCGGCGATGGTGGTCATGTCCTCGGAATTGAGGCCGCGGACAACCGCACTGTTGGGAAACAGGTCGCGCGTGGTGATGCCCGCGCCCTGCTGCATCGCCAGCCGTGCGATGCCCCCGTCACGCCAGGAATAGGGGTTGGTGGCGTCGAGGATGACCTTATCCTCGGTATTGCGTCCCAATGTCTGCGCCAGTTGCGGCAGCGCGCCATAGGGCACAGCCAGCACGATGACATCGCCAAACAGCGCCGAATCCGCGGGTGTCCCGGCCCGGGCAAGGGGAAACATTTTTCGTGCAAGGCGCTTTGGCGCGTCCATTCCCCGGGCGGAAAACATGACCTGATGGCCTGCATGCGTCCATAAACGACCCAGCGTTTCCCCCACATGACCTGATCCGATCATCCCGATCCGCATTGGGGCCGTGGCATGACCCCGCCGTACGCGGGCGAGTGGGGATAGCAGTGTCGCGATCCCGGCAAGCGTTCCAAGGGCCATGCGGCGGGTCAGCGGGGAAGAAGACATAAGGAACGGGTACCTGGTCCTGTTAGAAGAAATGCAAATGCCGGTGGAGGGTGCGCAGCCCCGCTCCGCATGGGGTGACGCGCATGGCGCCGGCAGAGTATGCGATGGCCGCGATACCTTTGAAACGAAAAAATCATGTCCCCCGGCCCAGCGGGTGAGGCGATGCCGGGGGATGCTGTTGGTGCTTTGGCGCGGGTCCGCTATATTGCGTCATCTATTTCATGTGTCATGGCCCGCAGGAGAGACGCAGATGCCCGACGCCGACAGTCATGCGGATCATCCCCTGTCCGCCAGCCCACAGTCCGTTGCTGCGGATATCGCGCACGAACAGGCGGTTTCAACGGATGTTCCCGATCCCGGCCCCGTGCCGGGCGCACAGCCCCTGGCCCCAGAAACCCGTGACGCGGCAGGCGATGCCGCCGATGCCGCCGCCGTCGCGACAGGGGGCGCTACGGCCACTGCCGCTGTGCTGCCCGGGATCATGCCGTTCAAGGAACTGCTGCAACTGATGGGGGCGGTTATCTTTGTCATGGTGTTGCTGGCGATTGGCTGGGCCGCTGCACATGCGTCCGGGGTCTGGCCCGAATAAGTGGGTATCTGGAAATAATGGATATGGGAAATACATGACCATGTCCTGCGTCATCCCCCTGGTCGGCGGATGACGTTGCGCGTTGCTTTTGCAGGGGCGGGGAATGCCGCCTTTATTCAAACGTCAGCGCCTTTTGAAGCAAGGCGCTGGTCAGGAACTGTTGTTGTTTCCAAGAGAGTATTTGGAAACAAACCATTGATGAAAAACAGGAAAAGTTTTTGGGTGTCGCCTTTTTTTAAAAAGGC
>NZ_BANE01000216.1 GCF_000964405.1 Novacetimonas hansenii JCM 7643
ATAATTACAGTATGTTATCAAGCCTGACTTTTCAAACAGTCTCTAATATTTCTTACGCGTTTCAGGCCCCGCCAACGACAGACCCCACCCCACATTACAGTAATTGCATCCCCATCGCATTTCCCGGCATGATGCGGGTCCACCTGCCACCATAGGGGCGGCAGGCAGGGCACAAACCACAGAGTCCCGCAGCCGGGCGGAGTGTCGCGATGACGCGTTCGCGTCGCAACGAAACGGGCGAACTGCCCCTGCCGCATCCCCCCACCGCCCCGCGGGACAACGGGTCGGTACCCGCCCCGAAAAAGCGCACCCCACGCCCGCCTGCCCCCCCACCAGCAGGACAGGAAGACCTGTTCGCGCGTCCCCTGCCACCCGTCCCGGTCCCACCCCGCCGGGTTACGCATCTTGATGCGACGGAAATCGGCCTGTCCCCAGTACCCTTGCGTCACTTCGGGCCTGCCGACGCCACGGACGGTTTTTTCTATATCGTCACGACCTCGTCACAGGCCGATGCCATGCTGGCGCATGGCCTGTCCATCAGCCCCCGCACGCCCGTATCCCTGACGGAGCGGCCAGGCGTCATGGCATGGTACGTGGACATGAGCGAGGATATGGAGGCGATATCGGATGAAGGCGGTGTGGCGATCCTGCGGCTGCGGCGTTTTATGGTGAATGATCTGGTTGAAAATGATCCTGATCATACCCGTGCCTATGGGGTTCCATGTTACTTCCTGACTGGTGTGACGCGCGCCGCGCCGATCTGAAACAGGAATTGAAACAGGCCAGCCCACCTGCGCCATCGCGAATTTAAGCTGAAACCGATGGGGGCCATCGCCCACCACCAGTTGGTCACGAAGAAAAAATAAATGAAGGATCATTACATATGAATCAGTCCGTCACGCAGCCTGTGGGGTCATCGCGCATGCGCTCCGTGATTATCGGGTGCCTTGCGGCGCTGGCGGGCCTGATGGCTGGTCTGGATATCGGTGTCATTTCTGGCGCGCTGGATTTCGTGGCCAAGGAATTCCATGCCTCCACCGTGGCGCAGGAATGGATCGTCAGTTCCATGATGGCAGGCGCGGCCGTGGGATCAATGTGCGCAGGATGGATGTCACACCATATCGGGCGCAAGCGGACGCTGCTGGTGGGTGCGGTGGTGTTCGTGCTTGGCTCCGTCGGGTGTGCGCTGGCATGGTCAGTGCCGTCGATGATCATGGGCCGCACGGTCATGGGGCTGGCAATCGGGGTCGCGGCCTTCACCGCGCCGCTCTACCTGTCGGAAATCGCAAGCGAGACCGCACGCGGCGCCATGATCTCCACCTATCAGTTGATGATTACGGTGGGCATCTTCCTGGCATTCATGAGCAATACGTTCTTCGGCTATTCCGGCAACTGGCGCGGCATGTTCGCCGTGGCGGCGGTCCCAGGGGTGCTGTTCCTGATCGGCGCGCTGTTCCTGCCTTTCAGCCCGCGCTGGCTGATGATGAAAGACCGCCGCAGCGAAGCGCTGGAGGTGCTGGTCAACCTGCGTGACAGCCGCAGCGACGCCCGACGCGAAATCCAGAGCATCAGCGACCAGCTCCAGCAGAAGCAGAAGGGCTGGGCATTACTGGCGAACCGTAATTTCCGCCGTTCCATCCTGCTGGGAATGGGGTTGCAGATCATGCAGCAACTGGCTGGCGTGAACGTGGTCATGTATTACGCGCCCAAGATCTTTGCCCTGGCGGGATATGTCGGCCCGGCACAACTGTGGTGCACGGCGATGGTCGGGCTGGTGAACATGCTGGCGACATTCGTGGCCATCGGGCTGGTGGACAGATGGGGGCGCAAGCCGATCCTGTATTCAGGATTCCTGATCATGGCGGTCGGTATGGGGGGCCTTGGGGTACTGCTCAATGCGCTGCCTCTGGGACCGGGGGAGCAGATCATCGCCGTGTTCATGCTGATGATCTATATTTCAGGCTTTTCCATGTCGGCTGGTCCCCTGATCTGGGTCCTGTGTTCAGAGGTGCAGCCGCTGCAGGGGCGTGACCTTGGCATTTCCATTTCCACGCTGACCAACTGGATCGCCAACATGATCATTGGCGCGACCTTCCTGTCGCTGCTGCAATGGATCGGCAATGGCCCGACCTTCTGGATGTTCGCAGCGTTCAACCTGGCGTTCGTATTCGTGACGTGGCGCTTCATCCCTGAAACGCGGGACATGAGCCTTGAAGGAATTGAAAAGCGCCTGATGGCGGGCCTGCCACTGCGCGAGATCGGGCAACCCTCGCGCAAGGCGGCACAGGCTACCACCGCGACGGGGCCGTCATGAACTGTGGTTTACGGACCTTATCATTCCCATAAGAGACTGTTTGAAAAGTCAGGATCGATAACATCCTGAAATCATAAAGGTTTTTGGTGAAGCTTTTCCCAAAAAGCTTCAG
>NZ_BANE01000215.1 GCF_000964405.1 Novacetimonas hansenii JCM 7643
CCGCAAGGCATTGTCAGTGCTGAAAAACTTTCGAATCAGGCTCTGATTGGGGGAGTTCGCCCAAGGGACAAAACGCAACCCTATGATCTGCAGCATACGATAGCAGCGTTTTTCTGGCGCCATGAGCATGGCGCGAAATGGCGGAGCATCACCGCTGAACTGGGTCCGGGGTGGCGGGTGGCCCAGCTTTTCATCCTCTGGGCGAAACTCGGCGTATGGGAACGCCTGCTCGAACGGGTTAAGGAACAACACGGAGCGGTGCTCGGAATGACTTTTCTGGGTGGCTCGAACATCGGAGCTCACCACCAAGCGGCGGAAGCCCAAAAAAGGGGCCTCTTTCGAAGAGCGAGACCATTATGAAGCAATGGGCCGTTCCGGCGATGGCTATGGCACAAAAGCCTGCGTGATCGCGGACGGGCATGGAAAAGGCTTGGTTTTGCGTTGCCCCGGGACAGGCTCATGAACTGTCTCTGGCACCAGCCATGCTCGACAGCGTTCCCGCTATTCCCCTGTGGACGTCGCGAACAAGAACTACGCGTCGAACGTCTTTCGTGAACGGATATGGGACATGGGAGCCCAGCCGGCCATTCCCGCGAAACGACACGATGGGCCGGTCGCCTGCCCCACATAAAAAACTTAAGGCCGCATACTTAGTAAGTATGCGGCCTTAAACACAAAAATAAAAACAGATTTATAATATAAATAATTTATTCAATGGAAATAATTTCCCCTCATTCCCACTCGATCGTGCCGGGCGGCTTGGAGGTGATGTCGTATGTCACCCGGTTGATGCCACGGATTTCGTTGACGATGCGACCTGCAACACGATTGAGGAAGCCCATGTCGAACGGGTAAACATCGGCCGTCATGCCATCCGTGCTGGTGACGGCGCGCAGCGCGCAGGCATAATCATATGTGCGTCCATCGCCCATGACGCCCACCGTCCGCACCGGCAGCAGCACGGCAAAGGCCTGCCAGATGGCATCATACAGCCCTGCCGCACGGATTTCCTCCAAGAAGACCGTATCGACACGACGCAGCAGCGCGAGCTTTTCGCGCGTGATCGCACCGGGGATACGGATCGCCAGTCCCGGTCCGGGAAACGGGTGACGTCCGACGATCGCCTCGGGGATGTCAAGTTCCCGGCCAAGGGCACGGACCTCGTCCTTGAACAGTTCACGAAGCGGTTCAACCAGCTTCATCTTCATCCGTTCGGGCAGGCCACCCACATTATGATGCGACTTGATGGTGACGGACGGGCCGCCGGTAAAGCTGACGCTTTCAATCACGTCGGGATACAACGTGCCCTGCGCCAGAAACTCCGCCCCACCAAGCTTGGCGGCTTCTTCCTCGAACACCTCGATGAACAGGCGGCCGATGGTCTTGCGCTTGATTTCAGGATCACTCACCCCTTCCAGCGCAGAAAGGAACAGGTCCGAGGCATCGCGATGGATCAGGTGGATGTTGAAGCGATCACGGAATGTCTTGATGACCTCATCCGCCTCACCCGCGCGCAGGATGCCCGGATCGACGAAGATACATGTCAGCTGCTCCCCGATGGCCTGATGGATCAGCACTGCGGCGACCGAGGAATCCACACCACCGGACAGGCCGCAGATCACCCGCCCCTTGCCCACCTGTTCGCGGATACGCGCGATTTCCATGTCGCGGAACCCGGCCATGGTCCATGTGCCGCGACATCCCGCGACATCATGGGTGAAATTACGCAGCAACGCCGCACCATGCGGTGTATGGACCACCTCTGGATGGAACTGCACACCATACAGGCGCCGCCCCTCGTCCGCGATGATGGCATAGGGCGCGCCCTCGCTGATGGCGACGGCCTGAAAACCGGGCGGAAGCTTTGTGACACGGTCGCCATGGCTCATCCACACCTGTTCACGGCTGCCGCGTGCCCATGTGCCACGGAACAGGGCGCAGTCCTTGACGATCTCGATATGGGCGCGACCAAATTCGCGATGTTCGTGATGTTCGACCGCACCGCCAAGCTGCAGGCACATGGCCTGCTGACCGTAACAGATCCCCAGCACGGGAACATTCAGGGCGAAGACAACATCCGGGATCCGGGGGGCACCTTCGTCAAGCGTGCTTGCCGGGCTGCCTGACAGGATGATCCCACGGGGGGCAAAGGCGCGTATCTTCGCCTCGTCACTGGAAAAGGGCCAGATTTCGCAGTACACACCGCTTTCACGGACACGGCGCGCAATCAGCTGGGTCACCTGGCTGCCAAAATCAAGGATCAGGATCCGGTCTTCGTGCAGGGTCTCTTCCAGGGCCTCGCCTGCGCTGTCGATCTGGGATGCTTTCACACTCTCGCTCATTCTCACTCTTTCGGTCGCGGCATGACGCATGCAACGGGCACGGCCCCTGCCGGGCCTGATGTTGCAGATGTCGGATATGCGTTGCCACACGACGTAGCACAACATCATTGTGCATGTCGGCTGAATATATGGCGTGACGATTATATTGACCTGACTTCACACCTTGATTTTTTTTCGTACGGAATCACATGGCTATACCATGAAAACGTTGCATGCCGGTTTGTTTGTCCTGATGGCGGCCACGGGCGCCATGATATTTTCTCCTGCATCGGCCCATCCGGCGGATGCGGAACATGACCCGATCGGACTATGGACGGGCACACTCGTCACCGATCAGGGCACGTGCGAGGAAACACGCGCGCCCTCCACCTTTCAGGTGGATCAGACGCGCACGACCTTCACCCCCGCCGATGGGTCGATCACCCTGCATGGCAGGCCTGAACCCCTTCATCAGCATTATCACCTGCAGGAAGTCATCTCCCCCCCCGGTAGCAAGCCATTCCCGATGGTGTTCGAGGCCCATCCGCAGGGCAATACGATTGTCGGCACTTACGGCACGCCGCGCTGCCGGGCACATATCGTGCTGACCCGCCCCTGACGGGGGGCAGCAGGCACCATCACGCAATAGGCATCACCCATACCCCACCCGCGCATGGCCTTTTACCCCTGCCGGGCGCTATAATGCATGCATGTCTGGGATTTCGACAATTTCCGGCGCGGTCCTTGCGGTCGTGACACGTGGTGACCGCCTGCTGCTGGTGCAGCGCCGCAATCCCCCGGACCGGGGTTTGTGGGGGTTTCCCGGCGGACGCATCCATGCCGGGGAAAGCTTCATGGATGCCGCCGAACGCGAATTGCGCGAGGAAACCGGCGTCGTAACGCGGGCGGAAGGACCACTGACGGCATTTGACCTGATCGAACGCGATGCGACGGGCGCCTTGCGCTTCCACTACCTGATCGTGGCGGTGAAATGCACGGATCCCGGCACGCATACCCTCAAGGCAGGGGATGATGCCTGCGATGCAGGCTGGTTCGACATATCACATGTGCGTGATAATCCCCAACTCATGAGCAACGGCCTGCTGGAACTTGGGCAACTCGCGCTGTCACCACGCGGGGTCATCCCATGGCCCCATACGACACAGCACCGTGGATATCGTCAGGTTCCAGCGACGACCGAGGGTACAGACACATGACACAGCACACCCGCCGCGTCCTTGTCGTTGAAGATGAGGAAATGATCGCAAACCTGCTTCTGACTGTCATAGAGGCATCAGGCCCACAGGTATCCTCCTGCGCCAGCGTGGCCAGTGCGATGGACACGCTGGCACAGGGCACGTTCGACGCCGCCCTGGTGGACCTGACATTGCCGGATGGTACGCCCGATGGGGTTATTGCGGCCCTGCGGGCGAAAAACGTGCCCGTTATCGTCATCAGCGGTGATCCGGACCGCCTTGGCCGCCATCCCGACCTGCCGGGGCTGAGCAAGCCGTTCCGCATGAAAACACTTATGGCGCAGCTTGAAGCATGTCTTGCGGAGGGGATGCCTGCGGCCCCGTCATAGGCGCGCGCGACAGGATGGCGATACCCGGTGGCTGATCGGGCGGTACAGGATCGGCCATGCGCACGCGATACAGATCCAGCGTTTCCGCATCACGGATGCGCCCATGGCGACGCAGGCTGCCCACGGCCTCGACCGTTGCGAAATAGCGCCGGTCAAAAACACGCCGGGGATTGCATAGCATAAGCCCCTGCCCGCGCAGTTCGTGCGGCAGGTTGAACAGCGTCCATCGCGGCTCCATCCCCGCAACCGTGCGATGCGGCAGATACAGCGCCAGTTCGGACGCGGTCCCATAATCGCAGGCCGTCACAAAGTCCCCCGGCATGGCACGGCCATCCACATCCGCCGCCAACGCGGGCCATCCCCCCACCTGCCGCAGCATGACGTCCGTATGCGCGGACAGGGGCAATGGTTCAAACGCCGCCTGGACAAAAACCAGGGCACACAGAACACCGCCCAGTGCCACGGCGGGCTTCCACCCGGCCCATGTCACCTGCGCCGCGGCAACCGCCAGCAACGGATACACGATCACAGGCCAGTTCGCCTGCACCCGGTCGCCAAGCGCATGCATGGCAAACACGACCATGGGAACCAGCATCATCCACAGCAGCACGCCCTGCGCGGGTACGCGCCGCGCGTTGCGCACCACCAGCATCATCCCCACGATGAACATGACAAAGATGCCCGGTGTCGCCAGCCCGACCTGCCCCCCCACCAGTTCCCCCAGGAAGCCGAGCGCCCGCCCCGCGTGCCAGTCCCCCACGCGCCCCCCCTGCCGCAGCAGGCTGGCCCAATGGTGGGTGGCGTTCCACCAGATAACGGGGGAAACAGCGACCAGGGCCACAATTCCACCCAGCCATGGCGCGGGACGGCGCAGCCACGCGCGCCCTGCGCCATGCAGCAGCAACCATGCAACGATCCCCGCCCCCGGCAACACGGCCGTATATTTGCTGTCGAACGCCAGCCCCAGCGCCGCGCCACATACCAGCCACCAGCGCGCATGGCCCGTCGCCATCAACCGTCCGACCGCCCACAACATGACTGTAATGAAAAACAGCAACGGGGTATCAGGCGTCATGACCACGGCATTGACCCCCATCGCCAACGTCGCCTGCAACAGGGCAACACCACGGATCACGCCACCATCATCGCCCCTAGCTGACGGTTCGGGGAATGGTGCATGGAAATCGCGGATTGCCTGCGCCAGAAAGGGAATCGCAAACATGGACGCCATCGTCCCGATCCAGCGGATCCCCGCCCCACCATCACCAAACAGGGCACACCCCGCGCGTATCCACAGGGCAACCATCGGCGGATGATCCAGATATCCCGCCGCCGGGGCATGCGCCCATACCCAGTAATAGGCCTCATCCGGGGAAACGGGCAGGTACCAGCCAAGGACAAGGCGCAGGCAGAGCGTCCCCACCAGAAGCCCGCACCACATCCGCAGCGACATCACCGGATTTTCCATATAAGGGTGGAAGACACGGCATAATTCCAGACTGCGGCGATGGCGGCCCCCGCCATGCTTGCGCTGCCCCAATGGCGTGGCCCGCTGCTGAGGAGCATCTGCGCCACGCCGACATTCGCCACCGCCCCGACTGAACAGATCAGCACGAACAGGCACAGCCCAGCCGCCAGCGCCATCCCATGCAGACGACAGTCCCGATAGGTCAGCCGGTTGTTCAGCCCGAAATTGACGATCATGGAAACATAGGTCCCGACCACCTGCCCCACCGGAAATGTCACCCCACACTGCAACAGAACCGACAGCACCCCAAGGTTCACACCGATACCCAGCAAACCGACAAGGCAGAAGCTGATGAACCGGACCGGAAGATACCCCCGGCACAGCCGGTCCAGCATCATGGCCGCGAACTGAAGCAGGACAACAGAATCCAGCTTGCTTTCACCCGCCGCGCGACTGCGGAAGACAAACGGGATTTCCGCCACCCGCAGGTCCATGGGGGCCGACATGATGATATCGAGCAGGATCTTGAACCCCGTGCCGGACAGGTGTGGCGCGGTCGCGATGAACACGCTGCGGCGGATCGCGAAAAAACCGCTCATCGGATCGCGGACATCGACGGGCATGAGACGTCGTGCCACCCGGATTCCGACATCCGACAGCATCTGCCGCCAGCGGTTGGCAAGGCCACCGGCATCCCCCCCTGCGACATGACGGCTGCCGATGGCGATATCGTTCCCACCCGATGCAATCGCATCAAGCAGTTGGCCAAGGCAGCGTTCATCATGCTGCATGTCGCCATCCATAACCGCGACAATCATGGCAGAGGATGACAGCACCCCCTCGATCACGGCAGAGGACAGGCCACGCCGCCCCAGCCGCGATATCCCGCGCACACGCGCGTCGTGCGCGGCAAGGGCACGCACGACATCCATCGTCCCGTCAGGGGAGCTGTCATCAACAAAAATGACCTCCCATGACCGTCCCGCCAGCGCATCGGCCAGCGCATCGACCATGGGACGCACATTGTCGCGTTCATTGTAACAGGGCACCACGATACTGACCTGCGGCGGCGGGCAGGGTTCCCGCCCCGGCAGGCCATGATCGTCAGCCATCAACACCAATGCCGCGTCCTTCCGGCAAAACATGGCGCATACATGCCCGCGCCCAAATGTATCAGACCGGAACGCCCGGCCGTTCAAGGCTGCTGCGGATGGTCTGCAGCGTCTGGACCCGGACCACATGGGCGGCTTCGGTCAGGCGACGCGTCAGCATGTTTTCATGCGTCGCATCACGGGCAACCAGACGGACGAGGAAGTCCCCACCACCACGGATCATGTGGCATTCGCGCACCTCGGGCCATGCCGAAATCTCGGCCTCGAACGCGGACAGGACCGCCTCCTTCTGACTGTCGAGGCCGATCAGGGCGAACAGCGTGATCGACCAGCCAAGGCTCGCCGCGTCGGTCTGCGCGTGATAGCCAAGGATGACCTTCTCTTCCTCCAGACGCCTGACGCGGCGCAGGCATGGCGGGGCGGAAATACCCACCCGGCGTGCCAGTTCCACATTCGTCATGCGTCCATCGGCCTGAAGTTCGGCAACAATCCGCCGGTCAATCGCGTCGAGTTCCGTCATCCGTTCAGCCATGTCCGTTTCAATCTCAATCCCCCGGGATCGTTATCCTGTCCCGATATGCGGTAATGATGCCTCTCCTAGCCTAACCCTTGCCTTCACGCCAGTGGACGATCATACCATTCCCACCATCAATCATTTCTCCACCGTTCACCACTAAGCAAACCGGTTCTGATCCCATGCCCAACACATACACTACCGACCTGCTTGTCATCGGCGCAGGCCCCGCCGGATATACGGCCGCCATCTATGCCGCGCGCGCCAGCCTCTCCCCCATCCTTGTCGCGGGACTACAGCCGGGGGGGCAACTGATGATCACCACGGATGTCGAGAATTATCCCGGCTTCGCCAAGGGCGTGCAGGGCCCCGAACTGATGATGCAGATGGCGGCACAGGCCGAACATGTCGGTACGAAACTGGTGGATGACATCATCGTTTCATGCAGTCTGACACGCGACCCGCAGACGGGAATGTTCCGGGCGGTGGGGGATTCGGGCGATACCTACCTCGCACGCAGCGTCGTCATCGCCACCGGCGCACAGGCGCGCTGGCTGGGCATTCCCGGTGAAAAGGAATATCAGGGCGGCGGTGTCTCGGCCTGCGCCACGTGCGACGGCTTCTTTTATCGCGGCAGGCGGGTGGTCGTCATTGGCGGCGGCAATACAGCAGTGGAAGAGGCGCTGTACCTGACCCATCATGCCACCCATGTGACGCTGATCCACCGTCGCGACACATTGCGCGCGGAAAAAATCCTGCAGGACCGCCTGTTTGCCAACCCACGGATTTCGGTCATGTGGAACACTGCGGTTGACCGCATTATCGGGTCCGGCACCCCGCCCGTCGTCACCAGCATCGACGTTCACGATACCGTGACGAATGCCCCCGCCACGGTGGAGACAGATGGCGTGTTCGTCGCCATCGGCCACAGCCCGAACACCGAACTGTTCCATGGGCAGGTCGAAATCGATGCCGATGGCTATATCACGACCACACCAGGCAGCACCCGCACATCGGTCGCAGGCGTGTTCGCCGCAGGCGATGTACAGGACAAGGTCTTCCGCCAGGCCATCACCGCGGCAGGTACCGGATGCATGGCGGCACTGGAAGCTGAACGCTTTTTGGCAGAAAATCCGTCATAAACTCGCCATAGTTCTTGACCTGCTCTGGTATTTCCTTCACCACAGCCAGAACGTCATAACAAATGGCAACTTTGAATTAGGAACGGAGTCAACGCGTGGACTGGGATAAACTCCGGATATTTCATGCAGTAGCCGAGGCTGGGTCCTTCACCCATGCCGGCGACGTGCTTAACCTGAGCCAGTCTGCGGTGTCCCGACAGATCTCCGCTCTGGAAGAGGCGCTGCAGGTTCCCCTCTTCCATCGACATGCACGTGGCCTGATCCTGACCGAACAGGGCGAAACCCTGAACCAGACGGTGCGTGAAGTCTTTTCCAAGCTGGCGATGACGCAGTCCCTGCTGACCGAAAGCAAGGAGAAGGCGGCCGGGCGCCTGCGGGTCACGACCACGACGGGCTTTGGCACATGCTGGCTGACGCCACGCCTGCATCGCTTTATGGACACAAACCCCGACATCTCCATCACCCTGATCCTTGAGGATAACGACCTCGATCTGGGCATGCGTGAGGCAGATGTTGCAGTGCGCATGCACCCACCACGCCAGCCCGACCTGATCCAGCGCCATCTGGCGGATTTCCCGCTGCCGATCTATGCCGCGCAATCGTACCTGAATGAACACGGGACCCCCACCACGCTTGAGGAGCTGAATGCCCATAAGCTGGTGCTGTTCGGGGGGTATCACCCACCGGTGCCGCACATCAACTGGCTGGCGGAAACCGGGGTGCCGTCCGATGAACGCCGTCAGGCCCGGCTGGAGGTCAACAGCCTTGCCGCCATGGCGGGCGCCATCGCAGCAGGCATCGGGATCGGGTCGATCCCGCTTTATGCGGCAAACCAGTATCCCAATCTTGTCAAGATCCTGCCCGAGGTGCCGCTGCCGACGGTGGATGCCTACTTTGTCTATCCAGAGGAACTGCGCACCTCCAAGCGTGTGGCCGTGTTCCGCGACTTCCTGCTTGCGGAAATCAACGCCCGCCACTGACCACGGGCAAAAACGACCCAGCATGAAAAAAGGCCCTGCTTTCCAGCAGGGCCTTTTCATTATGCAGCGCCATGGGCACATGGCATCAGCGACATGCCGCCACCCGTCAGCTTTCCGCGCCATCCTGATGGTTGACCCGTTCACGCAGTTCCTTGCCCGCCTTGAAAAACGGAACGACTTTTTCTTCCACGGCGACAATTTCACCCGTGCGCGGGTTGCGGCCCGTGCGCGAGTCCCGCTTTTTTACCGTAAATGCGCCAAAACCACGCAATTCAACCCGATCCCCCCGGGCCAGCGCCGCGCTGATTTCATGAAATATGGTTTGTACAATCTGCTCTATATCACGAGCGGGAAGATGTGGATTGGCTGCGGCAAGTTCGGCAATCAACTCCGATTTGGTCATCCTGCTTCCCTCTATATATTTTATGTAAATTAAGGTTTCCAGATCGCAACGGCCCCGTCAAGATCACCACCGGGCCGAAACAGGCCATCCAGACGATCCGATTCCGCAACAATCCCCATGACACTTCCCAACAGATGCCGCATCCAGTCAAGATGAAATGACGGGCGCGGTTTCATATCTTCAACATCAACAGTTTCAGACAGATGCAGGGTCCGGATCAACCATTCCTTTGCCTCCTCCTCCCCCCCGATCTGATCCACCAGACCAAGCGAGAGGGCCTGCGACCCCGTATAAGGGCGCCCATCCGCCAGTTCGAGCACCTTTTCGCGTGGAAGGTGGCGTCCCTGCGCCACCATGGTGACAAACATGTCATAAAGATCGGCGATCACACCCTGCAACATTTCCCGCCCCTGTGGCGACAGAGGCTGCACGGCGGAGGGCTGCCCCTTCATCGGGCCGGAGACAAGCTGGTCAACCCGCACCCCGACCTTGTCCAGCAGGCCAGAGACATCCGGGGCCTGCATGATGACCCCGATGGACCCGGTAAGGGTGGAATGATGGGCAAACAGACGCTGTGCGGGGACGGCAATCATATAGCCAGCCGATGCGGCAAGACTGCCCATCGATACGGCCACAGGCTTCTGCCGCGCGAATTCCGCAATCGCGTCATGTAATGTTTCACCCCCGGTAACGGCACCGCCGGGGGTATTGATATCCAGCAACATCCCCTTCACGGCGGGATTGCTGCGTGCCCTGCGGATCAGGGCAAGCGTATCGGTGGTATCCGAACCGACCACCCCATCAATACGCAGCCGCACGAGATGGTCACGTCCATCACCGCGCGCGCCCCATATGCCCCGCCCGGATATCGCCAGAAGGCCACAGGCAAACATGGCGACCGCAACGATACGCCACAATATCAGCCGCCGCCGCAGGGACAGACGTTCCAGTGCCAGATCTGCGTCAAATGCCATGCGACCCGCGCAACTTCATGACTGCATCAATAAAAACCGGAACAGGTCCCGGCCATGGCATCCCACGGCCGGGCATCATACCCCATTCAGGACGCCTTGCGCCCACGACGCGGCTTGGCCGGGGTTTCGGCGCTGGCCTCGCTCGGGGCTGCGGTGATCTTGCGCCCCAGGCCAATTTCACGCGCCAGGGTCGAACGACGCTCGGCATAGTTGGGGGCGACCATTGGATAATCGCTCGGCAGGCCCCAGCGTTCACGGTACTGTTCGGGCGTCATGCCATAGGCGCTCTGCAGATGACGCTTGAGCATCTTGAGCTTTTTGCCATCTTCAAGGCAGACGATGTAATCGGGGAAAACCGAACGCTTGATCGGCACGGCAGGCTGAAGCTTCTCCGGCTCGACCTGCGGCTGATCCAGGGAGGTCAGGGCCTGGTAAACCTGCTTGATGAGATCAGGAACAGTATCCGCCCCAACGGCATTATTGGAAACATGAGCCGACACGATCTGCGTGGTCAGTTCAAGAAAAGAGAAATCCTGTTCAGCATCCGACATAATTCTGTTCCATTTCTTCAATCATGATGGATGCCGTCTTTAAAACATCCATCATCTGCATCCTGAATACGCACTACCCAATAAAACGCGCAAATACAATATGCATCTTATGTGGCTTCGGATTAAAATACGGAAATAACCTTTAATAAACATCCCTTCCCCATCACGAAACCATCACGACAGAGCGGCTCTGGATCATGGTTTTCATGATATCCGCCACGTTTCCGGCGAAATCATCGCATATGAAATCATAAAACATATTTTCAGATTGAAACTTGATGTAACATTGTCCGGGTCTGAAAATAATGATTATTCAGACCCGGCCGCCGGCGAATGGCAATCCTGCATAACGCGCGGTCATGGCGCCGGATGAACAGGAACAGCGATACTATTCCCCGCACGCAACGCGCGCAAAACGTGCGGCGGATACCTGCGAAGAACGTGAAGCGACCGGATTCACGGCCCCTGCCCCGCATTCCTGCATACCGGGAACCGCGTCACAAATATTAATATCGGGGTCCATTATTGAAAACATCAGGCGAATACGCGTTGCTTCTTCGTCCGTAATGATCCGGTAAATGACCTGTCGCGCTTCCTTGCGGGTCACGACTATTTCCGCACGCCGCAATTCGGCGAGCTGCTGGCTCAGGGTCGGTTGGCCTATACTGGTGGCACTTTCGATCTGGCCGACACTTTTTTCCCCTTCCAGCAGGGTCGCAAGCACAAGCAGCCGCTGTGGCTGGGCAAAAAGGCGCAGACGGTGGGCCAGAAGTTCAGCAGCCTCCCGCGTGCGGGGGAGCCTGTCTACTATCGCATTCATGATCAGTTACCGTAACATTGCCGAATATGGCAGCCGAGGAAGAAAAAAAGAAACCATGCCCTAATGCCGCGACGTCCATATGCAACCCCATCGACATTGTATGTTCACAGGCCTCATTACCCATATGTCGATTACACCCCAAGAGTTTACATAAAATACGGATTATTTTACATACATGAATATATTAACTGTATAACAATTTGCCTTCCCTCCGGGGATGGGCGCATACCCGGACAACCGCGTCACGCGCGCACCGAATGCAGGATTCATACGATGCAACTCTATTCCCTCAGCCCAGATTTCACCGCCGCATCCCAGATCACGCCCGATGACCTGCCGCAAATTGTCCAACAGGGATTCCGCAGCATCATCTGCATGCGCCCCGATGCGGAAGAATATGGACAGCCGACAGCAGAAAGCCTGAAGGACGCGGCACTGGCCGCCGGCCTGCAATTCGCGTGCCTGCCGGTCGTGCCGGGACATATCACCGAACATGAAATCACGCAGATGCGCGCGGCGCTGAAGGACATGAACGGCCCGATTCTGGGTTACTGCCGTTCGGGCAACCGTGTGGGACAACTCTGGACCCTTGCCCGGCAGCCCTGATTTCACCACTGCCGTCCCTGCTTCAAGCCTTATAGATTACTGCCTACGGAGTGCCCCATGCCCACGGTTGTCCTGGCCCACAGTCTGGATTTCGTGACATGGCGCAACGCCACGCGCACACTGGCCCTGCACGGTATTCCCGCCACGGATATCATCTGGCGCATCCGCGATCCCGCGGATGCGGCCATGCAGACCGGCATTACCGCCCCCCTTCACGCCGACACATCGCCACGCTCCACCTTTGGCGTTCCCCGGGCCATGATGCGCCTGGTGCAGGACATATTGCAGGCCGAAACGCCGGATCGCTTTGACCTTGCCTATCGCCTCGTCCTGCGGCTGGCCACTGGCGAAGACCCTGCCCGCAGACCTGCCGATGACGCCGAAATCCTGCGCGCCCGGCACATCGCACAGGACGTGCGGCGCGAAACACTGGCCTTTCGCACCCATGTCGCGGCATCCCACGATCCCACGCAGGCCATCATATGGGACGCCGCCGACAGCCTCGTCGCATACTGCAACGCACGCTTTGTCACGCTGCAACGTTCATTCCATCCATGGCACGTTCAGATGGGGGAACGCGTGATGCGGTGGGACGGCACCACCCTGCATCCCGGCACGCCCCTTGAAGGCGCGGATCCCGCCTCCTTCCCCTCACCCGCCCTCCCTCTGGCGGAGGGGATGGACATCGAACGCATCACAGCCCTGCCCGCCGTGGCAGAGGCCGCGCGATCCTGCCTGACCTGCGCCATGGCGCACCATGCGACCCAGACCGTCTTTGGCGAAGGGACCACCACCGCGTCACTGATGTTCGTCGGGGAACAGCCCGGCGATCAGGAAGACCTGGCGGGCCGTCCCTTTGTCGGCCCGGCGGGGCAACTGTTCGACCGCGCCCTGCATGAAGTCGGCATCGCACGCGATGATGTTTATGTGACCAATACGGTGAAGCATTTCAAATTCTTCAACCGCAATGGCCGACGCATCCACCAAAAAGCAGGCATGGAGGAAATCCGTGCCTGTGCCCCATGGCTGCATGCGGAACGCCGCATGGTGCGCCCACGCCTGCTGGTCATGCTCGGCGCGACTGCGGCCAGCGCAATCCTGCAACGCTCTGTCGTTATAGGACGCGAAAGATCCCGCCCGATCACACTCGACGACGGGACATGCGGACTGGTGACGGTGCATCCCTCTTTCCTGCTGCGCCAACCCACAGAGGACGCGCGATCGCGCGAATATCTGCGCTTTATCGAGGATCTGCGCCTTGCGCGGAGCCTGATAACATCATGATCCGCATCCCATCCATTCACGGATGGAACAAATGCAGCGATCATTCCCTTTCCATGACAGGTGCTGCGTCCCTGCCACGAGGAAAGCCAATGACTGATATGCGCTCCCGACACCGTTACCTGCCGCATTCTTGGTTTATCAAGGGACCGCCCCCAGTACCGCCGGAAGCCGCATATTGTGCCTGCTGAACTGAAGATCGTCCCCTCTTTCGTCGCGCGTGTCTTCCGTGGACGAGATTTCTCGATTCTCTCTCCCCCCGGCTACAACCGCATGAGTCGCCTCAAGTGGCTCTACGCCCCCACGCCAGAGGCCATAGCCTTTGCGCTGCGTACGACGTTCGCCGCCCTTATGGCGCTGACCATCGCGATGTGGATGGAACTCGACAGTCCGCCCTGGGCGGCCATGACGGTGTGGATCGTGGCGCAGGGGTCGCGCGGGGAAAGCCTGTCAAAGGCGCGATGGCGTCTGGTGGGCACGGCACTGGGCGCGATCAGCGCGGTGGTGATCGTCTGTTCCTTTCCCCAATCGCCCTGGCTGTTCTTCCCGGCATTGAGCATCTGGATCGGCATCTGCTGCGGTTGTGCGACGCTGGTGCGCAACTTCCGCTCCTATGCACTGGTGCTTGCGGGCTATACCTGCGCGATCATCGCCCTTGCCGCCAGTCAGGACCCGGACAACATCTTCATGATCACCATGTCGCGCACGACCTATATCGTGCTCGGCATCTCGTGCGAAACGCTGGTGGCGGTCCTGTTCGCGCACAATCTTGCCACCGCCGCGAAAAAGAACATGCGGCAGAAGATCCAGACTGCGCTCAGCACCTCTACAGAGGCGGTGGCCAACCTGCTTGCCGGCGACGAGCAGGCCTTCATCCGGTCACGTGCGCTGTTCGGCACCATCTTGTCGATCAATGACCAGATCGAATTCAGTGAAGTCGAGATGGGCCCCCACGGGCATGAAGGCGATCACGCGCGCGCGGCACTTGCGGCCGTGTCCGTCCTGCTGTCACGCGGGCTGGGCATGATGGCGCGCATCAAGGCGCTGGGCACGGTCAACCCGGTCTTTACCGAAACCAGCCTGCTGACGCGCACCTTCCTGCTGGGCCTTCCGGGGCGGCTGGAATCGGACACACAGATACAGCAGGTCATGACGGACCTGCAGGACCTGCGCAGCGTGTGCCGCCAGCGCATCATCGACGCCCTGACCGAAGAACTCGCCGCGGCGGCACCACACGATACCGACACGATCGAACGACTGCTCAACTGCCGCATCCTGCATAACGCGCTTGACGAACTTCTGGGCGAGCTGGAGCAGGCCATTACGGAGTTTGACGCCAGCCAGCACGAAATCCGCGGCGATCATTTCCATTTCCGCCTGCAAGCACACCGCGATTTCAAGGAAGCCCTGTATAACGGCATCCGCGCGGCAGTGGCAATCGGCGCATCGGCACTGATCTGGGAGGTCACGGCCTGGTCGAACGGGATTGGTTTCATCACCATGGTGGCGGTGACGTGCGGCCTGTTCGCCACACGCGAAAACCCGGTCCTGGGCACCCTGAACTTCCTGCGCGGCGCGTGCTGGGCGGTGTTCGTGTCGGCCTTTCTTGTGCTGCTGTTCATCCCGCGCCCGGCAGAATTCGAAATGCTGGCCGCCGTCCTTGCGCTGCCGATGATTGCCGGCGGCCTTGCGGCACGCAACCCGGCAACGGCGGGGGCTGCGGCGTCCTACTCCCTGTTCCTGCCCAACCTTGTCAATCCCGGCAACCAAAGCCGCCTGAATGAAATTGCATATTTCAACGCCTCCTTTGCCCTGTTGTGCAGCATCGGCTTCGCCGTACTGATTTTCCGCGCCGTCCTGCCTTTCAACAGTGACGAAGAACGCTGGCGCATGCGCAACCGCACCCTGCATGACCTGCGCCACCTGGCATCGGCCAACCCGCTGCCGCAGCCAAGGGCCTGGATCGGGCGCAATACCGACCGTTTCTCCCGCCTGATCCGCCATGCGGGGCCGACCCCTTCCCCCACGATCGAGGCCTATTTGCAGGGCACGCTGTCGGCGATGACAATCGGGCTGAACATCATCCGCCTGCGTGTCGTGCTGGAACGCAGCCAGTTGCCGGAATCGGCCAACCGCGCCATTACCCTGTTCCTGCATCGCATGGCGCAGTTCAGTGGCCGCTATGGCCGTACGGCCCGCGTGGCCCGTGGCGCGACGCGGGTGCTGCGTATCCTCGAAGGGAAGGAAACCAACATTACCTCCCGCGTGGAAATGACACGCGCCATTGCCTATCTGCTGGTCATTTCCTATGAACTGGATGCAAATGCAGCGTTCCTTGACGCCTCGCAGCCCTATCGTTCCAGCGAAATGATCGGCTAGCAGCAGGATGCCCGCACCACCCACGCCCGATATCCTTGCCCTGCGGGGGCGGGTCGTCACTTTTCGCGACAACCCGTTCACCACCGACCCGGTTGCTGCACTCCATCATGAGGAAGACGGGCTGCTCATCATCCGCGACGGGCGGATCGCGCAAATGGGCACATATGCCGATACCCTGCGCCACCTGCCCGCCGACACGCAGGTTACACATTACCCAGACTGCGTGATTTCAGCCGGTTTCGTGGACACCCACGTCCATTACCCACAGCTGCCCATGATCGCCGCATATGGCGAACAGTTGCTGGAATGGCTCGAACGCTACACCTTCCCCACCGAAAGCCGCTTTCGCGATCCGGCTTATGCGCGTGATATTGCACGCAGGTTCCTTGCCGGACTTCTGCGATGCGGCACGACCACGGCGGCGGTTTTCTGCACCGTCCATCCCCAATCGGTTGAGGCATTCTTCAGCGAATCAGAACGCCTCAATACACTGATGATCGCGGGCAAGGTGCTGATGGACCGCAATGCCCCACCGGACCTGCGCGATACGGCACAACGCGGGTATGACGAATCCCTTGCACTGATGACGCGCTGGCACGGGCGCGGGCGGCAGATGTACGCCGTCACCCCGCGCTTTGCCCCCACCAGCAGCGAGGAACAGCTTGAACTGGCGGGCGCACTTCTGGCCCGTGACCAGACCGTCTTCATGCAGACCCACCTGGCGGAAAACCTGGACGAGGTCGCATGGGTACGCAGCCTGTTCCCCGCACGCCGGTCCTATCTGGATGTTTACGCGCATGCAGGGTTGGTGCGGCCACGCGCCATCATGGGCCATGCCATCCATGTTGATGAACCCGACCTCATGACCTGCCATGACAGTGGATGCGCACTGGCCCACTGCCCGACCTCCAACCTGTTCCTTGGCAGTGGCAGCTTCCGCCTGTTCGATGCGCTGGACCCACGACGCCCCGTCCGTGTGGGGCTGGGCACCGATATCGGCGCAGGTACCAGCCTGTCGCAACTGCAGAGCCTGAACGAAGCCTATAAGGTCGCGCAGGGAACGGGCCATCGCCTCCACCCCGTGCAGGCCTTCTGGCTGGCGACGGCAGGCGGTGCGCAGGCACTGCACCTCGACCACAGGATCGGGACGATTGCACCGGGGATGGAGGCGGATTTGTGCATCCTCGACCCGGAGGCAACACCATTGCAGGCCCTGCGGGCACAATCGTGCGATTCGATCAGCGACCTGCTGTTTTCCCTGATGATGCTGGGTGATGACCGCAGCATCCGCGCCACCTATGTCGCAGGACGCAGGGTGCATGAACGCGCATGACGCCCCAGACATCCGACAGGCGGCGGCTCCTCATGCGGTGATGGGCCGGCCGCAAGATCGTCCGTATGCACGACCCCGACGGACCAACCACCCCTGTTTGGGATCGATACCTGCCTCACGAAGATCGTGACTGCCGGAAACTGCTGATTTTTTTGTGGGTTCTGCTGTTGCGCCTGCCTGCTCAGGTTTATGACGGCATGGCGTGACACTGGCGGAGAGGGTGGGATTCGAACCCACGGTACGCTTGCACGCACAACGGTTTTCGAGACCGCCCCGTTCGACCGCTCCGGCACCTCTCCAAATGTCAGCGGCGTTGGTGCGGGCTTATACGGTGCGCCCGCAACGCGCGCAAGGGGGCAGGTGGATGTTTTTTACCTTCCCCGCCCTGCCCCCATACCGGCCCCCATACATGATGCACGACATGGCAGGAATCATGCCCTGAATCATGCCATGCCGTGGGATTAGCGATTGACGCGCCCGACATTGCCCGATAGAAGCCAGCCCTCAATCCCTGCGCAGACAGGGGGTGCCGCGCGTGGTTTCGCGGCCAACGTCAAAAAGCGACCGGGTCCTGCCGCCTGTACCATCATCCCAGATGGCGCCGCGCTGACCCAGAGATCGGAAAGATAGAGAATTATGTTTGCAGTTATCCGCACCGGCGGAAAGCAGTACCGCGTTTCCAAGGACACCGTCCTGAAGATCGAGAAGCTGGAAGCCGAAGCCGGCGCCACCATCACGTTCGATCAGGTTCTGGCCGTTGGTGGCGAAGGCGCTGCGACGATCGGCAGCCCCACCGTTGCTGGCGCGACCGTCACCGCGACCGTGATCGCGCAGGACCGCCTTGCGAAGGTGATCATCTTCAAGAAGCGCCGCCGGCAGAACAGCCGCCGCAAGAACGGCCACCGTCAGCCCGTGACCGTGGTGCGTATCGCCGCAATCAACGCTGCCTGATCCCCGCCCCCACGGGCAATGAGACTGCCCATGGGACCAGGTCGAGATCAGTCAACAAGTTTCAGGAGTTCAGGCAATGGCACAAAAAAAGGCAGGCGGTTCCTCCCGCAACGGACGCGATAGCGCCGGTCGCCGCCTCGGCGTCAAGAAGTTCGGTGGCGAAAGCGTCATCGCAGGCAACATCATCGTCCGTCAGCGCGGCACGAAGATGAAGCCGGGTCAGAATGTCGGCCTTGGCCGCGACCATACGATCTTCTCGCTCGTCGATGGGCATGTGAAGTTCGAACGCCGCGCCGAAGGCCGCGTGCATGTTTCGGTCGAAGCCCTGCCCGCAGCAGCGGAATAAAAAACGCTCCCACCCGGGAGACAGTTTTCGACCAGAAGGGGACGGTCACGTGGGGCCGTCCCCTTTTTCGTATCGATACCACGGCGTGTTTCTGATATCAGACACGTCCATGGGGCTGCCACCGGCCCAGATCGGACCCGTGAGCGATGAAGTTTCTTGACCAGGCCAAAATTTTCGTAAAATCCGGTGATGGCGGTGATGGCGTCATCGCGTTCCGGCGCGAAAAATATATCGAATTCGGCGGCCCCGATGGCGGCAATGGCGGACGGGGCGGCGATATCATTTTCGTGGCCGTAGCCAACCTGAACACCCTGATTGATTTCCGCTATACGCAGCATTTCCGCGCGCGTAAGGGCGGCAATGGCGCAGGGTCGGACCGCACGGGGGCCGCGGCCCCCGCCGTGGTCATACAGGTGCCGGTGGGCACGCAGATTTTCGATGATGACCGCGAAACGCTGCTTGGCGATCTTGATGAGGCAGGCAAGCGCCTGCTGCTGTGTCGCGGTGGCGATGGTGGCCGGGGCAATGCGCATTACAAGACCAGCACCAACCGCGCCCCACGTCGGGCCGATCCGGGCTGGCCGGGGGAGGAACGCTGGGTCTGGCTGCGGCTGAAGCTGATTGCCGATGCCGGCCTGGTTGGCCTGCCCAACGCGGGCAAATCGACCTTCCTGTCGGTTGTATCGGCCGCACGACCCAAGATCGCCGATTATCCTTTCACCACCCTGCATCCGCAATTGGGCGTCGTACGCCTGTCGGTGACGGAAGAATTTGTCATCGCCGACATTCCTGGCCTGATCGAGGGCGCGCACGAAGGTACGGGGCTGGGTGACCGCTTCCTTGGCCATGTCGAACGCTGTGCCGTGCTTGTACACCTGATCGACGGCACACAGGAAGATGTGGTTGCCGCATGGCGGACCATTCGCCACGAACTGCATGAATATGGTGGCGGCCTGGCGGAAAAGCCGGAAATCATCGTCCTGAACAAGATCGATGCAATGCTGGACGAAGACATTGCCGAACGCTGCGCCCTGCTGGAACAGGCCAGCGGCGCACCGGTGATGACCATGTCAGGCGTATCGCGGCAGGGCGTGGACAAGGTGCTGCGCCTTGTGCAGGATCAGATCACCCGCATCCGCGCGGATGAATCCGACACCCCCGCCTGAACGCGTGGATAGAGACAGCCGTGACAGTCCCCCTTCCCTTACCCAGCCTGCAGAACGGACAGCGTATCGTCGTCAAGATCGGCAGTGCCCTGGTTGTTGATGCCGAAACCGCCTCCCCCCGGCAGGAATGGCTGGAAAGTGTCGCGGCCGATATCGCCGCCCTGCGCACACACGGCGCGCAGGTCATTGTCGTTTCCTCCGGTGCGATCGCCCTTGCCCGTCACCAGCTTGGCCTGACGCGCCGGGTGCTGCGACTGGATGAAAAACAGGCCGCTGCGTCCGTGGGACAGATCCGTCTGGCGCAGGCATGGACCAACGCCCTGTCGCGACATGGCCTGAATGCAGCGCAACTGCTGCTGACGCCCGATGATACGGAACATCGCCGTCGCTATCTCAATGCACGTGCGTCGCTCAATACACTGCTGACGCTGGGCTGTGTGCCGATCATCAATGAAAACGATGCCATTGCGACGACCGAAATCCGTTTTGGCGACAATGACCGTCTGGCGGCACGTGTGGCGGAAATGACCACGTCGGACCAGCTTGTGCTGCTGTCGGACATTGACGGTCTGTATACCGCCGACCCGCGCACAGACCCCGGGGCGCAGCACCTGCCGGTGGTCGAAAGCCTGACGGAAGAGATCGAATCCATGGGGGGCGCCCCCCCGCCCGGCTATTCCTCTGGCGGAATGCGCACAAAGCTGATGGCCGCACGGATCGCAACCCAGGCAGGATGCGCCATGGTCATCGCACAGGGCAAGCCGCTGCATCCGCTGCGCGCACTGTGGGATGGTGGGCGCTGCACATGGTTCCTGCCCTCGCCCGATGCACGATCTGCGCGCAAGAAATGGATTGGCGGCAGCCTGACACCCGCAGGGCACCTTGTCATCGACGATGGGGCGGTCCGCGCATTGCAGAGCGGTTCCTCCCTGCTGCCTGCGGGAGTACAGGCGATTGCGGGCGAATTCGATCGCGGCGACCTTGTCAGCGTAATGGACATGCATGGACATTGCATCGCCCATGGCCTGTCCTCCTATGGCGCGGCGGATGCCGTGCGCATCGTGGGCCGTCAGTCGGACGAGATCGAAAATATCCTTGGCTGGCACGGTGGCGATGAAATCATCCATCGCGACGATCTGGTGCTGAATGACCGGTCCTGTGCGCAGGCTTCCTGAACCCTTTGGGATGCAACGAAAGCCAACCAAGGGGCCTCGCTGCACAAGCAGGACAAACACCCCACTGAAATAATGAAGCCTGTCGAAAAACAAGCTGTAGAGAGTGTTTGAAAACAAGAAAAGTTTTTGGGTGCCGCCTTTTTTCAAAAAGGC
>NZ_BANE01000214.1 GCF_000964405.1 Novacetimonas hansenii JCM 7643
CTGAAGCTTTTTGGAAAAAGCTTCACCAAAAACCTTTATAACTTCAGGATATTATTGATCCTGACTTTTTAAACAGTCTGTTGACCAGGGGGCATGTTGCCGATGGCCTTCCACCATGGGGCAGGCATACCAAGGCGCGGGGCACGCATAATCGGCAAATGTCGCACGCATCCCCCGATGCCGCTTGGAGATCGCGCGGCGGCCTGATATGGCGGTGGGGTTGTCCCCCCGTTTTCAGGGTTTCGCCCCATGACCAGCACCGCGCCCGCCCCTTCCACCACCCCCGACACGGCTGCCGGCACTGCCCTGCCGGTGCGGATTGCGGCGCTGTACTGCTTTACCCCGTTTGCCGATCACCTTGCCCTGCGTGCGCCGCTGGAACGGGTATGCGCCGAACAGGGCGTGCGTGGGACGCTGCTGATCGCGGCAGAGGGGATCAACGGCACCATTGCGGGCAGCGATGCGGGGATCGGCCATGTGCTGGCGCATATCCGTGCATTGCCGGGATGCGCGGGTCTGGATGTCAAGGAAACCCGCGCCGCCAGTGTGCCGTTCCACCGCATGAAGGTCCGTCCCAAGCGCGAGATCGTGACGATGGGCGTGCCCAACATTGATGCGCGCCACGATGCCGGTCATTATGTGGAGGCCGCACAGTGGAACGACCTGATTTCGGACCCTGATACCATCGTGATCGATACGCGCAATGATTACGAGGTCGCGATCGGTACATTCGCGGGTGCGATCAATCCCGCCACCCGGTCGTTTCGTGAATTTCCCGCATGGTTCCGGGCGCGACGGGCGGAGATGATGGCGCGTGGCCGTGCGCCCAGAATCGCGATGTTCTGCACCGGGGGCATCCGGTGTGAAAAGGCGACGGCCTTTGTCCGTGCCGAAGGGATCGACGATGTGTTCCACCTGCGTGGCGGCATCCTGAAATACCTTGAAACCGTGCCAGAGGCCCACAGCATGTGGGAGGGCGAATGCTTCGTCTTTGACCAGCGCGTCAGCGTTACGCACGATTTGCGCCCCGGCACCCATGTGCCGTGCCATGCCTGCCGCATGCCCGTCAGCCTGGCGGATCAGGCCTCCGCCCTGTATGTGCCGGGGGTCAGTTGCCCCGCCTGCCATGACGCGCGCGATGACATCCAGCGCGCCCGCTATGCCGAACGTGAACGACAGGCCCGCATGGCGCATGCGCGGGGTGAAAACCACCTTGGCGCAATGCCCGTGCGTCGTGGTGCGACAGGGACGACAGGTGCGACAGGTGCGGCGGGTGGGGATAGGGATGATGGGCATGGATGATCCCGTCCCTGCGGCCTTTCCCGACCGGTCGGATGGGGGCGCGCATGATACGGCGGTGATGGTGGCGCCCGTCACGCGCATGGATGAAGATGACCTTGTGACGGCCAATATCGCCAGCCGCGATTTCCATGCGCCATGGGTCGCCCCCTTTACCGACCATGACGGTTTTGCAAAATGGTTTCATCAGGTGGTGACAGGGGCCAATGTCGCACTGGTGGCGCGGCGCGATGACATGGCGGGCGCGGACGGCGTGATCGGCGTGCTGACACTAAGCCAGATCGTCCATGGCACGTTCTGCAGCGCCTATCTGGGATATTACGCGATGAAGGCCCAGGCGCGGCGCGGCCTGATGACGCAGGCGCTGCGCATGACCGTGCGCCACGCGTTCGATGCGATGGGCCTGCACCGGCTGGAGGCCAACATACAGCCCGCCAACCTGCCATCCCGCGCGCTGGTGCGGCGTGTGGGGTTCCGGTGCGAGGGATTTTCGCCGCGTTACCTGTTCATCGACGGCGCATGGCGTGACCACGAACGCTGGGCCATCCTGTCGGACGACCCGGCCGGCCGCGCGGCATAGGGACAGGCCACAGGCACCTGTCGCCGGATTTTTTCAGAAATATGCTGTGATGCGAAGCTGTTTCAGAACCCCGCCAGACGCGCCCCATGGAGTGGCGCGGCAGGGGAGGGTGGCAGGGGAGGTATACCGGTGTGTGGCCGGTACTACTTGTCCCGTCCCCCGGTGATGTTGATGATGCCCAGACCCAGCAGGCCAAGCCCGGCCAGCCCCTCTGCCACCATCCATGCCATGGGGCCGATCCCGTCGGGCGTCATGCCGCGTACCAGCACGCCGACGCTGCCGATCATCAGCAGCAGCGAAAGGATGGTGCCCCATTTTACAATCTTGCCGCGATCCATCGTGTTTCTGCCTTACGCCTCCGTCGGTTTGTCCCGAAAGCGGGCAACCGGCCATCATCCTATCATCATGCCGCCACCTGCGTCCAAGGCGCCCCGCACACAACACATGGCCCGTGCCCGCGTTACGCATGCAATGTCATGAAAACGCGGCAGGCATGAAAAAAAGGGCGTGAGCCCGCGCGCCACGCCCCGGTTTCGCCCGGCAAAGGCCAGGATCAGCCAGAGACAGGATCACCCAGAGACAACCTGTTCGGGGGTAAACCATTTGTCATCGCCCGTCTGGTCGGAACGCACGCGCATCTGCCCGTTATCAATGATTTCCACCACGGTGCCGCGCGTCCCGCTCCATTCAGGGTCCGATATCGCGTCCTTGCGTATCATGACGACGTCACCGTCCTTAAAAGCCATTATGTGCCCTCCTGTCCGTAATCGGGTGATCCCTGTGCCCCAAGCAAAGCCGCCCCCTGTCCCCACGTCAAGAAGGCGTGAGGGGCACGGCCCATGTGGCGTCCAACACGCGCCGGCCATCCATAAGGGCATGATGTGCAAATGATTGCGTCCTGTTGCCGCCTGTGGTGCATGGTCCCCGCGCACAGGCAGAATGGGTGCATGGAATATCCGTCCGCTGCCCCAACCCGGTACGCAGCACGATCCCTGCACGGTGATGTGATGGGAGTATAAGAGGCTGTTTGAAAAGGTAAGTCCGATAAGATCGCGGAATCATAAAAGTTTTTGGTGAAGCTTTTTTCAAAAAGCTTCGAAAGACGTCGCCTTTTCCGATCGACAGGCAATACTAAAAATATTTCTCCATTGTTTATTGGTGGATCATTTCAGACGTGATTCTGGGTTTTTGGAATGTTTTTGACTTTCAAAGCTTTTTGGAAAAAGCTTTACCAAAAACTTTTATTATTTCAGGGGGCCTGGTGTAAAATTTCAAATAGCTTGGAGGATCAGGGGATCGATTTCCATTTGTAATTTGCAGAGAATTTATAATTCGGCTGGTATGAAAATGGAAAGACTATCCCGATGTCTTTTACAAAAGTTCTCAGTCTGACGAAATATTAAAGGGAATTGGTAAATATTTTATAAAAACCCATGCGTGGATTATGTATTTTTCAATGGGGAGGTTTTTTTGGGGAAGTGATGTATTGCGGAATCATGATAAAATACCATCCTCTTGAAAAGAAAATCAGCATACTTTCTGAAATGATAAAAGTTTTTGGGTGCCGCCTTTTTTCAAAAAGGCGGCATCTTCTGAAGATTTTCAGGAAAATACCCACTAAAACCCTTCGGAATGTCAGGATGTTATCGCCCCTGCTTTTTCAGGCAGCCCCTAATTTCCTGTCGGGTTGGGCATATTCCTGAAATGATCTGCCGGAAAACAGGCATATTATGAATTGATGCATCAAGGGGTGTGGTCTTCCTGTGTGAAAATGACATGCAGGCGCGATTTTCGCCCCCAATCCAGCAAGCCCGCCAAGGCCATGAAACAGGTCCGCCGGAGGATTGTTGCAGACAGGCGGCAGGGTTTTTGCACACAGCGTCCCCAAAGATGGCTCTCGATTGCGCAAGGGGGCGGGGGCCTGTTCCTTTGCTGGCCCCGGTAAGAGACTGTTTGAAAAGTCAGGCTCGATAACACCCTGAAATTAT
>NZ_BANE01000213.1 GCF_000964405.1 Novacetimonas hansenii JCM 7643
GCAGCACACGTGTTGTATCTCAGGCGCCTTATTCAGGAAGGCAGCCTGCTGGCGTCCGGTCCGTTGAAAGGGACCCCATTGCGCTCCGGCTTTCTGATTATGAAAGGCGCCAATCGGCAAGAGATCGACGCGATGATTGCCGGTGATCCCTTTGCATCCGAAGGTTTGATTTGTGATCTGCGGATTGAAGAATGGGACCCACTATTCGGGTGCCTGTCAAATCATGCAACAGGCAAACTCCCGCAAGAATTGAAGTCTCTTTTCCCTTCATGACGACAGCGCTGTGTTTTTTGAGAAATAAAAACGAAAAGAGAGCCTTGGGATTATGAACGATCTTCAGTGGTATGCTGTAGGGGAAGCCCGCATACTAAAAATACAGGATCTTACGCTGGCAGCACTCACTCCAGAACAGTTGCTTCCTGACTGGGATGATGCAACGGCACTTCAGGCCTATTCTGATCTACCTGAAACGCTGGATGCTTCAGAAACGAAAGTCCTTTTGAGCGTTCATAGCTGGCTCATCAAGGATCGCGGTCGGAACATTCTTGTGGATACGGGGGCGGGGAATAGCAAGGCTCGACCTGCTGCTCTGTTTTTCGATCACTTGCAGACCGTGTGGCTTGAAAATCTGATGCGCGCTGGCGTCCGACCAGAAGATATCGATTTTGTTCTTCTCACCCATCTGCATGTTGATCACGTGGGGTGGAACACACGCCTGCAAAATGGCATCTGGGTTCCGACCTTCCCGAATGCCCGATATGTCTTTTCTAGAGCCGAATATGATTTTTTCAGTAATCCAGCTCATGATAGCGTCCGCAATAAAACCAGTTTCATGACACGCATTGATAGCGTTGATCCGATTATCTCGGCGGATCTTGCGGATCAGATTGACGTAGACGGATCCGAAGTTCTTGAAGGAATCTCCTTTCACCCCACACCTGGGCATACGCCCCATCACGCGTCTCTCGTGCTGAAATCAGGTATGGAGCGTGCGCTCTTCACGGGTGATGTCATGCATCACCCCATTCAGGTATGTATTCCGGAGTGGAGTGCCGTTTTTGATGCAGATCCTCAGATAGCCATCATATCGCGCAAATGGGCTTTGAATTATGCTGCCGAACACACCGCAGCAGTATTCACATCGCATTTTCCGATGACATCCGCTGGAAAAGTGATGACATACGACCAGGGAAGGGGTTGGTCTTTCCTCTAGGGCTGCCATTATGTCCGCTGTTCACCTCGTTCAATTCCATTGCGGACATTCCGCTTTCCCCCCTTACTCGCCTGTCTGTTTAACAAACATGAAACAGACAGGCGACCGTCGCCCTCTTATTCGTCGTTTTTGTCACTCAATAAGCTTCTACGAAGCGGACATGACTGAAGATGCTGCTTGACGGCTACAGCTGGTGTCAGCAAAGTCGATTTTGCCTAAAAAGACAGCGATGCAGGTATGGTGACAACCTGTGGTCTCTTCGGAGACAGGTAAGCATCCGGTAAAAGCCGCCTTGTAGACTGATAGGACCGGG
>NZ_BANE01000212.1 GCF_000964405.1 Novacetimonas hansenii JCM 7643
GCCTCCGTCGGTTCGGGCGTGACTGGGCGCAGCGTGGACGGAAAGTGTCGTGCCGGGGACGTACGCAGATTACTGTCGTCTATGGGCGTACGTGCCGGACGGCGAAGAAATCTACCGGGAAAGACGGAAACGGGCGGGTCTGAGAAGGGTGAGATATTCGCGCTCTTCGGCCAATCGCGTGGCCTTACGCAGCAGACGTCCGACGCGTCCACGCTGGGACGAGGTATCCCATTGCCGCGCGTTCATGTGTCTTACGGACGGATCAAGAACCACACCGATATCGCGATGGGAGGCACCAGCCCGTCGTCCGGCATAGGCACAGATGGCGTCCGCGATAAAACGGGCACGGTAGAGCGGCAGCCCCAGCGTCCGGGATAAAGGCGGAACCGGTGCTCCGGAAAGATAGCGAATGAACCTGCGCACTTCTGCAATCCGCAGTTCTTCGCCCCCGTCGAGTGGAATGAGGACTGCGGCACGATCACGAGCTCTCGCATCACGGATCTGGACACGGTAGGTGTTTCCGTCGTGATGCAGGGCGAGAGATTTGCTCTGTAATCCCTGTCGTTCTG
>NZ_BANE01000211.1 GCF_000964405.1 Novacetimonas hansenii JCM 7643
ATTCGGAGAAACAGCGGACAGCCTTCATTTCAGGGGATGCAAGCTCCTTATCGCCCCGATCGCACCTAGTCGGTCAGGAGCGAAAAAATACTTGCATGGTGTGGTAGACCACCTACATGATCTGGTTATGCGCATGGCATGCGTATGAGGAGTCGAAACATGGTCGCCACTTTCACCCGTACCACGCATTACGACCGGACAGCCCCCCGACGGCCGGTCAATCTGTCGCTCAATGCCGATCTGCTGGCCCAGGTTCGTCAGGTCACGCCAAACCTCTCTGCAACGGTCGAGACCCTGCTGGGTGATTATCTTCATGCCGCACGTGAAAAACGCGAAGACGAGCAACGGCAACTGGATAGCGTGATCGACGTGGTGAATGCACTGCATGCGCGACACGGCTTCCTGAGCGACGAATTCTCAACACTCTGAACCGATGCCGCAATTCGCCATCTACCGAAACCCCGGTCGCAATCGGGACATTCCCTTTGTCGTGCAAATCCAGAGCAGCCGACTGGAGCGAAGCGGGGGCCGCGTAGTCATGCCGCTGGTGCGGCGATCCGCCGGTAAGCCATCAGGCCATCCACTAACACCGCATCTTCTCGTCGAAGGTGAGGACGTTTTCGCCAATCCGCTCGATCTGGCGACCGTTCCCGTCGAGCGGCTTGGCACAGTTCTGGGCATTCTACCTGAACGGGAACAGGATGCGATCATCCGTGCGCTGGACGAACTGGTCAGCCGGGCATGACTACATTCCACTTCCACCGCCTCCCGGACAGGTAGGTACGAGTTTGGCTTTTCGTAATACGGAGATAAGTGCCTAATCGAAAACTGCAGTAGTGTACAAACGAAACGGATCAAATAATGACGTTCAAGACCGCTGAAGACATTCTGAACCCCGACTCTCGTTTTGCCGATCTCTGTGTCTTTGAAAACGGCGTGCCCCGTCAAATAACCATTGAAGATCATCATCGCGCACTGGCGACCATTGGCCTTTCGGGGGATGTCCCGATTGAAGTGGTGACGGCTTTTGATCGTGCTCGAAACACGGCACTCTACGCCTTCTTTGATTATGATCTCTTCGTGGTTAGTGAACTGCAGGTGGTAGGTGCCTTCGAATTGGCACTAAAACATCGATTCATCAGGCAGGGAAGAGCGGTTCGTGGGACGTTGCGGACACTCATCAATAGCGCGAGGAAGGAAGGCATTCTGCCCGCGCAGGCAGTCTATAGTGCAGCGCTCTCGGATCCCATTGAAGCCCTGCTTCTCATACGAAACGAATTATCCCATGGTACGTCCGACACTCACTCGCCGGGAATGGCGCTTGAGGTGTTAGCGGCCTGCGCGTGGTGGATTGATCATATATTTCCGGCTTAATTTGGCTGACTAATTGCCGTCGGGTAGGCCCGTCCCACTCTTGACACTCCAGCCCCGGAAACGGATATGAAATACCATGAAGTTCCTATTGCAGCACTGATTGCCCCTGGATGTAAAGCTCTAAGGCCAAGTATCGAATGCAAAATAAAAAAATATAGTTACGCTTTAGAGGAAATCTTGGGAGTTGTTTATTTCAAAGGTTCAGAATCTGAGATATTCAAAATTGCCTTGATACTTATGGATATGTAGTCAGATAATCTCCAATTCGCTCCAATGACCGTGACAATATCCTTTCAATCAAATGGTCTCTGGAGAGACGTGAACAGTCAAACTGCCATGGAGTGTTTCTTTTGAACAAAAGTGTCGCGTGGTTTGTGAAGTTTTTTGAAGAAGAGCAACATGCCGACCAGTTCATGTCGGGGCATCTTCACCTGAAGGTTCTCAGTTACTTCAAGGCCTTGGAGGATGACGATGGTGGCCGTCAGGATAAACATGAAGCAGTGTCTCACTGGCTGCAGCCAAATCAAATTAATATTACGATTCAGCCCCTCAATGGTGGTTCAGCGTTTACAATTCCCAGTGAAGACTTAGCGGGACCCATTGCCATCTCACTGGATATATTCGACTCCATGCATGTGTTCTGTATGTATGCTGTTGGAAATATCGGTTTCGAGATCGTAGATGGCCAACTCGATTTATCATTAGAAGACATCGATTTAGCCAATGAGCAGTTAAAGTTTGATGCACGGTGCTTGGAGTTTGGTAAGTGGGCTGTGGTAGTTTCTGCTGAAATTTTCATGGAACGCCTGCAATCAGCCATGGCCGAGCAGAATTTTAAATTTATGACGGGTCTGGTGGAATACTATGATGACAAGACTTTCCACGGACAGTTTACTCTCAAGCAGACCCCTTTCAGAAAACAGCAGAGGTTTGACTATCAGAAGGAGTTTCGTGTGTGTGTCTTTCCGAGAGAGATCAACATGATGACGGCAGGCCCAATGAATTTAAGCATCGGTGATTTGTCATCCGGGTGTACCAAAATGTCGGCAGATGACGTAATGACGGCATTCAAATTGACGACAACATCGGCATCGAGGTAATCAGATGGCCCGCTGCAAGTAATAACCTAACCCTGTCTTCCGCGAGAGAATGCGCATCGTCTCTTGAATTCTGGTCACGGAAGACGATCCTTAGAGGCATTAACAGAGCCCTAGACGGCGAGGTACAGGTGTCGGGGAAATTGCTTGCCTTGGGCCGTCAGATGATACGCTTTAAGCGTCGGTTGCTGTACAACTATGGTGAAGTTGTTTGGACTAAACTGGGCGATGGCTGGTAAACCTAGTTCATTCGAGCGGGTACAGCCCGCCATGGCCACGTTGCCAAGAGAGCCTAGCCGCAGCAAAACACATGGCGTTTGTCACCTTGGACAACGCCCAAAACTGGCTTCTGGAGTTCGAGGAACGACAGGCACATGAGGCATCGCCAGTGGCGCCGTAGTGTAGTAACGGAAAGTAACACGGTAGACGCAGGACGCGGACATGTTAGCGTATATTACCGAGACGCTTTATGTGCCGCCTCATTGGCAAAGCGCCCCCAGCGAGGTTGGAGCACATACAAATGGCAGTGTATTTCCTTACGGAACTGGAGGATTCATCAGACCACTTCGTGGTAAAAATTGGGTATTCAAAGGATATTTCTGTCCGAATTTCACAGCTTAGCACCGGAAATCCACGAGGACTTGTGCTTATGGGTTACGTAAAGACCTCTGATCGCGATGAGGATAGAGTTATTGAATCACGTTTTCATGAAATGTTTTCTGATCGTAGGCGAAAAACTACGGAGTGGTTCAATATTTTACCAGAAGACGTCCTCGCCGCGCTGCACTGTTATTCTCCCACTGCATATTTGGCGGTCGGGTGCAATCCGTTCGAAATAGTCTCATACGATCGGAAAGGTATACCGGAATTTGCCGACCCATGGCGTTGGCAAAACGTGGAACCAGATGAATTCTGCCCTGCATGCGGATGGGCATGTGGCTGGGCTTATAGCGAGAATTGGGGCTGCAACGTATGCATTGAGTGTGGGGCTAACGAAATTCAGTACGAAGATGCTGCACGATTCAGGTGTAATTGACCCGCATAGAGGCGGTATCAAACTAAAGGGTACCGAGTATTTCCTTTTGCTAGCCACCAGCTGAATACCATGCGTGGCGCTTCCCACTACAGCTTTGTCCTGACAACTGAATCCCATTTCATCAGTCTCAGATAAGCACCTTGAAGGGCCTAGGTTCTGTTGACAAAAGGTCTTTTCAGACTGGCCTGGACGTGATTCAACGCTGGCCTTTGCGGAGACCTGTGAATGCGCGGCGACCTGACGGACGAGGAATGGGCGATCATTGGCGGCCTGCTGCCGCCTGAACGTGGCCGCTGGTCGAGACCGGCACAGGATAATCGTCTGTTTCTCAATGGAATGCTTTATGTCCTGCGTGTCGGTTGCCCATGGCGGGACATGCATGAGCGCTACGGAAAATGGAACTCGGTCTATGTCCGGTTCCGTCGATGGACTGAGCAAGGCGTCTGGGATGCCTTGCTGGAAACACTGGTTGAACTCGGTCTGACCGATGACTGGCAGCACATGATCGACAGCACGATCGTCCGGGCTCACAGCCAGGCGGCTGGCGCAAAAGGGGGACTCATAAGGAAGGCTTTGGTCGAAGCCGCGGCGGCTTTACGAGCAAGATCCACGCCCGTGCTGACGGTCAGGGACGCCCTCTTGGTTTCGAGCTGACGGGTGGCGAAGTGTCCGATTATACCGGCGCCGATGCCCTGCTGTCTCTGCCAGTCGCCACACCGCACGGGCTTCTGGCAGACAAAGGGTATGACAGTGACAGAATACGGGAGAACCTGTTGTTTCGGGGTATCCTGCCCGTAATCCCGCCACGTTCGAACCGGACACAGGGCATTCCCTGCGATTTCCGCCGATACCGTGACCGAAATCGTATCGAAAGGATGTTCAACAGGCTCAAGCAGTTCCGCCGTATCGTAACCCGTTATGACAAGACGAGGAAATCCTTCCTCGCCTTTCTCAACCTCGCCGCAGTCAAGTTGTGGCTACCGTCTTTTGTCAACAGAACCTAGTGACGGTGGTCCGGATCGAAAGTCGTGGAAGCCCTGCCAGCCCTAGCAGCCAAACGATTCACAAACCCAGCCCCCTGTTCCGGGTGAAGCTCCAGTCGATCCCGCCATCGTCACGCGCGACGCCGGAGACGTGCCTGCCCTGCTGTCTCTCCAGCGAGGGCGTCCAGGGCACGAGCTGGAACTGAAGCCC
>NZ_BANE01000210.1 GCF_000964405.1 Novacetimonas hansenii JCM 7643
CAAAAAGGCGGCGTCTTCTGAAGCTTTTTGGAAAAAGCTTCACCGGAAACCTTTATGATTTCAGTATGTTATCTGGCCTGACTTTTCAAACAGTTCCTTAAATAAAGGGAGGCACCCTTTATGGCACTTGTTATCCCATGAAACTGCAATGGCTGTCTTTTGGGGAATATAGCAAAAGGAAAACCGTCATCCGTCACATGCGCGGCATGTAATGAATGACGGTTCCATTTCACCCTGGGAAATGCTCAGGGTGTGTTCTGCGGACCGGCTGGGCGCAGCTTCGCGACCTGTGCCGCAGTGACGGCAGGGTCGCCGCTCCCGAAGGTTTTCATGACGTAATTGACCACATGCGCGATTTCGGTATCGCTAAGGCGCTGGACATCCGAACTGGCGCCAAAACCCGGCATATGCGTATGCAACCCATCTGCCGTCCGGTCCACGCCCTGCAGGACTGTCATGATCAGGTTATCTGGGCGCCCGGCCCCTGTGACCGAGTTATGGAACAAAGACGGGGCATAATGATCGGTCGTGCCCGCCCCGTTCATGCCATGGCATGCGGCACAGTTCGCGTCATAGACATGCTGTCCGTCCATTTCCGTCAGGTCGTCGATGCGCGTCAGATTGCCGCTGCGTATATCGGCCTCTTCCACAGGGTGACCAAAATTCTGGCGGGGTTTCTGTTCGGCGCTGTCTTCTTTGGCCGGTACCTGCAAGATATAGGCGGCAAGTGCATGCAGGTCCGCATCCGTCAGGTGGCTCGTGCTGTGTTCGACCGCTTCACCCATCGGGCCTGCAGCCTGGCTGAGGCCCGCGACATGGCCGGTATGAAGATACTGAACAAGGCTGTCCTCGCTCCATCCACCGATGCCGCTTGTCTTGCTTGATGTGATATTGGGGGCATACCACCCCGCCAGCGGCGCACCGGCAAGGTAGTTGTCCTGCTCTTCGCTCATCATCATGTTGCGCGGTGTATGGCAGGTGCCGCAATGTTCAAGCGCGGTTGCCAGATACTTGCCACGCCGCATCTTGTCGAACGTTGCGGAATCGCCACTTTCCGGCGGGACGGTGCCTGCCACCATATTCCATGCACTCATGGCGATACGCAGGTTGGCCGGAAAGTTAAGCGACGTGGTGGGCGGGCTTTCCGCCACCGGTTTTACACTGTGCATGAACCATGCATACAGCGCCTTGACGTCCTCGTCCGTTATCCCGGAATACGATACATAAGGCATTGCGGGATAAAGGTGGCTGCCATCACGGCGCAGGCCATGGCGCAGACTTTTTTCAAAGTCTTCTTCGGTATATTTTCCAATCCCGTGGTCGGGGTCGGGCGTGATGTTGGTGGAGATGACATCGCCCATCGGCGTTGCGATCTTCAGCCCCCCGGCAAAGGGCTTCCCACCCGGAGCGGTATGACAGGCCACGCAGTCGGCGGCCGTGGCCAGGTATTCCCCACGGGCGAGGACAGCCGCCGATGTATCCTGCGCCCGGGCGGCGGGGAACGACAGCGAAGCAAGGGTCGTCCCTGCCGCCATGATGGACCACAGGGCTTTGCGCACGATATCAGGCATGGGAGAGTTCTTTTTTCAGCGTATCGGCGACACGCAGGGCAAGGGCAGCCACCGTCAGGGTAATATTGCCGGTTCCAACCGAAGAGAAGACCGACGAACTCGCCATGAACAGGTTCTCATGGTCATGTGTGCGGCAAAAGCCGTCCACTACGGAATCCTTCGGGTCCGTGCCCATGATGGTACTGCCGGCGGGGTGGTCCTGCGGGAAATATCCCGGTGTCCATTGTTCGTCCGTGCCATGCATCAGGCCGATCAGCTCACGGAACATGCCGCGCGTATGTTCGCAGCTTTTTACCGTGTATTCGGGAAGCTTGTAATAGACTTCCGGGTGCGGAATACCCAGTACGTCCTTGTGCGTCTGACTCAGTGTCAGGCGGTTCTGCGGGTCTGCAATCCCTTCATTATGGCTGAAGAGCCGGACGGTATGGGACGCGAGATAGCGTATCTGCTCCTCCAGTTCGCGTCCGACATACCCCTTGGAAATCGCCAGCGCCGTCGCCAGATCCACCTGGTTGTCATCGACCATGTGAACAAGGTAGGCACCACGGGTGTCACGCCATGCACCATCGCGGAAATTGTCGATGACGTTTGTTTCCAATGGCCCGCGCCCAGGCCATAGTGCCTTGTCCCCACTGATGAAACTGACCTGCACGCCGGTATGGTCCATCATGTTGCGACCGACATGGCCCGAACTGTTGGCGATGCCGTCGGGGCTTTGCTCGTCCGCGGAAACCAGCAGCAGCTTTGCCGTTTCGATGCAATGGGCCGCAATGACGAAATACTTGCCCGTCACGCGGTGGCTGCCCTTGTCGGGGTCATAATAATGGACCGCCGTCACGCGCTTGTTCGCGCTGTCGCGTTCAATCCGGTAGACCACGGCGTTGGGGATGAACTTCGCGCCCGCCGCCTCGGCGTGATACACTGAATAGCTGCCATTATACATTGCCCCGATGGGGCAGATCGGCATGCAGTTATTATGCCCCTCGCAGGTGGGACGGTTGTCATAGGGACGCGTGTTGCGTGCCTGCGGTTCATGCACGACGCGCCAGGGGGTCTTCTCGCTGATCAGCTTGCGGAACTGTTGCGCGGCATAGGAGATCGGCAGCGCTTCCATAGGGTATGGTTGCTGGCGTGGGGAACCGAGGTCTTCCACCGACGGGTCGGGACCACAGACGCCCATCATGACCTCGGCCTGGTAATAGAACGGCTCAAGGTCTTCGTATTTCAGCGCCCAGTCACGTCCCTGCCCATAGCGGCTTTTCAGTTCGAAATCAGACGGCAGGTAACGCCATGCGCAGCCGGCCCAGTGCCATGTGGTCCCCCCCATCATGCGCAGGTACACCTGCTGGTACGCTTCGGCATCGGGGCCGGTCGTGTGCAGGTATTCGTTGGGGGTGATCTGGTTGGGGGGATGGATCGCCCACGGTACCGATGGGAATGGCCCCTGATAGGAGGGCTTGTTTTCGAGGTTGCGGAAATTTTCCACGAAATGCTGGCGGTCCACCCTGGGGCCAGCCTCCAGCACGATGACGGAAATACCGGCCCGGGCCAGTTCGTTGGCGATGGAACTGCCCGCGACGCCGGACCCGACGATCACGACATCCGCAGAAAGGTTGTGTTCGGAAGACATTGCGCGACGCTCCGGCTGTCAGGTGGGTTCCACGACGAATGTCGAGGGCGAAAGGGCTGGCTCGCCGGTTGGAACGGCCACTTCCGGTGGGGTCTGGGTCCAGTAGAACGGGCCACCCGCCGCATAGGTCTTGGGATAGACGGCGTCCTTGGTGATGTCGAACATCAGGGCGGAGCGGTAGACGACGACCTTGTGATCCGCAAGGCCGCGGTACCAGCCCGTCATGATGTCATGGATGACGTCCTTGAAACCCGGGTCAGCCTGTTCGGCGGCCTTTGCCAGGTCATGCGCGCTGGCAAAGCTGTTTTTGGTCATCAGGTCATGCAGGCGGCTGACCTGGTCGCGGCGCGTGGGCGTGGCATGAACGATTCCCGCGAACAGGGCATGGCCAATTCGTATGTCGAGGGTGTCACGATCCGTCAGGCGTTGTGACACGGCCATGAATGCCGCGATGTCGGCATCATCGGATGTGGCTGCAGCAGCCCCGGTGGCGCCAGCCAGTGCGGCCCCCATCCCACCCATGAGGACATCACGGCGCGACATGCGCAAAAGCCGGTTCAGTCGCGCACCGTTGGGGGTGAAAAGATGTAGGTCAGCAGGAAAACAGCGCTGCTCTGTAGCCATTTAGCGTCGCCTCTCGAAGACGTTTGGTCCAACCGCGATGTCCATGACAGGGTATGGCCGTAACGATGCAATAATGTCCGCATCATTACAGCTTTTTCATTTATTCCGGCAACCTCTGACCTACTCACCTATGGAATGGCTGCCGCGCGAACAGGTGGTATATTCCATATGGATTTCATAAAATCCGCATATTACAGCCAAAAAACAGGGAAATTTCCTCCCTGTTCCTCAATCGTGATGAACAGATTTTCGGCTTGTGGGTAATGATGATCCGGTAGCAAGAAAAGATGTATTTTTATTCCGGGTTTTTACGGGCTGTTATGGGTGGGAAAGCCCGTTTTACGTATCAGGAGATGTCGGCCATCAGCGAAACATGTGCGGCGATTACTTTCCACCCGTCGGGTGTACGAAGCCAGGTCTGGCTCTGGCGGCCTATGCGGGTTCCCCCGATACGCTGGAATTCAAGGTCAACCGTCGCCACATCCTGCCCCAGTGTGGTGATGACGCGTCGCAGGACCGTGCGTGGCGGCGACCCACCGGTACGGGCTCGGCGAAAGGCTGCGATCTCTGCAGCGCCATAAAGGTTTTCGCCCACGCCATATCGTACCGTTTCCGGACCGTCATAAAACAGGCCATCAAGGGTTTCGATACGGTTATCGGCCAATGCCTGTTCATACAGGTCCGACATGGCGGTGACTTCCGCGAGGGTGGCGGGATTGTTCAGTTCCGGCATAGGAAGCTCCTCGGTCTGCGCGCATCGTGTCGTAATATGTGCTTTGGCGGTCTGTGGCTGGGTGCGGGGCATGATGTTTCAGGATTGCAAAGGCACCGGCCCCGAACCTGACCCCGACGCGTCCGCATGGGGGGCAGTATTGCGTACTCTATCGCGGGATTGGAAATATTGCGCCACCATAACCAATCCGAAGCCGATCGCGGCAAATCCTGCCGACAGGATCGGCAGGCCGCCATATGATCCATGCATTCCCACCAGAATTCCCCCCGCCCATGCGCCGATGGCATTGCCGAAATTGAACGAACTCTGGTTCATCACTGCGGCAATGTTGGGGGCAGATCCGGAACAGGCCACCACATAGGATTGCAACGGCGCCATGGGGGCATAGATACAAACGCCCCACAGGAATAGCAGGACGAGGCAGCTCCATACATGCAGGCTGCCTGGTGCAAGCAGGATCTGGATAATGGCCACCGCGCCCATCAGGCCCGCGCAGGATGGAAGCATCTTCCAGTCCGCCAGCCGCCCGCCCAACAGGTTCCCAAGACACAGGCCCGCGCCAATCATCAGCAGGACGCTATCAATCACATGTTCCGTCAGGCCCGTCCGGATGTGCAGGAATGGCGAGATATAGGTGAACAGCGTGAACATGCTGGCGGATGTGCACATGGAAACCAGCATCATTGTGACGACCAGCGGGCGCGTCATGGCGCGAAACTGTTCATACAGGCGTATGGTGGGGCCAGCCTTTCCGTCCTGTGGAATCCATAGCCATATGGTGCCCCAGGCGGCAGCACCCACACAGCAGATCAGCCAGAATGCGATACGCCATGACGTCATCTGTGCCACAACCGTGCCTAGTGGGACGCCCAGGATCATCGCCAGTGTCAGCCCGATATAGACGAGGGACAGAGCCTCGGCGCGTTTTTCTGGCGGAACGAGCTTGCCCGCCATGATGGACGCTGCGCCATAGAACGTGCCGTGGGAAAATGATGTCAGAACCCGTGCGATCATCAGCGACCAGTATCCCGGCGCCACTGCGCTGCAGGCGTTTCCCGCGATGAAGATCGCCATCGTCAGCAACAGCGTATCCCGACGCGACAGGCTGTTGGTCATGATTGCGACCAGGGGGGAGGCAATGGTCACGCCGATCGCATATCCCGACACAAGCATTCCGGCCTGCGCGATGGTAACGCCCAGCCCATCGGAAAGTTGGGGCAACAGGCCCATGACGATTGTTTCGGTGGTCCCAAGCCCAAACGCCCCGATCGCAAGGGCCAGCAGTGCAACAGGCAAGAACGTCATCCTTTTTGCGCAGATCATGCAGGCGGACGGCATCCGCCATGTCATTGGGTTTTTCATACCGCCTGTGGCTGCGCCAGTGTTGGCATGGGGCGTCTGATCTTCGTGATTTACTATTGATATCTGGCAGGAAAACTGAAACGTCTTCAGGAAACCCTGTCCGCCCGCTAGAGATTTGTAATATTCTGAATAATAAAAGTTTTTTGTGAATCCCGTTCCGGGGAAAACATCAATGGCGTCGTCTTTCCCGAAACAGGGGCCGCAGGTAAAAACATTTGCCCCCACTGCAACCGTGGGGGCTTCGGCATGAAATTGTGCCTGGTGGTTTGTAAGGCCGGTGACGTCATGCACTGCATAAAATACATGCATTGCACGGGCATTATATTGGCGGGTCGGTCGGGATGGGTATGTATGTTTATTCCCGCAGTCCCCCTGCGAAGTCATGGAAGCGGATTTTCAAAAGGCTGCTGATACCTGTAAACGTACCACGGCCTGCCAGGTGCGGGCGGGCGCAGTAAGTGGCGGGCCGTGGGGCCATGACAGCAGGGGGCGGTATCGATGCGTGTTTTTACATTTTATGGGTGGTATGGGCATGTCACCTGAGATGGTGCATCTGTTGCTTGAACTTCTGTCTGGCGTGGTCGTGGGGTTTACACTCGGGCTGATCGGGGGGGGCGGGTCGATCCTTGCCGTGCCGCTGATGGTATATGTCGTGGGTGTGCCCAATGCACATGTGGCAATCGGCACCAGCGCCGTCAGCGTGGCAGCGAATGCGCTGGTCGGGTTGGGGTACCATGCACGGGCACGCACGGTTAAATGGCGGTGCGCGGGCATCTTTGCCTCATGCGGGATACTGGGTGCGCTTGTCGGTGCATCGGCGGGCAAGGCAGTGGATGGGCAGAAACTTCTGCTGTGTTTTGCGGTCCTGATGATTGGTGTCGGGTTCCTGATGTTGCGTGGGCGGCATGATCGGGGGTGCGCCGATGCGCAGTGTAACCGCGACAACGCACCGCGTGTCATGGCCTTTGGTGGGGTGACGGGGCTGCTGTCGGGATTTTTCGGTATTGGGGGTGGGTTTCTGATCGTACCCGGCCTGATCGCATCGACACATATGCCCATACTCAACGCCGTGGGCACGTCACTGGTGGCGGTGGCGGCATTCGGCCTCAGTACCGCCATCAGCTACATGATGTCGGGATATGTTGACTGGGGGCTTGCGGTGTTGTTCATCGCGGGGGGAACGCTCGGCAGTTATGGTGGCATGCGGGTGTCGCGCCGTATGGCGGGGTCATCCGGGATGCTGACCGTTTTTTTCGCCGGGGTGATTTTCTGTGTGGCGACATACATGATCTGGCGTAGCCTGCATGGCTGACCATGGTGTGTCACACCATCTGCCCCATTAATGCATCAGCCCCATGACATTAGGCATGGGGCTGATGCCCGCTCCTATCGAACGGCAGCCTGTTTCCTGCCCGTCGGATATGTACCCATGATATTGGGGACAGGCCAGTATAATAGAGCAGGCTGTCAGACCGCAGCAGTCCCAGCACCCTTATTCCCCGCCGGTGGAAGGCAACGTGGTGGCGCTATATCGTTCTTCACGGTCCAGGCCGTGTTCAGCCCTGAGAGCGCCAGCGTAGGCCCTGTCGGCCAAGCATCCATGCCTGGGCCATGCCGTGTCGCAGGGAGGCCCGTTCCTCGTCGGCCAGTCCCTGCCGCCACAGCACGGTATAGAACACCACAAGTCCACCGGCCCCGATGGCGCCGCCCAGCAGGTGCGTAATGTTCGGTAATGCAAGGAGCATCGTGCCCACCCCGGCGATTGCCGTGGGAATGAGGTGGCGCAGCATCTGTGACAACCATGGATAAAGGCGGATACCCAGGCGTATGCGCACCACGCAGTCCATCACGCTGCGGCTGGCCCACGCAAAGGCGGCACCATCAACCCCGAACCAGTGCAGGAACAAAAGCAGCAGCGGGATATAGACCACCACCTCCACTACCGAGAGGATGGCGTTCATTTCCGCCCGTCCGATCCCATCAAGGAAACCGGCGGCCACCGCATCCATGCCAAAGACAAAGACCCCGATACTGAGGCATTTCATGATCAGTGTGCTGTGCAGCGCAAAATCCGGCCCGACCCACAGCGTCAGGATATCGTGACTGAAGAGGGAGCCGAGCAGGCAGAACGGAAACAGCAATCCCACCACTGTCAGGATGCTGTTGCGATAAAGTGCGACCGTTGCGGTGGTATCGGTGCGCCAGCATGCGGCCATTGCAGGATAGGCCGTGCTGGTCACTGCCATGGTGATCATCGACAGGCGTGCGACCACGTCAAAGGCGGTGGTATAATATGCCGTGACCGCAGCGGACAGGACGGTGGCGATCATGAAGCGGTCCATATAGGACAGGATGGGAAACATCAGGTTGGAAATGGTCATCCACCCGCCAATCCGAAACAATGGGCGCAGCAGGCCGAACGCCGGACGTGCGCGGCGCAGGGATGGCATGATACGCAGGCAGACCGCACCATATCCCACAGTCATCGCCAGGCGGCACAGCGCCAGTACCAGCATAACGCCCACCAGGCTGTTCCAGACCTGTAATACAAGCAGCGGGCCAAGATAATACATGATGGAAATTGGGATATTGATCAGGTTGGCCGTGCGGAATGCCTGATACGCCGACATGACGCCCCACATGGCGGCGTTGATCATCACCAGTGGCGCGGTGCCACACAGCACCCACATCGCAATCATGGTCTGGTGTTGCAGGTCGGCTGGAATCTTCAACCCGTGATAGACCCAGAACCGCACGCACAATGCTGCGATCCCGCCCCCGATCACCCCGAAAAGGCCAAGTGTCAGGATGCCCGTTAACGTCAGGCTGGCGCTTTCTTCTTCTTCCCCGTCCGCGATACGTTCTGCGATGGCGCGTGTCAGCGCGCGGCCCAGCCCGAAATCAAAAATACCGAATGTCCCGACAAGGCTGAGCGCAATGGTCAGCACCCCCCATCGCGCCAGCCCCAGCCGGGTAATCAGCGGCGGTGTCACCAGCAGGGCGACGGCAACCGGCCCGATACGGCCAAGCATGTTCCAGCCTGCATTGAATAATACTGTCTGCATTCGGGTCAGGCGTGCATGGTCCGTGGGTGTCATTGAAATATGATCCTGCCCGTTCTGCGATACTGATGCATCAGGTGATGGTGACGTCCGCCATGGCATGGCAGCCGCGATCGGCTGACCTGGCGGGAAGAGGGGAGGGCGTGGCGCGAAAATCTTCCCGCTATCAGGGGGAGGACGGCCGGAAGGCCTCTTCGGGTGTGGCAGGTAAAGGAAAATCCGCGACCAGGGGGATGGCAGGGCTGGTCTCTTCCACCGCCCGCACTGTGGTGGGGGACGGCAGCGCATATCCGTCGGGATGGATCAGGCGCCAGCGGAATGCGGTTTCAACAATGTCATCAAGTGCGGCGATACGTGGCGTCCACCCTGTTTCACGACGCAGGCGTTCCGATCCCGCGATCAGGGTGGCAGGATCGCCCTGCCGTCGCCCCGACCATGACCAGTTCACCGTGCGCCCTGTGACGCGTTCGACCGCACGTATGACGTCAAGGTTTGAAAATCCTGTTGTATTGCCAACGTTATATGTAACGCTGCGGGTCTCGATCTGCTCCAGTGCCATAAGATGTGCATGGGCAAGGTCGGTGACGTGAATATAATCACGCACGCATGTCCCGTCTGCCGTTGGATAATCCGCGCCAAAGATCGACAGGTCGGGGCGACGGCCCAGCGCCGTATCAATCGCCAGCGGGATCAGGTGGGTTTCGGGCCGGTGGTCTTCGCCTGCGCGCCCCATCGGGTCAGACCCCGCCGCATTGAAATAGCGCAGGCATGCACTGTGCATTCCATAAATCGTTTCGGCCCAGTGCAGGACGCGTTCAATCAGGAACTTGCTTTCCCCATAAGGGGAGCCGGGATTGACCGTGGCATGTTCCATGATCGGCTGCTGTTCAGGGGTGCCAAACAGGGCTGCTGTGGATGAAAAGACGAAACGTGGAATGGCATGATGGATGCACATTTCAATAAGTTGAAGGCTGTTGAGGTAGTTTTGTCGAAGGTAGGTAAAGGGAACACGCATGCTGTCCCCCACAAGGGACAGGGCGGCAAAGTGCAGGACACCATCGAAGCGTTTATGCGTCATGACCGTGTTAAGGAGCGCCTGATCCGACAGGTTGCCGACAACAAGTGTGACATCCGGCGGAACCGCGGCACGATGCCCTGTGCTGAGATTGTCAAAGACCACGACGGAATGGCCTGCATCGCGCAAGGCAAGGACAACATGGCTGCCAACGAAACCGGCGCCCCCTGTGACAAGGTAATGCATCGTATTTTCCCTGTGGTACTGCACTGCGATATGAACTTGTGTGGCAGGGACATGCCGGTGGGACCATGCCTCTGGCTGCTTTTCGCGAACGACAGGGCTGTGGCTACGGTTGCATGATGTTGGGGGGATAGAGTGAAATTTAATATTTCATTTCTGTTTTATTATATCACGGAATAATAAAATATATCGTATCATGCTGTATTTGGAAGGGAATTTTGCATCCCCTACCGGGATTGCCATGCCGTGTCATGGGTGGGTTGCAGTCTTTCCTTGCTCTGTAAAGGAATGAACAGGATCGTCTGGTACGGAAATCGTATGGCGGGATGGAAATATTTTTGATCCCATGTAAAACCCGTCCGGTGACTGGCCTGTTCCCTTGCGGAGGTCATGCAGCAGACAGGATCTGCGAAAGGAACGGGACATGGATGCACCCAGACATCATTACGCCGCTTTGGATGGGGTGCGTGGCTTTGCCGCCCTGTCGGTGATGATCTATCACCTTGGGCACTGGCTGGATGTGCCGCAACTGGCGGTCAATAGTGGTCTTGCCGTGGACCTTTTTTTCTGCCTCAGCGGTTATGTGCTGTCGCTTTCATATGACACGCGCATGACGGGGTCGCGCGGCCTGTCGATGGGACAGTTCTTCAGCCGGCGTCTTGTTCGCCTCATGCCCGTGGTCGTTGTGGCCACTATTCTGGGGGGGGCTTATGTCATATTGCGGGCGTATCTCAATGGTGGGGATGTCCCCTATGCGGCGTTGTGTGTTGCGCTTGTCCTGGCGTTACTTAATCTGCCATATCTCTTTGCGCCCCATGAGATCGGTGGCCCGCAGGTTTTTCCGCTCAATGGGCCGCAATATTCTCTGTTCCTTGAACTGTTCATCAATCTGTTGTGGTGGATGACCCGTCGTCTGGATCAGCGCCTGCTGGCGGTGGCCATGGTGGGAGTGTGCCTGCCGCTGGTATGGATGACCGGACTGGGGGGGGATGTGCCCGCCACTTTCTGGAGCGGTTTCCCAAGGGTTGGCGCATCCTTTTTCATGGGGGTGGCGCTGTATCGTTTCGCGCAGGTTATTCCGGCTGCCATTTCTGGCATGTCCATGTTTATGACATGTTTCTGTCTTATGTTGGTACTATTCTTCTGGCCCGGTGTGGCCTCACGCGGGGTGGAAATGGCATGGATTGCCATCTTCTCCCCCCTGCTGGTCATTTCTGGCGCCCGGGTCAGGATGCCGGCTGCCCTGACGCGGCTGTCCCTTTTGGGGGGGGAGGTCTCCTACCCGCTTTATGCGCTGCATTACCCGGTTTTCTGCTGGGTTAATGGCCTGTTCCAGGCAATGGTGCATGCACGCGTTGCGATTGTCGAAATCCCGCTGGTCTTTGTCATGGCTATTATGGTTTCTGTATTTGTCCTGAAGAAGGTTGATGAACCGGTCCGTCGCATGCTGTCGCACCGCAGTCCCCCCAATGCACCGGGTGGGCGTTCCTATCCGGTGGTGGGGGAGGCTTCGGCTGTCATGCCAGTGCATAATGAAAGATAACCCCTGACGCGACCAAGGAATGTCATTGCATAATAACGGAAAAATGGAATATTCCCCTTGAGCAGATAAAATGCGCTTCCCCCGATGGGGCGCAGCATGAATGTAAGGACGGTGCCGGGGCTGAGGTGGTTGTTGCGCATGACCCGCCCCATCCCCGCGCCATAGCTGTAGGCGCGTGCGATATTAAGGGAAACGGGCTTGTCAGGATGGATGATGCGCAGATCAGGAAGATAAAGACCTGAAAATCCTTTTTTCAGAAGGCGTAAGGCAAGGTCCTGTCCCTCGGCGGAGCCAAAGGGCGTGCCCGGCCCGATATTTTCATCAAACCCGCCGACAGCATTGAAGGCGTGACGACGAATGAAGAAATTGAACTCGATCAGGCATGTCCAGACAGTATGGGTGTCGATGACGGTTTCCTCGGCCTTCCATCGTCCTGAACGACCTGTATGGCCTTCATGCGTGATGACGGAACCGGTTATGAATTCAGGCGAACGCACACCGCTGAATGTGCGGTTGACGGTCTTAAGGATATCTTTTGTATAAGCACAGTCATCATCAGGGAATGCAAGGATATCGCCCCCCGCGCGACTGGCGCCGAGGTTGCGGGCATGGTTGCATTTTCGGATGCTGCTGCGCAGGTGAAGGATACTCAGCCTGTCATTGAACTCCGTCACGACGGGGGCAAGCCGGTCATCGCCGTTCTGGTCCACGATAATGACTTCAAATGTCCTGAGCGACTGCTGCGACAGGGAAAGCAGGAGGTTGCGTAATTCTTCAACCCGTCCCAGCGTCGGTACGATCAGTGAAAAGAACATTGAAAAAAGCCCTCATGGGTTAAAGTGTCAGCATTTTTTCAGGTGATATGCGCCCCAGGATCGCGTCACGTATGGCAAGCCAGTTGCCAATGATACGCCCCCGACGGTCGATATAGGGTTCGGGCCACAGGCTGCGTATGGCATTCATCGCCATGTTGCGGCCAATACTGCGCAAGGCATGGTCCAGGGGAAACGTTCCCTTGCGCGACAGGTAAAGCGGGTTTGCCACCTGCGAATATCCCAGTTTTCGCCCCGGCGTACGTCCGGATTTGCTGCCCAGATGGATGCCCTTTGCGCCGTTGACGCGCACGATACGACCCTGCCGTCCCAGTTGACGTGAAAAATCAATGTCTTCGTACCAGGCATACAGGGGCAGCCGCTCATCAAAACGCAGTCCTGCCGATGCGATGCTCGACAGGCGATAGGCCATATTGCACCCATAACCGTTCCATGCCGCCTGTATGGCGGGCAGGGGGGGCGTGTCATTCACGCTCGGGTTCGCCAGCATGTCGCGCGCGGCCTCCACCGTCAGGCCCGGCCCCTTTGCCCCATCCGCCAGTACGCGCCCGGTCGCGACGACAATATCGGGGTCCATGGCAAAGGCGCGTGCACAGTGTGCGAGGTAGTCGGGATCGGGCAGGAAATCATCATCGAAAAACACGACGATATCCGCATCCCCCATATGCCGCAGCAGCAGGTTACGCTGATGCGCCAGACCCCGCGGCCCCTGAAGGAGGATCAGCCCTTCGGAAGGGGTCAGTCCGGTCATGTCCTGCATGGTGGGGGCACACACGATGATCCTGTGTGCCTGATGGGTCTGCCGGCCCAATTCCGCGATCGTTTCACGCAGGATGTCCGGTCGACCGCTTGTCGCGATACCGACCGTAATTTTCATGTTCCGTGCGGCGGGGGAGGGCGCATCAGCCATCGGGGCCTGTGTGGTGGATGTGCGCTGTGACAGGAGTTCGCGCGACAGCGCGACATGGCGCAGGGCATAGGATTTGGAATTGAGGCATGTATGCATGCGTTCACGCGCATTGCGCACCATCCGCGCGCATCGGTCCGGGTCACATGCCAGCGTGACAATGGCGTGCCCCATGGCCTGTGCATCCCCGACCGGGACATAAAAAACACATGTCCCGTCGAAATAATGACGCAACCCGCCGGTATCCGTGGCAATGACCGGCAGCCCGCGCAAGGTGGCTTCCTCGATCACCGTAATGCCGGATGCATGCAGGTTATGTGTCAGGGGGACCACCACGATATCGGCGGCATCATACAGCCCAAACAGTGCGTCGTTGTGCGTCGGGGTGACGCGCGTGACATGGGCGGCAGAGGGGGGAAGGCTGGCGGTTGCGATGGTGACATGGCACGTCACATCGGCAGGCAGGGAGGAGGTCGCGGTAATCAGCGTGGTCCAGTCGCGATGGCGGTCATTCCCGAGTGACAGGACCTGTATCGGGGCACCCGGTGCATGCCGGGGGGCAGGGTGGTCCGTCATTTCGTCCGCACGGATGCCAAACGGAATCCATTCCATCCTCTGCCCAGGGAAAATGGTGCGTGCCTGCGCCAGGTTCTCGGGGGACAGGAATGTCAGCATGTCCGCGCGTGACAGCAGGCTGCGCATCAACAGGCACCGCCATGCGGGTTCATGGGGCCAGCGATCCATCAGCCACACGCTCTGCGCGATCAGGGGGGGATGGGACGCGCCTGATGTCAGGCGGCACAGCAAAAGCACCGCCAGGGCCTGTGCCTCGGTATGGGTCCAGACCACGTCGGCGGACAGAATGCCCCCCCGGTTGCGCCAGGCCTGTACGAAATCGAAGCCAAGGATGAAGCGTACCCCATAACGCACAAGGCGGGAAAGCGGGCCTTCTACCTTGTCCTCGGATTGGGCGATAACGATGCCGGGTCCTGCCGCACGATAATACCCATAGGCATAGGGTTCGTTAATTCCAGGAATCTCGCCCTTTTTCCAGCGTGTATGCCAGTTTGTCGCGCCATAGCCGTAGCTGAGCTGGACAAAGGCGCGCAATGGGGGGGCAGTCTCTGTGGGCATGGGGGCGTCTCCTATGCGCGAATCTAGAAAATACCGACCGGGACAATCCTGAAATTACGCTCCGCCATATGTGCGATCAGGTCAGCATGGGCTGTCGCGGCGCGATGGCGGGTAGGAAAGGCATGGCAGTAAGCGCCTTCCAGAACCACATGCATGCCAAAACGCAGGTTGACCGTGCGGGCAAACCTGCCGCCATAGGCATATACCGCCATCCGTGATGTCATGGGCAGGGAGTAGGGAGTGCTGATGAAGATCTGCTGGCGGGCGGGATCGCTGATGCTGCACCATACCGACTGCGTGGCGGCCGCACCTGCCCCCTGCGCGCAGGCCATGACCATCATGCCCCCCAGATATAGCGACCCCAGCCAGTCGAAGGTCCAGCCCAAGGTATGGATGTGCCTCATGCGGTCATATCCTGTGCAATCTGTAACAGCGACTGTGCCGCCCTGTCCCATGTGAACTCCGCAACCCGCTCCTTGCCCGCGGCCCGCAGTTCCTGCGCCACGACGGGTGTGTCCAGGATACGCACCACGCTCTGTGCGATGGCGTCTGGATCGGCGGGATTGGCATAGATCGCGGCCATGCCACAGATCTCATGCAGGACGGGGATATCGGCGGCGACCACGGGACAGTGACAGGCCATGGCCTCCAGCGGGGGAAGGCCGAAACCTTCATACAGGGATGGAAACACGAAGCATGCCGCAGCCTCGTACAGCGCGCGTAGTTCGCCGTCGCTGACACGCCCGACATAAGTGGCAGGGTGGGGAAGGGTCTGTGTGCCGCTGGCATTGAATATGGTTGTGTTCACGCTGCCGCTGATGACAAGCGGGATGCCACGCAGCGACAGCGCACGCGCCACCACTTCCAGCCGCGCAAGGTTCTTGTGCGGGGCCAGATTGCCAACCGCGAGGACGAAGCGTTGCGCCTTGAGGTCATGACGGGCCAGGATGGTGGTGTCGGCGGGGGCGCGCACGATATGCTCTGCCCCTTCGCCCATGACCGAAATCCGTTCGGCGGGAATGCGCAGGTACCGCGCAAGTTCCATGCGGGAAAACTCGGAAACTGTAACAAGGCGTGTACGCGTACGGGACAGCAGGACATGCAGGACCCGGTACCACAGCCGGAATTTCCATGAATAGGACTCAGGATGCCCGAATACGCCTGCATCATGAATGATCACGATCTGGCGGCGCCCGAATAAGGGGGCCGTATTGCCAAGGTTGAGCAGGATTCCATTACGTGCAGCCATGGGCAGTTCGCATTGTTCCCACACCTGCCCATGGCGTGTACCCACCGTGCGGCGTGGCAGGGCTGGTGCATCATGTTCGGCAACATGCCCCGATGGTGTCAGAAGCACCGGCGTGGGCCGTCCCTGCGCATGGCTGACCCTGGCCAGGGCGTGGCAGATTTCAATCGCGAACCGCTGCACCCCGCTCAGGGGTTGGGTCATGAAGCGGCCATTGACATAGATGGCAGGTCTCACCAGAGCACTCCAAACGTTGCGCGCCACCTCAGGTCGGGGGGAGCAGTCCATAATGGCTGTAAATCCGGAAGGGGTGCCGCTCTGCTTCACCCAGGCTGTGCGGTGGGGCCTGCGTCAGTACTGCCCCCAGCGTGCGTGCGTCATAGGTGTGCAGCGTACGCATCGCCTGCACCAGTGTCGCGGCGCTGGTGCGTCCCCATTTGACCACCATCACCACCCCATCGGTCAGGCGTGACAGCACGGCCGCATCGGGAAATGCCAGTGCAGGCGGCGTGTCGAGCAGGATCATGTCATAGTGCGATCCCACCTGCGCCAGTATCTGTCCCAGTTCCTCGGGCAGGAGCATTGCACCGCCGCCCCGATGCATCATTCCCTCGGGCGTGAGGATGTCGACACCGGGCAGCACGTCGCGTTCCAGCCCCGCGAGCAGCGGGGACACCGGGGCATGGGTGTTGCGTACGATACTGACCGCACCCATGATGCGCATGGCCGATGGATTGCGCATGTCACAATCAATGACCAGCGCGCGTTGGCCGCATCGTCCCGTATTGGCCGCAAGCGACAGGGCGAAGGTTGTCTTCCCCTCGGCCTGCTCGGCGGAAGTCACGAGTACGACCTTGGCGCGAAAACGGCTGTGGCCAAAGGACAGGACACTGCGGATGGATTCCACCGTCTCCAGATACGCCGAACGGTCCCGGCTGGCATACTGGCGCGACAGTGACCCGGCGAAGGCCGGCACCAGTCCCAGCGCGAACAGGCCGGGTATGGCATCGAGTTCGGCTGTGCTGCGTACTCCCTTGCGCATCCGGTCGATGACCAGCGCGGAGCCTGCCCCCATCATAAGTGCGAAGATGAAGGCAATGAGCATATATTGCTTGCGCGGTGGCCCATAGGGGCCAAGTGGTGTTTCGGCCCGTGAAATCAGGTCGGCTTCCGCCACCTGAAGTTCCGCCTGTGTGGAGGTCTGGGCAAACCTGCCAAGATAGTCCTGATAGACCGTGCGTGCCGCGGTTGCCTCGCTTTGCAACTGGCGCAGGGTCACGTCCGCCTCATTTTCAGCAGTGACCTGCCCCTGTAGCCTGTCTACTTCGGCGGACAGGGCTGCGACGCGGGCTTCAGCGCTGGAGAGTTCCTTGGCGGCGCTGCTGGCGACACGCTGGATTTCCGCACCAATGCGCGCACGCACCTGTGCGGCGGCCGCACGTACCGATTGCAGGTCGGGATTGCCGTCCATGACCGTTTGACTCAGGCTTGCGGCGCGGCTGCTGATCTGGGCTTCCTGCGCCTGCAACTGCTGGATCAGGGGGGAGGAAACTGCATCGGGAATACTGTCGAGGCTGCCATTATGAATTGCGTTGCGTATTTCCGTATAACGCGCACGCCTGCTTTCAAGGTCGCCGCGTGCAGTAATCAGTTCACGGTTCATCTGGATCAGTTGCTGGTCGGTCACGGTCGTGCCACCGCCGTCGGCATTGCTGTTGCCGTTCGCGCCCGGCGCGCGCTCCAGCTCCGCCGCGATCAGGCCGTTTTTTTCACGGAATGCCTGCACCGCCTGTTCTGCCTTGCGCAGGCGTTCCCTCAGGGGGGCGATCTGTTCGTCAAGCAGGGCATTGGCCTGCCATGTCGCCGAGATTTTCATGTGGCGTTTGAAATCGAGATAGACATCCGCATAGGCATTGGCGATGCGCGCGCTGGTCGCCGCATTGACCGTACTGGCCGTGATGGTGATGATATATGACCGGCCGTCATTGAGGACCGTCACCCATTGGTTGAGCAGCAGGCTGGTGGCCTGGAGGCGTTCGTCCGCTGTCATCGGAATTTGTGGCGGTGGTGTCACGAACATGCGCGAAATTGCGTCGATCATGCGTTTACTGATCGGGACATGATCGAGTGCTTCCCGAAAATCCGGGTCATTCACCAGATCCAGTTTTTGGGCGACCGCACGGGCAATGGCCGGGCTGCGCAGGATGCTGACCTCGCTATTGACGGCCACGGTGTCCACCTCGGGGGAGGAAACCGTGGCCTGCAGATCGCGAAACGGGGCCTGATGTGTGCCGATGATCAGGATCGAAGATGCATTGTAGTACGGCCTGAGCGAGAATATGCCGATCCCCGCAGGGACCGCGATCCCCAATGTCACAAGGGCGATCGCCAGCCGGTGGCGCCCCATGATGCTGAAGGCATGCAAGGGTGAAACCTGCTGTGTTGCCGTTGGTTCCGGCGCGGGGCCGTTGAAGGATGCGGGCAATTGGAGCGTATTCATCACTTGCGTCCTTCCGAAAGGGTCGCTGTGGACAAAAGGGGCATGGTGGCTGCCTCTGTCCTGTGGGCAATCTTTAACGCGCGCCTTTCTGTGCCAGGACGGCAGGCACGGTCTTCACAAGGATGACGACGTCGCGCCACAGGCTCCAGTTCCGCACGTACCAGTTATCCAGTTGGACACGGCGTGTATAGGATGTGTCACTGCGGCCACTGACCTGCCACAGGCCGGTAATCCCGGGGCGGATGGCCATGTAATATTCCATGTCCTCGCCATAATGGACTTCTTCGGCCATGACGATCGGGCGCGGTCCGACAAGGCTCATTTCCAGGCGCAGTACATTGAAGATCTGCGGCAGTTCATCGAGGCTCGTCTTGCGCAGCAGCCGTCCGATGGGGGTAATGCGTGGGTCTGACGTCAGTTTGCGTGTGCTCGCCCATTCGGCTGCCGCCTGTGGGTCATGCGCCAGGATATCGGCCAGAATGGCGTCGGAATTGACCGCCATCGTCCTGAACTTCAGGCAGCGGAAAGGACGGCCATTGTGCCCGATGCGCATATGGCCAAAGATGGCGGGGCCGCCGTCGATGCGGACCAGCGCGTATACCAACGCCAGTAATGGAAAGATCGCCACCAGGACAAGGGAGGCTATGAAAAGGTCGAGCGCCACTTTCATGGCCCGGTGAACCGGTCGGTCCAGGTTGTTGCGGAACGTCATCATCATGGCGTCATGGCTGAAATATGCCTGGCACCCGTGGTCCAGCGGCAGTCCGTGCATTGACGGCATCAGGGAAAATGGCAGGCGTGTGCGGGTGACATGTTCGACCACGCGCCGCCCGTCACCATCATGCACGTCCATGACCAGCAGCAGTCGCGCCGCCCCGTGGCGGGCCAGCAGCATGCGGTGCAGGTGGGTGCCCGACATATGCAGCAGCCGCGATGGCGGGATGCAACCAACCGAGCGCAGGCCGGGGAAGCGTTCGCTGGAAAATATCTCAATGGCGCGACCGCAATCCTCGGGTTCGCCAGCCAGCAGTACGGGAATGCGCCACAGTCCCATGGCATGCAGCACCCGTTTCGTGATCTGGCGCAGTGCCACATCGACAAAGGGGAACATCATGAATGGAAACAAGGCAGAAAGGACATGTGTGTCAGGCCATGACAGCACAAAAACGACCATTCCCGCCATGGCTGCCGCCATGACGATCTGTGCCACCTCGTTCCAGAATGGGGGGCGATCGGTGTAATGGCGCTGATATGTAAAATAACCAATCATGACCACAAGCATGGCGCAGGGCAGGAAAAACACGTTTTCCAGTTCCATGTAATGAATGTTTTTTGGGAAAAACATTTCTTCGATGGCCAGGCATAGCGAAAATGCGGCACAATCCGCGGCAATCAGACCTGTTGTGCAGGAAAAATGTATATGTCGTAATTGGATGGTAGGCGTATGGATTCCCTCCACCTCGCCCAAGGGTGCATCACTACGCGGTATTGCCGCAGGGATGGGGCCGATGGCCGCGGGGGAGAGATGAGTATCCATGATATACTCCGCATTATTTCAAAATATGTAGAGCCAAGAATACTTGGTGCCGCGTTTTTTATTTGGTCCGGCAACGCAGTTGCATGGAAGCACTTTTGACGATTGCCGGTTTCACCGTGACAGGCCCTATACGTGGCAGCGTAGAAGCAAGTTTCGCTGAAAGGTTAAAAATTTATTTCCAACAATAACGCGAAAGTGACCGCAGTTTTGTTATGAAAACGCGAAAATGGAAAAGACGCCGAAATAATTTAATATTAAGAAGGAATTAAATCTGCGTGCCTATGCCTCCTTGTCCGAAGAAAGAAGCAAGAATACCCCATTAAGGCAGGTTCCCAGATGGCTGTTCCCCGGCGTTTCCATTCATGAATGTTCAATAGGTCTCTGGTGCGCAAAATAATTGTCTTCAGGCTGGGCCTGACTGCTGCGGCTCCGATTTTCCTGGCCGATGGCGCATATGCCCAGGTTATCGACAACTATTTCCCGGCCATTGGAAGCGGGGCGGGTGAATTGGCGCAGGAACCGGCGCAGGTGCGTGCGATGGGGGCCTATACGCCGCTGGGTAAGCGGTACGGACCTTTGCGCATTGATGCCGATGGCAGCGAATCGGAAGGATATGCCAGCAACGTTGACCGCAACGTCGGCGGTCATTCCAGCGCGGTTGTCTCCACACAGGGGAACCTGTCGGCGGTGTCAAGGTGGGGCAAGCGCGATCAGGTCCATGGTAATATCAACGTGGACGATATCCGCTATCCGTCGCGCAGCATCCAGAACCGAACGAACTGGACCGCCAACCTTGGCGGGGTGCATGATTTTGGTCACGATACGATTGGTGTCTCCTATACTCACCTGTCGCTTGTGCAGATGCCCACGGATCTTGGCGCGCTGATTGTCAATCGTCCTGTGCCTTACCAGGTTGATGACGGCAGGCTCAGCTATACCGCGACGACACATGGGCGGCTGAGTATCATCCCGCAGGTTGACGTGCAGCGTTATCATTTTGATTATTTTACCCCGACCGCGAATCAGCCAAGCCAGGGATATCGCGACCGTGTGCTTGTGACCGAAGGGGTGACCGCGCAATATGAGCTGCGGGGTAACAGCCATGTATTGCTGGTGATGCAGGGGACGGAAATCCGTTACCAGAACCCGTTGGAAAATGCGCCATCGCGTGATTCCAACGGTGCATCGGTCATGGCGGGGTATGATTTCGGCATGCGCGGTCCGTTACGGTTCCGTGCCCTTGTCGGGTACCAGACCCGGCGTTACCGTGCCAGCGCATATGGCAGCATCAATTCCCCCATGGCGGAAGCCGAACTCAGTTGGGTGCCGACGCGCCTGACCACGGCAACCCTGAGCGTCCGGCATGGGATTGAGGACAGCGCCTTTGAAAATGTGGTTGGCTATACATTTACCGGCGCGCGGATCGGTGTAACGCACACGTATCAGCGTAATATCGTTTTTTCTGCATATGGACAGATACAGAAAGCGAACTATCCGTCGGCTCCGGCCTTTCTACAGAACACGGTCCTGTACCAGGAGCACAATAACCAGACGTTTTATGGCGTGGGGGCCGAGGTGCAGTGGCTGATCAACCGCCACATGCGCCTGTCGGCAAATTATGATTTCAGCAGTCAGAATACGGTGGGAAGCGGACAGTTCCCGATACATACTTTTCTGGTCGGGTTTCATCTCTCGCTTTAGGCGACGCGTATCCGGGCGTCTGGTCTTCCTGCCGGGATGGATATGATGACAGGAGCATACGACGCAATGCCGACGACCTGTTCAAGACCCTGCCGGGCGGCCATCTGGCTGCCGGCGATCATGGGCGTGATGGGGGGCCTGCTTGCAGGTTGCGCGCCCGGTTCGGATTTGAAACCGGTTCCCCCTTATGACCCCGGACAGTACCGTCTGGGCGTGGATGATGAAATCCGTGTCATGACATATGAACAGGATCAGTTTACATCGGATTTTCGTGTCGATAGCAGCGGAAAGGTCGCCTTTCCCGTTGCGGGCAGCCTGCAGGCAGCAGGGTTGACCACAGTGGAATTCGCAACCGAGGTGTCAAAGGCCCTGCAGGCGGCGCGGATGCTGCGTGACCCGAGTGTTTCGGTCGAGGTTTCGGCCTATCGTCTGGTGTCAGTGCTGGGGGAAGTAGCAAAGCCTGGCCAGTATCCCTACCAGCCGGCCATGACGCTGCTGACGGCGGTTGCGGCGGGGGGGGGATTTACCTATCGTGCGCTCGAAACCCGTGCCTATGTCGTGCGGCAGGAAGGGGATCATGCGGTTGTCGGGTATCTTAAGCCCCATGATTACGTAAAACCGGGCGATGTCATAAAAATATACGAACGTCACTTCTGATACCATACCCGCGCTCATCGCAGCAGACAGAAGGCCGCGATGATCGCCCCCCAGCATGCAAGGCCGATCATGATGCCGATAACCATGCCCCGCGCGGGGCGCAGGCGGTCCGGTACGGTGGGGCGCAATCGGGCGCGCGATGACGATGTGGGGGTACCTTGTGGCCTGTGGCGGGATTTCAGGGGCAAAGATCATCTCCTGCTCGGTGCCGCGTCAGGCCCTGTTTACGTAATGTCGGCGATATCTTCATGCCTATGTCTGAAGATATGGATAATGCCCACGTGCCTGCCCTTTAAAGCATGTGGACACATGCACGGCAAGGGGACGTGACAGTCAGCAAAGCGGAGGGGTAATTCATGAATATTCTTCCTGCGGCACGCCCGCAGCCGATGGCCCCGCGTGTTGCCATCGTCCACGAATGGCTGGAGCATTATGCGGGATCTGAACGGGTGCTTGAACAGCTTGTGCTGATGTATCCGCACGCTGCACTCTTTGCGATCGTTGATTTCATGCCCCCTGATCGCCGCGCCTTTCTGGGGGGGCGATCAGTCGGGACGACGTTCATACAGAAACTTCCTTTTTCCAGAAGGTATTTTCGATATTATCTTGGCCTGATGCCCATTGCCGTGGAACAGCTTGATCTTGCGGGATTCGATCTCGTGATTTCCAGTAACCATGCGGTGGCCAAAGGGGTGATTACGGGGCCGGACCAGGTCCATGTCTGTTATGTCCATTCACCGATGCGTTATGCATGGGACATGCAGGCGGCATATCTGCGCCATGGCGGGATGGAGCGTGGGATAAAGGGGATATACGCGCGCTGGCTGCTGCATCGGTTGCGCAACTGGGATGTGCGGTCCGCCGCCGGTGTTGATGTGTTTGTGGCCAATTCCAGCTATATCGCGCGCAGGATACGCAAGGTCTATCGCCGGGAGGCTGTGATTGTATATCCCCCTGTCGATATCGACAGGTTTCATGAAAAAATGCTTCCACGACGCGAGGCTTACATCGTGATATCACGCATGGTTCCCTATAAACGCATCGACCTTGTGGTGGAGGCATTCCGGCGCATGCCCCATCGTGTCCTGCATGTGGCGGGTGACGGACCGGAGCGTGACCGGATCGAGGCGGTGGCGGCAGGCGCGCCGAACATCATCTTTCGTGGCCGTGTCAGTGATGCGCAGGTTCTGGAGATGATGCAGGAGGCACGCGCCTTTGTTTTCGCGGCGGAGGAGGATTTCGGGATCGCGATGGTGGAGGCGCAGGCATGTGGCACCCCGCTGATTGTTTTCGGGCGTGGTGGGGCATGTGACATTGTTCGTGATGCCGATGATCCCGAGGGGCCGACAGGTGTGTTTTTCGAGGAGCAGGAGCCGGACGCCATTATTGATGCGGTCGAACGGTTCGAGGCGATGCGCGACCGGATGACTGCACGTGCCTGTCGCGCCAACGCCCGGCGTTTTTCGCATGAGGCCTTCCGCCAGTCCATGTCTGACGTGGTGGGGCAGGCGATGCGTGATACCTGCGCACGCCGGATGCACACGCCGCGATAGGTCGCGCATGGAAACAGGTAAGGCGGAGGCTATGTGCAATGACGATCCCGGTTGTCGGACTGATTCTGTTTCCGCTGTGCCTGCTGTTATGGATGCGTCCGCTGCTGATGCTCCATATCCTGCTGCTTGCAGGGATTCTGCCTGCGGCGGGAGCACTGGTGCTGGGTGGGTTGGGGGTACAGCCTGCCATGGTGCCCGCCATGGCGTTCATGAGCTTCGTGATGCTGCAATGGGTGATGGGGGTTCATTATCCAGGGGAACGTACGGTCATGGCGCTGTGTTTCCCGTTCGTGGCGGTGGTGGCATGGACGCTGCTCGCCTCCATGATCATGCCACGACTGTTCATGAACCAGGTCATGGTCTGGCCGCAAAAGAGCGATTCAGTGGGGGGCAGGGTACTGCTTGCGCCGAATTTCGGGAATATCTCGCAGGATATGTATCTGCTGATAAATACACTCTTCCTGGTGCTGGCGGCACGTTTCCTGACCCGCAGCGACATTCGGCTGGATCGTCTTTACCGGACCTTCCTGCTGTCGGGGTGGTGTGTCGTGGGGATCTGCATGTGGCAGTTCGCGCACCGGATCGGTGGTGTCCCGTTTCCCGATACGTTTTTTTATTCCAATCCCGGTTGGGCCGTCCTTAATACCCAGACCGCAGGGCCGGTGCCACGCATCAATGCGTCGTTTTCGGAACCAGCCGCCTGTGCCGCCTTTCTTGGTGAAATCCTGTTTTCCAGCGTCTGGATCGTTTTGCAGGGATATTCCGTGGCCCGTGCCAGATGGCTGGTCCCTGCGTCGGCTCTTGCGCTTGTTTGCACGACCTCGACCACGGGTTTCATTACCGTGGCGATGGAAATCTGCCTCCTGCCCGTGGCGGCCATCGCCACCGGGTCGATGCAGCTTTTGGGAAATATAACCCGAATGATTGTCGTGGGGATTGCGCTGCTGGCCTGTGGGGGGCTGGTGGTCGTCACGGTTGCGCCACAGGTCGTGCCTGCGGCACAGTTCGTGTTCCAGTCCACGGCGGAAAAGAAAGACAGCCAGTCTTATCAGGATCGTTCCCAGGTGGATCGGGATTCCATGTCCCTTGTCGGGGAAACCTATGGGCTTGGGGTGGGGTGGGGCAGCAACCGGGCGTCCAGCCTGCTGCCTGGTCTGTTATCGACCATCGGGGTGGTGGGGGCGATTGGCCTTCTGGTCTTTGACTGGCGGTTGTTACGTGCGGCGATGGCGGCGCGCAGGCGTGTGCCGCCGGGGCCGGAGCGCCTGGTTATCGAAGGCGTGGTGCCCGCCCTTGTCGCACGTCTGATTGCGGCATCGCTTTCCAGTCCGACTGTGGGCTTTCTCGATTTTTACCTGCTGATCGCCATGCTGGTTGCCGCGATCGCGCGCATTGACCTTCAGTGCGCGGCCATGGACCCCGCACGTATCGCGCATCACGCGCTGGTGCCGGTATATGCCACTGCGGGACAATGCCATGCGGAGGTGGAGACGGACAGGCCGCAGATCCATGCATGAGACGGGATGGAAGATGATGCATGTCCTGACCAATGCGGGAGATCAGGCCCTGATGATCCCTATGGAGGTGGGGGTCTTGTTTGTCTTCATGCTGTGTCGCTGCTGGCGTATGGCCGTGGCATGGGCTGTCATGGTTCTTGCGGGATCAGGGGTGATGCTGCTGCTGAAGCTGTATTTCGAGGCATGTGGTCCCGCCCGTCATCGTGTGTTGTACAGCCCCAGCGGTCATACGATGGCGGCGACCATGGTATATGGCGGCCTGCTGTCGCTGACGCGGCTTGACCGTGTTTCCCTTGCGGTCGGGGTGCTGGCCATTGCGGTGCTGGAGGGATGGACCCGTGTTGCGCTGGGTTATCACACCGTGGTTGAGGTCATGGTGGGTGGGGGGATCGGTATTGTGATGGTGGCCGGGTTTGTGGCATGGACCCCGCCAAGACAAACGAAATTTCGTCCGATCCTGTCCGTCCTGTTCGTGGTCATGATCGTGGCGATATCCATGCATGGATGGCACCCCAATATCGAACGCACGATACAGTCGGCCTCGCGGTTGTATTTTTCAAAGTGGGAATGTAAAAAACCGCCTTTGCACGAATAAGGCAAATATTGTCATAACATGCCGGATGAAGCGTTTGGACATATCATGCGGCGAACAAATGTTTTTACATCGTGATCGGCTGGTTTTATACGCTTGGTCCGGCATATGGGGCATGATGTGGTGATGTCCGGGTCTGGCGATCATGTCCCATGATGAATATGGCCACCTTGCGCTGCGCAATTGCAGGGTGGAAACATCTGAATATACAACAGGTAACAGACACCCGATAATGCGCCATGTCCCAAAACGACCTGACCATCTGATACTGTCGCTGTTGTTTCGGTGCGGGTGTCTGGCAATGGGGGGGATGGCCATGCTTTCGCTGTCCCAGCAGGCGTATGCGGCACCATCAGTCGCGCGCCATACCCATGCACGACGGCCGGCAAAGGCCATGCCCACCCGGGCCGAAACCATCACGGTCAATGCGCAGCGTCGCGATTTCCCCTATCCTGAGGCGCAGCATTCCCCGGATGCGGATACGCGCCTGACCGGTACGCGCCTGATCGAACGCGGGGTCGTATCCCTGCGCGGGTTGGAGCGTGTGGCACCAAACCTGACCATCCAGAGCATCAACGGCACGGCCTCGACCAATTTTTACCTGCGTGGGGTTGGTTTCAACGATTTTACGCAGAATAACATGCCGTCGGTACTGTCCTATTTCGATGACGTTCCTTTTGCGTTTTCGACGATGACGGACGGGATGATGTTCGATCTGGCTGGGGCAGAAGTTACGCCGGGGCCGGTGGGCACACGCCATGGACAGTCCGATACGGGGGGAGAGGTGCGGTTGCGTACCAATGACCCGACCGATCACTGGCATTACGGCGCACGGCAGGATATCGCCTCCTACGCCCGCAGCCGCAGCGAGGCGTATGTTTCAGGTCCGCTTGCACGTGGGCTGAGCTTCCGCCTTGCGGGACAGACGCAGCAGGGCGGCGGGTGGCAGACTGATCCGGTCAATGGTGCCCACCTTGGCGATGCTGACCTGTGGGCCTTGCGCGGCAAGTTGAAATGGACACCTGACAGCCATACCACCTTGCTGGTTTCCGGGCATTTTACCCAAGATGACAGCGAGGTGGTCAATCCCATACCCGTTGATCGTCTGGTGGGGAAAGCCCCCCTGCCCACGGGGTCATGGCAGCAGACGCAATGGTCCATGCGTCCCGAATTCGCCCGCCTGATTGGGCGCAAGCCGGGGCTGAAACCCAGCGAGCATAACCAGTTCTGGGGGGCGGATGTCCATTTCTCCCATGATTTTGGCCCGGTGACATTTTCATCCATCAGCGCGTTCGAGACGGAACGGCAAGGTGAGTATACGGACCAGGATGGCACCGCACTGGCACAGGCCGATACCTATCGCACCATTGACGCGAATACTTTCACACAGGAAGTGCGCCTGCAATCTTCTCACCCGCATGACCGGTTGCAATGGACGGTGGGGGCCTTTTACCAGCGCAGCCGCATGCAGCAGCGCTTCTTTTTTGATTATACCGATTATGTTCCGCAACGCGGTTATATGATGGCCACCCATTTTGGTATGGATCAGGAAAACACCTCAGAATTCGGTAATGTCAGCTATCGCGTGGGACATGGCGTAACCCTGTGGGTGGGGCTGTTGCATGAAATCGATGACCGGTCGATCTCCGGCCTGCAATCTGTCATCTTTGGCGGTGTATCGCGCAATTTTCATGGCGAAAGCACGGCGGCCGCGCAATATGCGGGACAGGCCGGAGTGTCATGGCAGGCAGCGGCGCATGAGCTTGTTTATTTCAAGATCAGCAAGGGATTCAAACCTGGCGGGTTCACGGCAAACAATACCCAGATCCAGGCACAGTTGAACCCGTTCAAGCCCGAAACTGTCCTGACCTATGAACTTGGCCTGAAAAGTGACCCCATTCCCAACCGTATCCGCCTTAATGCGGCGGCATTTTACAATGATTACCATAACCAGCAACTGGTTGGGACAGTATTGATCCCTGATTATGGGCCGTTGAGTGAAATTACAAATGCGCCCAAATCCGAAAGCTGGGGGTTTGAGGCAACGTTGGACATACATCCGTTCGCGCATCTGTTCGTGACGCAGAATCTGGGGTGGCAGCGGGGAAATTTCCAGAATTTTCCAACCGTGAACCGTGCCGCCACCAATGCTTATTATGCACGGCATGGGGTGTGGAAGGCGATTGAGGATAATTTTGCCGGTGTGGATAACGGACAACCCAAGCTGACCCTGAATGGTAATGCGGAATGGCGTCAGGCGCTGGGCACGCATTATGGTATTGATGTCGGTCCCGACTGGCTGTATCGCGACAGTCAGGCGATTACACCCGGCGGGACGGGTTTTTATCGCCTGCCGCCCTATTTCCTGCTGGGTGCGCATGCGACGTTCCACCCGGCATCCGGGCACTGGTCGGCCACGGTTTATGCGACGAACCTGCTCAATCGACGTTATGCCGAAAGCGGTGGCATGGCGACTACCACCTATTTCTATATTCCTGGCGCCCCGCGTTTCATCGGTGGTCGCGTGTCGTGTGATTTTTGATACGCCGGGTTTTTGATACACTGGGCCATCACGTCACCAAAATGTGTGCTGTTACGTGTGGCAAAGTCACGTGTCGCGAACGTCGATTATGTAATATCGTCCCACATGACAAAGGTATGTGCCGGGAAACGTTTTTCCTGTTGGGAATAATGATGGCAGCCTTTTGACAGAGGGAAGCCCATGCACGAAGACGACGCCAAGCCATCTGGTGAACTGACCATCCGTGTCGTGGCAATGCCCGCGGACACCAACCCGGCAGGGGACATCTTTGGCGGCTGGCTGATGTCGCAGATGGACCTTGCCGCCAGCACGACCGCCGCCCTGTGTGCGGGGGGACGCTGCGCGACGGTTGCGATCGACCGTGTTGTGTTCCATCGCCCCGTATCGGTGGGGGACGAGGTCAGCATTTATACCCACCTGACGAAACAGGGGCGTACCTCCATGACCATCGCTGTGGAGGCATGGCGCAGGGTGCGTCGCGCAAGCCAGCGGCAGAAAGTGACGGAGGGACACTTTGTTTTTGTCGCCCTTGACGAAAACGGGCGCCCGCGTCCTGTGGATGCCCCCTGACGCGGCAGAGAAGTTAGAGATTGTTTAAAAACAACTCATTGATAGAAAATAAGAAAAGTTTCTTGGGTGCCGCCTTTTTCAAAAAGGCGGCGTCTTCTGAAGCTTTTTAGAAAAAGCT
>NZ_BANE01000209.1 GCF_000964405.1 Novacetimonas hansenii JCM 7643
CTGGGCAGGTTGGCGATGTCACCCAGGCACAGGCTCTGCCTGCAGGTCAGGAAGGGGCGGCCGTTATGGCCGACCAAGCCTATGACAGCAATGCATTACGTG
>NZ_BANE01000208.1 GCF_000964405.1 Novacetimonas hansenii JCM 7643
GCTGGTCGCGGCCGTCAGGTAAACGGCATAGGTCTGCACTGTTGTGGTTGTCATGAATGTTCCCCATCACGGCCATGAAATGCGCCGGTGCTGTTAAGTTTGATTTTGCAGGCGATCCCCGATCCACGGCCCCCATCGCCGCCGCCAATCCTGTGCATCCGCACATCACCCGGCCGCATTATGTGGATCGCGCGCGGTGGAATGGCCCACGCCCCGCCCGAACCGATCCGTGCTATTATGATACGCATGCGTTACGGCAGCCATTTGAAGAGGAATGCGCCCCCTGCGCCGTTGCCGCCTGCGTAGTTTGCGCCGGTCAGCCCCGAATCGTACGCACCGCCACCGCCCGCCCCGGCACCACCGCCGGAAAACCCGCCGTGCAATCCTGCGCGTCCGGCACCGCCATACGGACCCGCGCCGCCGTTCCCGGTTAACATCGCCGTCCCCGCCTGCCCGTCCGACCCGTCATTGCCAATCGCCGACAGGAATGTGCCGGTGACGTCAGACACACCCGTCGTCCCATTGCCGCCAGCGGTGCTGAGATTCGAATTTTTCACACCCGGGTTTCCACCCGGCAGATATTGTAGCCGTTTCCCCGCGCCGTTCACGCACGACGTATCGCCCCCCGCGTAACCTGATCCCGGCCCCAGATTCCCCGGTCCGCCAGATCCGATCGTAAATGCCAGGCTGTCGCCCGCTGTGACGGCGTAAACGCCACGCATATGGCATCCGCCGGACCCACCTGAACCGGAATAGGTCTCGCTCGTCGTCGTGGCTGCGCATCCTGCGCCCCCGCCGCCTGATCCGGTGCCCTCCAGGTAAACCCGTGTCACGCCGGCAGGCACCACAACCGTGGTCGAGGCACTGACCGGAGAGAGCGGCGAGGACGCCAGCGTCAGCGCGGAGAGCGGGGCAAACAGCACCCGCAATGCGGCGAGCACCTGCGCGTTGTTGGTTTTGTCGGGCGTGATCCCCCCAGCGGTCACGATCGAAATCAGTTCTTCCTGATGGATATTGAACATATCCGGGTCAATGATGCTGGGGTCCTGACCACCGACGACACCCCATGTCGCGTAACCGGGTGTCCCGCTGTCGGCCGCAGGGGCAGGAAGTGTGGCAACCTGTGTGCCGTTTGCTAATCTGTACATTATCTCTCACCTGAATAATTGAACAGGACTGTGGTATGGGCGGGCGCGCGAGCCTTGATCTCGCACTCCAGGACGAGGTTGCCCCATGTGCGGTAACGGTCGCCGAACTGTGCCGCGCCGAACCGGGCGGAACTGACGGTTACGGCCGGGGCGTTGACCTGCCAGACATAGGCCCACGGCGCGCCGTAATAGCGGGTGCCGAACCGGGCCATACCAAACCGGGCTGGCGCGAACTGGGTGATCGTGATCGCGTAGCCCAACGCCGCCGCGAACTGGATGAAATAGGGAACCGACGCGCCGCCATTATCGGTCAGGCGCGCCACCACCTGGTTGCGGCGCAATTCGATGGTTGCCCCCTCCCCCGCGCAAGGGTCCGGCAGGCCCAGCGTGGCCTCCCATTCCGGCAGCAGGGTCACCGTGGAACCCGGAAACGCATCCGCGATCAGGTTGCCTGCCGCCTGTGCCGCACGCTGGAACGTGGGTGCCCAGACCTCGGCCAGCCGCCAGGGCATCGCATCGGGATCGCGCGACCAGATCCGGCCACGCGGCAGCATGTTGAGGAGTGCCGTGCGGAAATCCGCGACGCTGTAGATCGGTGCGGTCATGGATCAGGCCGAGAATGTGATGGCGCCAAGCGTCGGCATGGCGCTGGCGGTGGCACCCGTGACGGGACCGGTGGGGGATGCGACCTCGAACGTGTCGAGGTCGAGCGCCGATAGCGCCTCCTCCCAGTTGTTCGGGCTGATCGTGCCGCCGGGGGACGACAGGCGGCGGAACATGTCCGTCAGGGCGGTGGTGATCGCGGCCTGGTTCGCGGTCGTATTGCCGGTGCCCAGATCCGTGATCGTGAAATCCGTGGGCTGCGCGACCGGGGCCGCAGCGATGACCAGCGCCGTGACAGGCTGATCAGGCAGGATGGCGTTGGCAACCGTCAACTGATCCCCCGTGGCGGTTGTGTATCGCCCATCCCCCGTGGCGCAGCCGTCCGTGCCGGCAGGAAACCCGCCGGCGGCCGCATTGGCTGTGTCCATCATGAAAAACACGATGACCGTCCCGTCCCCCATGCCGCCCGGCAGGCACCACGCGCGGGTGACGCCCGACACGGCCACGGCCCAATCAACGTAATCCTGTTTTTTCCCGTCCTGCCCCTGCGCCTGATAGGCGTCGATTACCCGGGTGCGGTAATCGGAATCGTCCTCGACGTCCGTGCCGTTCTGTGTAATCGCCGTGACCATACCGGTGGTCTGGATGCCCGCGACCGGGCTGGACAGGGTCACAGTGGCACCCGCCGCGACGTTGCCGGCGGTGCCTGTGCTTCCGGCGGTCCAGTTGACGGTTGTAACGCCGCCAGCCGTCACGCTGTCGGCCGAGGCCGTCGCGGTCGTACCGCCCAGCAGGATCAGTGCGGTCCCGGCCGGGATGATGGCCGTGCCGGTGGCAGGAAACGTGGCGGTGCCCGACGCCGCCGTGGCGCCCTTGGGATAAACGCCCTTCAGCACGCCCCATCCCACCAGGAATTCGCCCGTTGCGGTCCACGGCACGGATTGCAAAGACACCCAGTCGATATAGCCGTATTGCAGCCATGCCAGCCCGGCGAGGACCATGGACAGCACATACAGCACGGAAAAGCGCAGGACGGCCGTAACACCGGGGATGCCGCCACTGATAACGTCCTGCAGGGCCTGCTGGCGCAGTTGCGACAGGGTTGGACGCGGATAGGCCATTCAGGTCAGGCCCTCCCAGGCCCATGAGAATTTGAAAACCTGCGGGCTGCTGTTGCCCGGTTCGGTGATGGTGATGCTGAATTCAGCCATGGTGCGCACGCTGGCGCTCCACCAGGCGGAGACGGTGACGGACGTGGCCACGCCGTCGGTCACCAGCCATTGCAGGGCCTCGCGGCAGATGTCCTCGATTTCACGCGGGATGGCCCGCGTGCCGACCTTGACCGCGCGTTGCAACTGCCACAGGCGTGATCCGATCGGCAGGTCCGTGAACGCATCGCCCCACCAGCCGCGCCGGTCGGCCGAGGCCGCACCGATCGGCCCGGACGGCGATGCGATGCCCGCCGCCATGTCGTCGGACGACGGTTGCTGCGGGGCGACGCGATCTGTGAAAAGCGAGACCATGACCGCAGATTTCAGGGGGTTGTCGAGGGCCAGATCGCTGGACACGACAGGCCAGTCGCCGCGCGCCGCGCGGACGTTCCATGTGATGGCGATGTCCATTGTTTTTCCTTGGGAGTGGGATGCGTTGACTCGCGACGGGGCCGCCCGGCGTGCTATCGTGTATTCGGAAGGGGATCGACGCAGGCCCCATCATGCTCGATATGCGAGAGGCACCAGGGCGGGTAATGGGAAGGGCATCGTGAATGCCGACAGTTCTTCGTATCGGTGGATACCGGTTCTTTTTCTACAGCATGGAGGGAAACGAACCGCCCCATATCCATGTTGAATCGGGAGAGAATGTTGCAAAATACTGGCTGGAACCTGTTGCCCTGGCGATGAATGACGGGTTCAGGTCGCATGAACTGACCAAGCTACGGATGCTGGTTATTGAACATAGAGATGCGTTCAGGGAGGCATGGAATGCCCATTTTGGCAGCTAGGTTTGATCCGACCGCCACCGATGTGCGGATGGATGGCAGTATTCTTCATGTCGTCATGGCGGATGGGCGTGAACTGTCCGTTCCGCTGGAATGGTTCCCGCGCCTGCGCGATGCATCGCCGGAACAGCGCGCGCACTGGCGCTTTATCGGACGCGGCAAAGGCATCCATTGGCCCGACGTGGACGAGGATATTTCCATCGCCAGCCTGCTGCGCCTGTCCTGACCCTTAGACAGGTGGTCCGGTGTCCGCGCCATCATTGCCATTCGAATGGGCGTGGTCGGTCAATTTCACGCCCTGCGCCACGACCTCATTGCTGGTGATGGTGCCGCTGACCGTCAGGTCACCCGTGGCTGCGGTTTTTCCGTTGGCAGGCACGATTGCAATCGACCCGTCCGCCTTCAGCCAGATCCGGCTGCCGGTGGACGGGTGAAACAGGCAGACGTCGCCCGGTTGCAGGTCCTTCGGCCTGCCGCGCTGGTCCCCCGTGGCGATGACGACGCCGCGCGTGCGGTCGCCGCCCATGAATGCGACGACCAGGTCAGATCCGGGAACCGGGCGGCTGGCCAGCCCGTATTCCTGCATGACCGGCACGTCCGAACGCAGTTCCTGACCTGACAGAACCACCTGCACGGTGGGGGTGGCGGGCGTTTCGTTCGTGTCCGCCGTCTGTCGCCCGATCCCGAATACCATCATCACGCGGCGCGCCGTGCGCATCAGGGGGACGGTCATTGGGCGGTTCCGTCCAGCGGCGGCAGGTCCTCGGTCTGAATGGAATGGTCCACGTCGGCCTGCGCACTATTCAGCGCCTGGATGAACCTGTCCGCCAGCACCGGATTGAGCAGCGGTTCTGGCGAGAATGCCGACGGTGGCATAAGGACGACATCGGCATGGGTGCCGTCCTCGACCGTCTGGCGCAGGGTCAATTCCCCAATCAGCATATCTGACCCGGTGCCATTGCGCCCCGTAACAGGAACGCGCGTGTTGGGAAGCCAGAGCTGTCCAGATGCATCACGCCAACTGTCGGTCGTCAGCGTGATGGGATAGGCACGCCCATACCGGCGGTTGACCTCCCACTGCGCACGCTGCTGACAGACTTTATTGTTCTCGTCCCCATTTTCGACCGGAATGAACATGGTGCGCCTGCGTGGCACACCGGGGTCTGTGGCCTCGATGCCCACGGTCAGGGCGGACATCTGGCTTTCCAGCGCATTCACGTTCGGGTCGGTGAACAGGGAGACGGTATTCTGGTTTATGGCGATGACACTGGAATACCGGCCGCCAAGGCTGCGTACGATTTGGGCGCGTTCGATGTTCCGTCCCACGGTAAACCCGCTGGCGGCGCGGCGCGTGCCCACACCGGACATGCAGATATTGCCGTCAGGCTGGTCATAGAACAGGACACCGGCCAGCCGACACAGGCGTTCGATCACCTCGTACGCGGTTTCCGTCATGATGATGGAGAACGCGAGGATGTCGGTATTGCCTGCGTCATTGACGGAAATCACGTCAATGTTAACGCGGCGGGCCACAGCCCGGGCGATCGCCAGCACGTTGGTACTGTTCATCTGGAACGTCGTGAACTCCGCAGCACATTCCACCAGATCGACACTTTTCGAGGCGATCTGCACCTCGATCAGGTGATCTTCCGGCCCAAGGTCCTCGATCACCGTGATGACATAGCCGGTGAACACCAGATCGGACCCGATATAGACCTGACAGGTGTCGCCGGGATTTATTGTATCGGCCCCGGCAGCGGATGCGCGGGCGGCGGTCATGCCGAGCGCCGCCGTCCAGGGCATGATTTCGACCCCCAGCCGCAGCACGGCGGACGTCCAGTTCGTGATCTGGCGCGATGTGCCGCCACCGGTCACGATGATCGAGACCTGGTCGGACGGCGCGTTATCCCAGCCGAGGAAATCGGATATTGCGCTCAGCGTACCACTCATGACGAAAGGGCCTCGAAACTGGTGGGCATGAATGCCGGGTGGATGGGGTTGGCGCGGCGGATCAGGTCGGGCGCGCGCGCGCCGTTGGCATAAAGCTGCTGTGCCAGCACCAGCGCAGGCAGCGGGGCGTTGCGGGTAACCGTAATCACATCCGGCAGGCGCGCCCCCCGGTTGGCCAGGTCCTGCAACACCTGTGCGCGCAGCGACCGCAGCGCCTGGAACGTGGCGTCGCTGCCCGCGTCAGCCGCCGCCGTGGCCGCGTCATCAAGAAGCGTGCCGATGCGCAGCCGCATCACCTGCGCATCGTTGGCGGATGAGGGTTGCCAGTCCGCACAGGCATTGGCGAGCGACAGCAGGGCGGCCTGCCGGCACAGCGTTGCAGTCGCGGCCTGTGCCGTTGCGATTGCCCCGCCGATCGGGGCGTCGGATACCACCACCGATGCGCCATATGCGGCCAGCGGGGCCAGGACCGCGATCTGCCCCGCCGGATCCGCCACCGACATGCGCACCGATTCCGGCACCGCAAGGATGGCCGTTGCCAGCATGCCGGCATCCGTCGCATCCGCCAGCGCCGCGACATTCGCGCTGACGACCTGCCGGTTCGCGGTGAGGTTGTCGAGCAGGCTGGATTCCGTTGCGGCCGGGTCAATGGTTGCGCCGTTGCCGCCCACGTAACGGCCGAGGTTCCCCGGCAGCGGCCCCATGGCCCCCACGACCGCCGCCGGAGAACGGATGGCCGCAACCGCGCCCGCGCCCCAACTGGTGGCGACGGCGCGCCCGGCCCCCAGCACCGATGCGCCATAGGCATAGGGCGCCAGCGTGTCGGACGTGTAATCGGATGCCGATGCGCGCCCGAACGTCGCGGCCGCCAGCCCGATCGCGGCATCAAGCGCGAGTGTGATGGTGGAGCCGAGCCAGTTGACCGACTCCACCAGCTCCATCTCGATATCGACAATGCCCATCACCCCGTCGCGTTCGTACCAGTCGAACCGCGTCAGCGCCGCCTGTATCGCGCCGACCGTGGGATGGATCAGCGTGCCCGCCCCCTGCGTTTCCGCAGCCGTGACCAGCAGGTCACGTTGCACCAGGCATTCCGGCCCGATCAGGAAACCCCGGATCCGGTAGGCGCGCGGGGCGCGTCCCAGATCCTCGGGCCAGACCTGGTCACGGAACGGATAACGATGGATCTGGAAATTGCGCCCGTTGCTGCCGCCGCTGCCAACCACCACGAATGGCACGCCACGGAACGACGCCTGCAGGTATTCTTCTGCAAGGGTCGCGATCACATTGGCCATGTCAGTTTCCTACGGGTGTCAGTTCAGGCGGCATCGCCCGCTGGACGGGGATATTGTTGACGACACGGGTTTCCGAATTATGGTTTTCCGAACCATCCCGAACGGTACAATGACGCACCCGCGTCAAACCCAGGCGATGCAGCTGCCAGGCCATGGCCTGTACCGTAATCCCCAGTTCGGTCGCCATTTCCGCGCGCCCCATCCCCAAATGGAGCAACGGCGCAATCCGGGCCCGTTCAATATTCCAATCCAACGGCGCGGGCATCAGGTATTCACCGATGAATACCGCGCCATACCCGCCCCATCGCACAACATGCAGATGGCAAGCACTGGCACAGTACGCCGCGACAGCAGGTCACCGCCCGTCCAGGTCGAACGCAGCCAGCCACGACCGGAACAACAGGCGCAGGACTGAACAGAAATGTAAGGAACAACCGCGCGGTTCATGCCGCACCTGCCGCATAACCGCCCTTACGAACCAGTCGATTGCCCAACTGACCCGCTTGGCCCACCATGGTTGTTGCAACACCACACATGGAGGACTCGGATGTCCGATGATCAGAAAAAGCTGGAGCAGCGCCTTGCTCGCGTCGATCAGCAGATAAATGCAGTACAGGATGTACTGTACAGAATATGCCGGACAATCCGGACGGACCTGCCGCCTGATGCCCGCAAAGCACTGATTTCTGAACTGGAGGGATCGGGTGCATCATTGAATGAATCCGAAAATGGATTGGCGGACGAGTTGGCGACTATTTTGCGGGGGCACCCAAGACAGGCGGAGTAGGAGGTGCTGAGTCGCATTCGGCCTCATAAATGGCCAATCGAACCGATTGGATGCTGAACAAGACATCCCCCAGATCAGCAACTGCGCTACGGGTCCGCTGCCGCTCGGCGTTACCAATCGGCGCGTCACGGATTTCCGCAGCTTTGTCAGGGTCTACGGCGCCAAGCATCTGAAGCGCTTCGGTCTCCAGTCGCGCATATTCCGCCAACTGTCGCCGCATGCGGGATTTGAACTCATCGACAGCATCCAGCAGCGTGCGCGCCTGGACGGCGCGAACGCGGGCTTTCTCAATGCCTGCAATCAACTGGGTCCGAAGAGGGGATTGATCAGTCATGCCGCACCTCGTTCATCGGCTGCGCCCGCACCGAACACGTCGGGACGGATGATATGAGAAGGGATGCCACACATGCGCGAGACCGTCCGAACGTGTTCCGCAGGTACGCGCCGCCAGCCGATGACGGTGGCGTGGTGACGCCCGACAGCTTTCGCCACTTTCAGGGGGCCGCCTGCGCGGCGGATGATCTCACGCGTGTTCATAGAAGATAGTTGGCATATCCAACATATCCCGATCAAGCATTTTGTTTGGGAGACCCAACACATCATGTTGGAAATTTAGCCATGATCAAGTCATGAACCCATCTATCGCCTCTCGACTGACCGCCTTGCGCCGCGCCTTAGCTGAAAAGCTTGGCAGGAAAGTCTCTGCACAAGAGGTCGCTGACGCCGTTGGTATCTCACGCAGCACATTATCTGGGTATGAGCGTGGTCATGATCGCCCAGGTAGAGAAACGTTACTTGCGCTTGCCACCTATTACTCTGTTTCCGTCGATTACCTTGCCTCGGGCGAGATGCCCGCGGTCCAACATCCCGATAATGTCGCGCAGAATGGTGAGGAGGCTCTCTTGCTTGCGCTCTGGCGCAGAATGGATGAGGACCAGCGCCGGTCGTGGCTGGGATTGCTTAGAAGTATGATCCATATTGACGCCGCATAAAATACATAGGTGCCTGTTCAAGGTGCATTCAGCATGCGTCCAACATCTCACGGAAAGAACATAATAGGAACAATATTAAGTAAATAAAACATATTTGATATTGAAATATATATATTAAGGTATTGTAGTTATGAATAAAATATCAAGAAATCTCGCAGGATTTGTTTTCAGTGCCACTTTATTGATGCCATTCGTAGAGTCATTGGCTGCGTCTTCTGAGCGGGTTATCGAACATGCAGGCGACTGGAGTGATGTTTTGGTTAATGAAAAAGCCCTTTGCATTACATCAGAACAAAATGACTTAAAAATACAGATTTATCCTTCTCCGGACAGAAAATCTCTTTATCTAAAAATATTCCCGAAACAGTCTTTTGGACTGGATGGAATTTTCCAAGCCGGAGATTTTTCAATACCTCTTAATTATCTACAATCACCAACACCCGCACCAGTTTTTGGAGCAATCATAACCGCAGACAAAATGATGGCGTTTGTTCATGGATTTACATCATCCAGAACTGCTCTTGTAAAAATCAGTGATTCTGAAAATACAATATCCTTGGCGGGCACTTCGCCTGCTATTGATGGTCTGATTTTTTACGCTCATGAGCATATACTTAACCTTCCTAAGCCGTTTGGAGACGAAGGAAGCGAAGAGAATAATACAGACAGCAGCACTGTGCCTACCGAGATATTTCCAGATTCTGAAATTCCAAAAGACGAGACCAGAAGCAATGCCACTTCTGCAAAATGTGCAGATGATTTCCATTCATGCAAAGACAATCAGGATTTAGTAAATAATTACAACAATATATATAAAGCCAAGGCCGATTGTAAAATAAAAGCTGAAGACTCTGCGCAATATGGAACCCCACAATGGCCGGGATTTTGGTCCGGTGGCCCATTCGGTTCGTTCCAAATGGGGCAGGATGCTCCAAAAACAGGCTTAATTACATTGGTTGAGTCGAACGCTCAATTTCAGAATGGGTATGGTGCGATGGTCCACTCGACTGTTATCTGCACCTATGATCTCAATAAAAGCATCGTTCGAAATATTGAGATAACGGCCCATTAAGACCACGATACATAGACGCATTAAAAGCGTTGGCAAACCCAACTTATCTCTTGACCGGAAGTGTTGGTTTGTCCAACAATCCTCCATCACATCATGTGATGGAGGTTTTCCATGTCAGATATCGTCATCATTCCCATCGGTTCCTTCGCACCCCGCCCGCGCCTGGACGCCGTGCAGGACATCGTCCTGCGCCGCCAAGCGGCAGAGGACGCATTAAGTAAGGCGATCCCTCAACATGGCGACGGGACCGTTCTGCTGATGTCCGAACGCCTCGCCCTGCGTAGGGCCATGCTGAATCTTTCGCGACTGATGGCAGAGGAGGAAGCCGAACTGTCCCGCATTGCACACCGGCGCGCCATCGTCCGCTTCGCCGGGAATGAAGGGCCGGCAGCATGACCCATGATTTTACCCCCACACCCGCGACCGATCTGGTGAAGCGCCTACCGGACTCATTACAGATCGCCGCACTTAACCTGCATTCCCAGTTCCGCACGTTTTTCCTGACGGTCAAGGATTACCGCGCGGCGGGACAGCATGGCACTGCGCGTGCCCACGCCCGGCAGGCCGACGCCCGCATGCGTGATCTGGAAACGCTGGTCATGACCACCTTTCGCGCTGATGGCCCGGAAATCGAGGCCCAGAATTGGGCGCGTCGTAATGAAGGGAAGGTGCGGTCATGAGCAATCGCCACGCCTCCCCACCCGCAGGAGGCCACGCCATGATGCCGCTGTCAGGACGGCAGGCCGAACGCCTGCGCGACCGCCTGCCAACGGCCGAGGAGGTTGCGGCCTATACCCTGCTGTTTTCGGTGATCTGGGGTGTGTTGGTGCTGTTATTCGTCGGGTGCCTGCCATGAGGAAAGCGCCATGACAGAACCTCGACGCATTGCACCTGATATTTTCCGGGACATGCAATTCGGCAAAGAAATCTACGACGTCGAGATCCTCGGCACCGGAAATGGTCAGTTCATCGGGCTTGTCAAAGAGGACGGCAGTCCATGCCGGATCGCGTTCAGGGGCAGCACCGTGATGCGCGACGGGCGCAGGGTCGGGCTGGCGCGTGGATCAATGGCATGGACGGCCCCCCATGATGATGCCTGACCGACTTCCATTCTGGCCGCGCTACCTGACCAAAAAACTGGCGGCGTTCTATCTTGGGGTAAGCGCCTCGACCTTTGATGACGAGGTGAAACAGGGGTGGTGGCCCCCTGCCCGGCCCCGCGGTGGTCGAGGAGGACGGTTAACGTGGGACCGCATGCTGCTCGACCTATATGCCGACCGCGCTTCCGGGATCGGGGTGGGGGCACCGGCTGCAACCGGCGCCCCCGTTCCTGCGGAACGCCTGGTCACGACGCCATCTCTAGTGGAGAGAATGAATGCCACGCTTCCGCAGAACCGGACTGAACATCGTGCGCAAGAAACGTCACGACGGTTCGGTAATTGAATATTTCTATGATCGTGCGACCAAGAAATTCCTTGGTCATACGCGTGAGGCGGCCCTTGAGCGCCTGAACTTTCAGGACCCATTGACCGAGGCGGGCATTGTGCCCGGATCCATTAGCGCCCTGATCGTGGATTACCTGGCCGACGAAGAAGCGCAGAGCCGCCTGCGCGCCAGCACCCGGCGACTGTATCGCGGGTATCTCGACCGCATGCGCGATGATTGGGGCGACATCGCGGCCAGGGCGATTACCCGACAGGAAATCATGGCGATCAAGAAGCGCATGCTGGGCACCCCGCGCAAGGCCAACCAGATTCTGTCGCTGTTGCAGATCCTGCTGGCCCGCGCCAAGGATCAGGGCATTGTCAGCGAAAATGTCGCAGAACGTTTTGGCCGATTGCGCATCCCCAGCCGTGTACAGATCTGGAGCTATGAAATGGAGGACGCGTTTGTAGAGCGC
>NZ_BANE01000207.1 GCF_000964405.1 Novacetimonas hansenii JCM 7643
GACCTATGCCGTTTACCTGACGGCCGCGACCAGCGCGCATCCGGGTGGATACGTGGTCGATAATGTCGAATGGGACGGTGCCTCCGCATGGACGCCCCCAGCCGGGACCACCGCCATTGCTGACCCTGATCGCAAATACCCGATCGGCAGCACCTATGGCGCGCCCGCAGCCGCCACGACAGCAACAACGACAGCAGCCACGACCACGCCCACGACAGCCACCGCGACCGCGGCGGCAAGCACGACTGCGGCGACAATCACCACGACCTGACGACGCACGGCATGGATCATGCCCTGTCATACGCACCTGTCATATGCACCTGCCATCACCGTCCCTCGGGGCGGTTTTTTATTGCCCGGAGAATGAATGAACGACGACATGACACGGACCATCCCCATAGTGCCGGGTGGTGCGCCGGGTGGTGCGCCCGTCCGTTGCGCCACGGTGGAGGATCTGGCGCGCGTGCGCGAACGCCTTGCCCGGGTGGAGGGCGGGCATGACAACCTGCGCGAAGGGTTGCGCAATGTTTCGGCGCAGGTGTCCGACCTGCGGCGTGACCTGACGCGGGCGATGACGGAAACGGCGGAACAGACCCGGCGCGAGATCACCGAACGCGTGGACACGATCACCGACACGGCCACCGCGCGTGATACGGAAATATCGGGCCGTCTGGCGCGGATCGAGGGCGGGCTTAAACTGACCTCATGGGTGACGATGACGTTCATCGTGCTGGCGACCGGCCTGCTTGGCTGGGGACAGGTCGGTGATGCCGCATGGTCGTTCTGCCGCCATGCGTTTGGATACGGGCCATGACCGGCCTGTGTATCGCGCAGTTCCGGCATGAAATCGTCGC
>NZ_BANE01000206.1 GCF_000964405.1 Novacetimonas hansenii JCM 7643
ATCTTCCGCACCGCCCCCCCCGCCGGTCCCGCGCGGCCCCACCCCGGCTGCATCTGCGACCAGTGCGCCCGCCAAGCAGCCCCCCGTCAGCACACCTGCACCTGCCAGCGCCCCGGCTTCAGCCCCGGTCAGGCCCCCCGCCCGTGCATCGGCACGCGTGCCCGGCCCGGCGGTGGACGCTATGGGGGCGGATAATGCCGTGGCGGACATGGGGAACAGCGGCGGGAGCGCGGCCGGTATGGCGTCCGGCGTGCCTGCGGGGATTGATATCGGGGACACGGGTCCGATCTATGGGCGGCGGGAGGCATCCGCGCCACAGACGCCAGAGGCGCAGGCCCATCCCTATATCGTGTCGGATCAGGAGGAATCGAGCGCGCCGCTGGCCGCGCCCGCCACCGACATCACCTCCATGGATGCACAGCGCACGCAGGCCATCGACGCCGAGACGCAGCGCCTTGCCCATGCGACGGCAATTTTCGACCTCCTGCTGGAGGAAGGGCATTACTGGCTGGCGCATCATGACATGGTGCGCGCCCATGAAACCGTCCATCGTGCATTGCAGATCGACCCCGAAAACACGGATGCGCTGTTCCTTCAGGGGCGTATCCAGGTGGGGCGTGGCGAATTCGCCGATGCGACGCGGCTGGCCAATGAACTGGCGCGCCATCAGGGCGTCGCGGACGAGGTGGCGCAGCTTCGCGGGATGATCCGCACCGGGCCGGTCAATGAAAAACTGCTGGCCGAGGCCCGTGCCCTTGTCGCGCAGGGCAAGATGCATGACGCGATGGTCAAATATCGCGAAATCTTTGGCCATGGCGAACCGCCGCCCGAACTGGCGATGGAATATTACCGCATCCTTGGCGGTACGCCGCTGGGGTATCAGGAGGCGCGGACAAAGCTTGCGGATTATGTCGCGCGCAACCCGCATGACCTTGATGCGGCGCTGACATATTATCAGGTCCTGACCTATCAGGCGGTTTCGCGCACGGACGGGATGGCCGGGCTGGAACGCTTGATGTCAGGGCATGTGCCCGCAGGTATCCATACCGAGGCAATGGCCGCATGGCGTGGCGCGCTGTTGTGGGAACCGGTGGCGGGCCAGACGATCCCGCTTTATGACGAATGGCTGTCGCTGCATCCCGATGACGGGGAAATCCGCGCCCTGCGCCAGCGCGCCCAGGCCGAGCAGGGACGCCTCGACAGTGCGAATGACCGCATGCAGGGCTATACCCTGCTGGCGCAGCGGCGCTATGGCGATGCGGAGGCGCTGTTTCACAAGGCGCTTGCCATTGATGACAAGGACATAGAGGCGATCGGCGGCCTTGGCTTTGTGGCTGAATCGCGCGGGCAGCGTGATCGCGCGCGGGCGTATTTCCTGCGTGCCCGTGCGCTGGACCCCGACCACAAGGCGCGCTGGGACGCCGCGATCAAGAGCCTGGAGGGATGGTCCTCGGCAGGGCGGGGAGGGCATGGCGGTGCGCCGGACCTGTTGGTGGCGGACATTGCGCGCGCCATCGCCCTGGGGGAGATCGGACGCGCGCAGGAAGGGCTGGCGGTGCTGGCCCGGCGCAAGGGCAGCGCGCTGACGCTGTTGTCCCTGCAGGGCGCGCTGGCGCGGCGTGAAGGCAACATGACGGAGGCGATGCAGACCTATCGCACCATCTTGCACCGCTGGCCGGACAATACCGATGCGCTGTTCAACCTTGCCGATATTCTGGCGCAGAACGGGAATGTGGACGAAGCCCGCGCGCTGATCCCGCGTCTGGGCCGTGGGCATGAGGCGATGGTCGCCCATCTGGAGGGGCAGATCCTGGGCGCGCAGGCCGAACAGGCGGCCACCGATGACGAACGTATCAGCCTGTTGCTGCGCGCGGTTGGGACCGACCCGCGCAATCCGTGGCTGCGTCTGCATCTTGCGCAGGCGCTTGACCGGACCGACATGCCCGAACGCCGCATGCAGGCGGCCCGTATCATGGAGGCCCTGACCAACAGCCCCAAGGCCAGCACGGAGGCGTTGCAGGCGGGCATGATCTTTGCGCTGGACCATCATGACGACGCGACGGCCGCGCGCCTGCTGGCGCGTATCCGTGCGGCCGACAGGTCCAGCGATGTGGATGCGCTGGCCCAGCAGATCACCCTGGCGCAGCAGGTGCGTGACATCGACGCCGCGCCGCATTTCGACCGTGCGGGGCTGATGGCGCTGGCGGATCGTGCCGATCCCAACGGTGTGCGTGGCACGATGGTTGCCAATGCGTTCATCGATCACAACATGCCGCAGGTCGCGCGCGATGTGCTGGCGCGTGAAGAAAGCCTGACCCCCGACCCGCAACCGTGGGAGATGCTGTCCTATGCCGGATTGTACCTTCAGGTACATGACGCCGCCGATGCGCGTCGCTGCCTTGAGGTGTATGACCGGCTGGTGCGCAATCCCGACATGCATGCCACGGCGGATCAGGCGCGCCTGCGGACGCAGCTTGGCCTTGCGCTGCACATACTCGACGCCGAAGGGGCGGATGCCCCGGGCCATCCCCGGCGCGCGCAGGCCGCACTTGCGCCGTTGCTGGCGCAGTATCCCAACTCGATTGACCTCCGCCTTGCGATGGGCCGTGTCTATCAGGCGCGGGGGGAACCCGCGCGCGCTCTGGCGGAGGACCAGGCGGCGTTGCATATCCAGTCCAACAATATCTATGCCCTGGCCGCCGCCGCGCGCGATGCGGGCGGGACGGGCGATATCAAGGTGGCGCGTGCCTATGCCGGGCGGCTGGCGGCGATTGCGCCCGACAGCCCGCTGACATGGGAAATCCGCGCCGAACTGGCCCGTATGGACCATTCCATGCGCGATCAGCTTGCGGATCTGGATCATGTCCATGCACAGCAGTGCGACATGTCGGGCGTGGTCCATTGCGCGCGGCGTGAAAGCCTGAAGCCGGATTACCGCTGGCCCGATATCGACAGCCAGTATGTCAACCTGCGTGGCGCGCAGTTGCCCGATACGTACCATTACCTGCATCACGATGACCAGATACAGGCCACCGACCGGCAGCGTGTGTATCTGCGGGATTCGATTTCACCACAGCTTGACGCCAATACCTTTGTGCGCAGCCGCACCGGTACGCCCGGCCTGCGGCAGCTGACGGAATTCGCGGTGCCGATCACCGCAACCCTGCCGTTCGGGTCGTGGGATCACCGCCTGTCATTTTCCGTGACGCCCACGCTGCTGTTTACGGGCGATCCGCTCGACAATGCCACATCCGCGCGGCAGTTCGGGACGGTTGCGGTCAATGGTGCGCACGGGTGGGCATACCATCATTATTATACGCAAGGGGTGGGGCTGAACCTCAGCTACTTCAACCGCTGGTTCAATGCGGATGTGGGGTCGTCGCCGCTGGGCTTTGCGGTGGCGAACGTGGTGGGGGGCGTCGAATTTTCCCCCCACCTGACGGACAACCTGATCCTGCGCATCAGTGGCGGCCGGCGGATGGTCACGGACAGCGAACTGTCCTATGCCGGGGAACGTGATCCGGGCACGGGGCGGACATGGGGCGGTGTCACCCGCAATTTCGGCCATGCCGCGCTGGAATGGGGGGAGGCCGGGTGGAATGCCTATGCCGGGGGTGGGTTCGCCTATCTGCAGGGGCATAATGTCGAAGGCAATACCGAGACCGAGGCCGGAGCTGGCGGCAGCGCCACAGTGTGGCAGTATCACGAACGCCAGCGCCTGCGTGTGGGGGCGGACCTGATCTATTTCGGGTATAAAAAGGATTCCTATTTCTTCACATGGGGGCAGGGGGGCTACTTCTCCCCGCATGAATATTTCGCGGCGATGGTGCCGGTGGAATGGTCGGGCCATACCGATCGCTGGACATGGTTCCTGCGGGGCGAGGCGGGATATCAGGATTATCACAGCAGGGGCGCGCCCTATTACCCCACCAGCACGCTGTTGCAATCCGAAGTCATGGCGCCTGGGTCCTATGGCGGGTATGGGGCCAGTGGCCTTGCGGGGAATGTGCGCGGGCGCGTGGTCTATCAGGTGGACCATCGTTTCCGCGTCGGGCTTGAAGGGGGCTATACGCGTTCTGGCCCATGGTCGGAAACCGACGGGATGCTGCTGTTCCATTATGCCTTTGACGGGCAGTAAGAGCCTGTTGGAAAACAACGCATTGATAAAAAACAGGAAAAGTTTCCGGGTGCCGCCTTTTTTTAAAAAGGCGGCGTCTTCTGAAGCTTTT
>NZ_BANE01000205.1 GCF_000964405.1 Novacetimonas hansenii JCM 7643
GCCTTTTTGAAAAAAGGCGGCACCCAAAAACTTTTCTTGTTTTTATCAAGGATTTGTTTGCAAACAATCTCTTACCAATGAGTTGTTTTCAAACACTCTTTAAGGGCAGTGGCGGAACAAACACCACGCGCATCGTCCCCAAACGCAGAAACGGGGCGGACCATAACTGGCCCACCCCGTTTTCCGACAATCGCCTGACCCACCGCCTCCCCCAGCCGATGCCGGGGAAAGACGACAGGAAATGCACTCAGCGCTTGCTGAACTGGAAGGAACGACGTGCCTTGGCGCGACCGTACTTCTTGCGTTCGACAACACGCGGATCACGCGTCAGGAAGCCCGCAGCCTTCAGGATGCCACGCAGGGCCGGTTCATAATGCGTCAGCGCACGGCTGATGCCATGACGGACCGCACCCGCCTGACCCGACAGGCCACCACCGGTCACGGTGCAGTAGACGTCGAACTGGTTATAGCGATCGGCAACCAGGAACGGCTGCGTGATCAGCATGCGCAGGACGGGGCGGGCAAAATACGTGCCGACCGGACGTCCGTTGACAATGATGTCACCCTTGCCCGGCTTGATCCACACGCGTGCGGCAGCGTCCTTGCGACGGCCCGTGGCATAGGAACGGCCCTGCGCATCGCGCTTGGCTTCGTAAACCGGTGCAGCGTTCTGCGAGGCTTCGATCTGACCCGACGCGACTGCTCCCTGCAGGTCGGCCAGCGTGCCTGTACGTTCTTGGGTTTCAGACATGGTGATCAGGCCCCGTTCTGGTGGCTGGAGACGGAATTCTTGCGGTTCAGCGCCGCAACGTCGAGAACCTGCGGCTTCTGGCCATCATGCGGATGCTCGCTGCCTGCATAGACATACAGGTGCTTCATCTGCGCGCGCTGCAGCGGGCCACGGGTGATCATGCGCTCGACAGCCTTGCGCACGACATGGCCGGGATTCTTGCCCTCAAGGCGCTGGGTGATCGTGCGCTGCTTGATCCCACCCGGATAACCGGTGTGATAATGGAACAGCTTCTGCGCCACCTTGTTGCCAGTCAGGCGAACCTTCTCGGCGTTGATGATGACGATGTTGTCGCCACAATCAACATGCGGGGTGAACTGCGGCTTGTGCTTGCCGCGCAGGCGCTGCGCGACAATGGCGGCCAGCCGGCCCAGGACCAGGCCTTCGGCGTCGATCAGGGTCCAGCCCCGTGTCACCTCGGCAGGTTTCAGGGAAAGTGTGGTCTTCATGGATTCAGTGTTCCGTCTTGATATGAGCGGTAACGGGTGGCGCGTTATCATCGGATGCGATGCGAACGTCAAGAGGACAATGCCATTTTTCCGCACTTTCCCGGAGAAAATCGCCTTGTGGTAATATGATACCACAATATTTGCCACCAGAAGATTGCCCCGCCCCCTGTGAATGATATAGCTGACATGCAAGAGATCACTGTGGACACCGCACTCGTGAAGAAAATATTTCCCGCCTTACCGATGGTTGCACTTGTCCTTGTGGTGGGTGGCTGGGGCCTCCATCACTTTGCCCAGCGCAGGCTGGAGGCCGGCATCGCCGATTTCCGCGCCGCCATCGGACCGGACGCCAGCTTCAGCTATGCCACGGCAAAGCCACGCACCCTTGCACGCGGGGCCCGTTTTACCGCCGTTACCTACCACAATCCCGCCATGACGCTTACCGCCGCGAGCGTGCGGCTCGGCGGGATGAAGGGGAACAATGTACAAGGCGAAAAGATCGGCCGCGTGATCCTGCAGAAGGTGCAGGTCATGGCATGGGGCAACACATTTTCCCTTGATGAAGTGGACCTGTCGGACCTGACGCTGCCCAACGGTGCGCGACCTGCCGGTGACACACCGCAGTCACTGGGCTTCGATTCGCTGGTTCTGGGCGAAGGGGACTTCACCAACCTGCACATTGCCGCCCCTGCGACACAGACGGACATGACGGTCGCCCACATGCGGGTCAGCGATTACGGGCTGGGGCTGGCATCGCACCTTGTCCTTGATCACCTTGCGACGCAGATCAACCTGACCCCCACCCGACGCATCACGGTGGACCACATGCAGCTTGATGGCCCGGACTTCGCCGGACAGGTCGCAAGCCTGACGCAGTCGGGACACCTGATCCATGAAACCCATCCCTATACGCTGACGCTGACGAAAGGCGCGATCGACAGTTCCCACCCCCTGTTGCAGGTGGACAAGCTGGTATCCTCGCGCACCTCTACCGAGGTAGAGGACAAGATGGATACGCGCCTGACCAACCTTGCGGTCTGGTCCACCGGCACCGACAGTTCGTCGCTGCTCAATGCGTTCGGCTATGACCATTTCATGGGGAATGTCCATGTCGTCAGCGCGGGCGACCGCACGGCGGGGCATCTGCGGCTGGAACCCCTGTCGGTGGAGTCGCCGGACATGGGCAACCTGACGGTGATTGCGGAACTGGACCAGATCCCCTTTGACGACATGACGGTCATTCCGGAAACGGCGCGCGTCGTCTCCGCCGCCATCACGTGGGACGACCGTTCGCTTGCCGGGCATGTGATCGAAAGCCTTGCGCGGAGCCGGAACGTGCCGGTGGATGAGTACCGCCGGACGCTGCTGTCCGGTCTGGCCGCGTCGGACGATGCCTCCATGCGCGCACTGGGCCGCTTCTTGCAGTCCCCTGCCGACCATCCGCTGCAACTTGCGCTGCGGCCGATGAAGCCGGTGAACCTGATGATGATCGGCATTGCCATCTCGATGGCCAGCGATCCATCCATCGCCGCCCCGCTGGGGCTGACGATTTCCACACCATAAACGCGCCTGCCTGATGCCCACGCCCCCGGCACCTGATACCCCCGTCCATGTGATCGGGGCATCGGGCCGCTCGGGCCGCGCCCTGTGCGCGGCACTGGTGCGGGCGGGTATCGCCTATGTGCCACTGGTGCGCGATCCCGCACGGTGGCGCGCGACTGGCCTGCCGGGGGTGGCGCGGTGCATCGACCTCACATCCCCTGCCGCCGACATTGCATGCGCACTGCACGATGCCCGGCGCATCGTATCAACCGCGCATGCACGACATGTCGGGGCCATCCTGGCCGCCGCCCCGCCAGCCGCATCCCTGGTCTGCCTGGGCAGCACGCGCATGTTCACACGCTGGCCCGATGCACATGGCATGGGTGTCGCACGGGGGCAGCAGGCGTTGCTGTCTTCCGGCCGTAACGGCGTGATTTTACACCCCACGATGATTTACGGGGCACAGGGCGAAAACAATATCCGCCGCCTGCTGGGACTGATCCGGCGGCTGCCGGTCCTGCCGCTGCCATCGGGCGGTCGCGCACTGGTGCAACCCATTTTCCAAGATGACGTGACGCGCGCGCTCATGGCCGCGCTGGCGCGCGACTGGCATGGGGGACATGCGCTGGTGATCGCGGGGGGGCAGGCCGTTGCGTACCGCGACCTTGTCGCGCTGGTGGCGCGCCATGCGGGCCTGCGGCGGCGTCCTGTCCTTGGCATACCCGCACCGGTGCTGATGGGAATGTGCCACGTGGCGTCGCGCCTGCCCGGCCTGCCGCATGTCACCCCGGCGGAAATCCGTCGCCTGACAGAGGACAAGGCGTTCGACATCACCCCCATGCGTGCGGCGCTGGGCTTTACACCACGCACCCTGGACGAGGGATTGCGCCAGTTTCTTGGCGCATCATGAGGACGCAATATTTTAAGAGAGTGTTTGAAAATAACTCATTGATAAAAAACAGGAAAAGTTTTGGGGTGCCGCCTTTTTGAAAAAAGGCGGCGTCTTCTGAAGCTTTT
>NZ_BANE01000204.1 GCF_000964405.1 Novacetimonas hansenii JCM 7643
AATGACGCGATGCCGAGGCTTTTGCTGCCGACCTCGCTGTTCCAAGCATAAAAGCCCCGGAAATAGAGATCAGGATCACCATTGGGCAAACGTCCTGCCTCGATCGGATGCGTATCATCGACCAGAAACAGGAACACGTCCCTGTCTGACGCATACAGCGTCGTGGTTTCCTTGGTGATATCGACGTAAGGATTGTGGGTCATGGTCGCCCAGTCGATCACGCCCGGCACCTTCCAGTTGGTATCGCCTGTGCCGTCCCCCGCGATCTTGCGCACCGCGCCCACCAGTTCATGGTCCCAGATGCGGCCATAATCGGGACCGGTTACGGCGCGCAGTTCCACGCGTCCGTCTTCCGTCTCCAGTGTTTTGACCAGTTCGGCGCGGTGCGACAGCAGGCCGTGCTGCAGGTTGATTGCTGCCAGGGGAGCCGGAAGATTGCGCAGATAGGATGACGGTGCGCCGACCAGACTGCACATCTGGCCGAACGACCAGTGAGTCGGTGCGATCGGCTCATTCTGTCCCGGCACGGTCAGCGTCAGGCGTTCGGCATTGTCGCGGGACGCTTCCACGCGAATGGCGCGGCTTTCCACCGTGCGGGCCGTGGCCCGATCTGCACGGGCCAGGGTCGCGGCGTGCAGGTCGGATAGTGACAGGTAGCACTCGTCATCCGGGCGCGAGAACCATTCGGACGAGACGCGGGCGCTGCGTTCGCCGCGCGAAGGATCGATGCGGAAGCCGCCGGACGCGGTGCCACGGGACGCGGGGGGCAGGATGGTGGTTGTGGTCATGGAAAACTCTCCTCTGATGCCGGTTATTCGGCACAGAAGGCGAATCCGCCCTCTCCCTCTTTCCGGGGCGCCGGACATGAAAAAAGCGGCTTCCGGTGCCCGGAAGCCGCTGTCTCAAAGTTCCAAAACCCATCGTTTTATTCGGCGGCGATAGCCTCCACGTCTTCGCCCGCTACCGCCATATCGGCAGATGTGTCATCTGGTCGCTCTATCGTGCGCAACGCTTCGGGTAGCCAGCCCGCCCCTTCCAGCAGCCGCTCGGCCTCGCGTGCCATGTCGGGCTTTTTCAGGTGGGCAATGCGGTCGGCCGCCTCATCGCCGCGTGCTTCCCGCACCGCCTGCAGGATACGCGCCTTGGTCACCCGACCGAGATAATTCTCGACGGTCGGCTGCCAGCCCGCCTCCACCATGTCGAGACTGAGAGCAGATGCCAGACGGTCTGCCCGTTTGAGGCGTTCGGTCACGCTGCGCTGCGACACCGCGCCATAGGATGGCATGCGCTCATAAAGCGCGTTAACCCCGAAGGACAGGCAATGGACCAGCAGGGCCATGCGACTGGTGTCGTCCAGCCCGTCGATCCAGCACCATAGCGCGTCCTCATCCTCCGGCAGATCGTGCTTCCAGCCCTCGTTGCGCTGGCGCAGTGCATGGGCCGGCAGGCTGCCCGGCATGTCGGGTGAATGGACCGGCAGCGCGATTTCGCGGACATAGGCTTCCAGGCAGTCAGCCCCCGGTGTCTGCCAGTAAACATCGCGCACCAATGTGTGCAGGAATTCGGTCAGGGCGATGTGTGGGTTGCCGGCAAAGGCATCCCGTAGGGCCAGCGTGCGCCAGGCCGTCAGTTCGGTGAGAAGCCGGTCGGGTAACGGCTTGATCCCGTCTTCTTCCTCGGGTTCGAGGTCGGGAGCGGTAGTATCACCCTCCCCGCCCCCGTCGCCGCCATCATCAGCAATACGGTCATCCCGCCCATCATACGCAGCATGATCGTATCCATCGACACCGCTGGTGTCATCGACCTCCTCGGACTTGGTCGGCATGTCCTCGGGCAAAACGAAGCCCCGCTCTACCTGCAGCGTACCGTCACTATCAAGGCTGACGAAGGCGCCTGCCCGCACCATCTCGGCAGGATCGAACGCCGGTGGCCGTTCCTCCAGGGCAAGGATGGCCTGTTCGATCTCGCCCAGCCGTGCATCGACCTCGTCGGGGTATTCATCGGCCTGAGCATATTCCTCCTCGATAGTTTCCTGCTCGACACGCAGGGCTTCGACACGGGCGGTTTCTTCATCGGACAGCGGCACTTCCGTGCCCTCGATTTCCGCGAACTGCCGTGTGTGGCCCCATGGAAACGACAGGGCCGTCTCGACCCATTTCCAGCCCTCGGCGCGGATATCCTCAGCGGCTGTGTGCAGTTTTTCCATGACCAGCCGGTCCAGAATGGCCGGATCCTGCAACCAGCCGCCATCATCGGCCTCGAACAGGTCGCGCATGATGGGACCACCCGCCGCGAGATAGGCGTCCAGCCCGACGAATCGGGCGCGCGCATCGGACGCCCGCACGGTCTTTTCTGTCAGCATGCGGCGGATAACATAGGGTTCGCGGTTATGGTTCTGAAATACGATCTCCCAGACCTGTTCCTGCCGCGCGTGGTCGTCGCTGATGGAAAAGGCCATCAACTGTTCCAGTCGCATGCCATCCTGCTCGTATATCTCCAGTAGCCTGTCCGACACGGTCATCAGCCGCAGGCGCTGTTTGACCACAGCGGGTGCGACAAAGAACGCGGCGGCAATTTCCTCCTCGGACATGCCTTTCTCCAGCATGTCGCGAAAAGCGCGGAACTGGTCCAGCGGATGCAGAGCCACGCGCTGGACGTTCTCGGCCAGAGAGTCATCCTCGGCAAGAATGGCCGATCCGGCTTCGCGCACGACGCAGGGCACGGGGGCGGTCTTCGCCAGTTTCTTCTGCTTCACCAACAGTTCGAGGGCACGGAAGCGCCGTCCGCCGGCAGGGACTTCGTAAGTGCCGGTCTCGGCCCCTTCGCCATCAAGCACGGGACGGACGTTCAGGCCCTGCAGCAGCCCGCGACGCTCGATATCGCGGGCCAGTTCTTCGATCGACAGGCCGGACTTTACCCGCCGCACGTTGGACTGGGACAGCACCAGCCGGTTGAACGGGATGTCGCGGGACGAACTCAGGGTGAT
>NZ_BANE01000203.1 GCF_000964405.1 Novacetimonas hansenii JCM 7643
TGCACGAAACGCGAGGCCGCAAACTTGCTATGCCGGATCGTGATCTGTTCGAAATTTTCCACACCCCACAGCATGCGGTTCTGGCATACTCCGCGCAGATAGAATGACGCGATGCCGAGGCTTTTGCTGCCGACCTCGCTGTTCCA
>NZ_BANE01000202.1 GCF_000964405.1 Novacetimonas hansenii JCM 7643
ACGAAGAGTTCGCGCACACCGAGACGGTGACAGCCCTGCCAGACGGGCAAGGGACGATGCCGATGATCGACAGGCAACGCATCACCCGTAGCCCGACCGTCGATGGTGATGTGACTGCCGGAGCGGCAGACTGTCTGTCCGCCGACCGCCGCCACGGGTTTGAGCAACGGCACGCCGAGCGGCAAATACCCGCCCCGCGCCAGCATGTCCGCATCGCGTTCCGGCAGATGGAGTGCGATCAGATCCCCGACATGAGGAGCCCCCACGGGGTGCAGACGATACAGCCCTACGGGCACGCTGGCCGTTGCGTTCCAGATCAGGCGCGGCATCGGATGCAGCGCCATCGACAGACCGACGCCAAGTGCTGCGAAATACGTGGTGAAGAACCAGCCCAGCCGCGTCATGGCACGGCCCTCCGCCGTTGCCACGCAGCATGTCGGGTCGTGGAATAGCGGGGAATATCCTGACCATCTGGTCGTGACCGCCCGAGCTGTCGCCAGTATTGCGGATCAACATCGACGGGATTGATGCCTTGCCGCTCCACCGTCTCGATCACAGACAGCACGGCACGCACCTGCGGCCA
>NZ_BANE01000201.1 GCF_000964405.1 Novacetimonas hansenii JCM 7643
TGCAGGTGAACCACGCAGCCCACGCACGCTGGACCCGTCCCGCCACACACGCGGCCTGACACAACGCAGGGGCAGCGCCCGGATACTGCGCCTGTTATAAATGCAGCATTCAGGGGCTTCGCCCCCGAACCCCCACCAAAGGGTATT
>NZ_BANE01000200.1 GCF_000964405.1 Novacetimonas hansenii JCM 7643
GTGCTCAGCGGCTGGGCCTGCACGCCGGCGGCAGGTGCCGGGGCGGGCTTCGCCACGGGGGCGGCGGGCTTGCCCGTGCCGGCCTCGACCGTGGACAGGACGGTGCCGACCTCGACCTCCGCCCCTTCGGCCACCAGCAGCGGACCCAGCACACCGGCCTGCGGCGCGGGGACTTCCACGCTGACCTTGTCGGTTTCCAGTTCGGCCACCGGGTCATCGGCGGACACGGTATCACCGGGCTGCTTCAGCCACTTTGCAACGGTTGCGGTAGTTACGCTTTCACCCAGCGTCGGCACCTTGATCTCGGCAGACATTCCTATTTTCCAATCCCTTTGCCGTCCCACCCCGTATCGCGGTTATCCGCGCGCGTGACGGGACAGCGTGACAGTTCCTGACCTCAGGCCTTGTTCATATGGCGGCACGACCACCATCCGGCCTGTTAACCCTGCCCGGCCGCCATGACGGACCGGACCCTGTTCAATGCCACATGCCGCAATGTCCATGGGCTGCGTCCATGGGCAGCCTCATGGGCGATATCCATGCAACGGCGCATGGCGAAATGACCGGGCGGCGACGGGCATGCATCCCGCCGCCTGCCCTGTTACGCAACGCCGAGGGCCTTGTTGACCAGCGCGGCCTGCTCCGCAAGATGCACCTTCGCAAGACCCGTTGCCGGGCTGGCGGCGGCGATACGGCCCACATACTCGGGACGCGGGCTCTTGTGCTTGATGCTGCCCAGGACGCCCTCGATCCGGCGATCCACAAAGTCCCAGCCACCCATGTTGGCAGGTTCTTCCTGGCACCAGATGACCTTCGCGCCGGGATAGCGTGACAGTTCGTCGCCCAGCAGCTTCGCCGGGAACGGATAGAACTGTTCCAGACGCACGATCGCAACGGTATCGAGCTTGCGTTCCCGCCGTTCGGTCAACAGGTCGTAATAGACCTTGCCAGAACAGATCACGACACGCTCCACCTTCTTGGGATCGGCGATGGGATCTATTTCCCCGATCACCGGCAGGAAGGTCGTCTCCGGCCCGAAATCCTTCAGGTCAGAAACCGCCAGCTTGTTCCGCAACAGCGACTTTGGCGTCATGATGATCAGCGGCTTGCGGTAATCAAGGAACAACTGCCGACGCAGCGCGTGATAGTAGTTGGCAGGCGTGGTCAGGTTACACACACGCAGGTTATCTTCGGCGCAGAGCTGCAGATAACGTTCCAGACGGGCGGAGGAATGTTCCGGCCCCTGTCCCTCATACCCATGCGGCAGCAGCATCACGAGGCCGGACATACGCAGCCACTTCGTCTCGCCCGAGGCAATGAACTGGTCGATGATGACCTGTGCGCCGTTGGCGAAGTCACCAAACTGCGCTTCCCACAGGACCAGCGCATTCGGATCGGCCAGCGAATAGCCGTATTCGAAGCCCAGCACCCCGAATTCCGACAGCAGCGAGTTATAGATCTCGATATGCGCCTGCTGGGTGTTGATGTTGTTCAGCGGCACATAGGTGTTCTGGTTCACCTGGTCGATCAGGACGGCGTGGCGCTGGCTGAAGGTGCCGCGCTGACAGTCCTCGCCCGACAGGCGGACATGATGCTTGTCCTGAAGCAGCGCGCCAAAGCCCAGCGCCTCGCCCGTGGCCCAGTCGATTCCCTCGCCCGTTTCGAACATCTTCGCCTTGGCCTTAAGCTGGCGGATGATCTTGGGATTGGCGGTGAAATCGTCAGGCACCTTGGACAGGGCCGCGCCGATTTCGCGCAACCGGTCAATGGCGATACCCGTCTTGGGCATGGTCACGACCGCATCGACCGGCGGCGGCTTCAGCCCCTGCCACGCGCCTTCCAGCCAGTCGGCCTTGTTCGGCTTATAGCCCTGCGCCGCCTGGTACGCCGCTTCGAGCTTTTCATGGAACGCATTCCATTCGCCCTCGACCTCCGCCTCGCTCAGCACGCCTTCGCGCACCAGGCGTTCGGAATACAGGGTGCGGATGGTCGGGCGCGCCGCAATGGCCTTGTACATGATCGGCTGCGTAAAGGACGGCTCGTCCGATTCATTATGGCCGTGACGGCGATACCCCACGATGTCGATAACAACGTCGGAGGCGAATTTCTGGCGGAATTCTGCGGCAAGGCGCGCGCAGTAGACAACGGCCTCGGGCTCGTCCCCGTTGACGTGGAAGATCGGGGCCTGCACCGCCTTGGCGATATCCGTGCAGTAAAGCCCGGAAAACGCGTGGATCGAAACGGTGGTAAAGCCGATCTGGTTGTTGACCACAACATGCACGGTGCCGCCGGTGCGGTATCCGATCAACTGCGACATCGCCAGCGTTTCGTAAACGATCCCCTGCCCCGCGAATGCCGCATCGCCATGCAGCAGGATGCCCATATGGCGGCCACGCTGGTGCGGGTCGTCATCGTCCTGCGTCGCCCGCACCTTGCCGATCACCACGGGATCGACCGCTTCAAGGTGCGAGGGGTTGGGCTGGAGCGAGATATGGACCGGCGTGCCCGCGATCTCCACATCGGTGGAAGTGCCGAGATGGTATTTCACATCGCCCGACCCCTGCACGTCGTCCGGCTTGAACGATGCACCGGCGAATTCGCTGAAGATCGCGGTATAGGGCTTGCGCACGATGTTGACGAGCGTGTTGAGGCGCCCGCGATGCGGCATGCCGATCGCAACCGAACGCACGCCACCGCTTGCGGCCTGGTCAATCAGGGCATGCAGCGCGGGGATGGTGACGTCCTCGCCCTCAAGCCCGAAGCGCTTGGTGCCGACATAGCGTTTCTGGCAGAAAGATTCGAAACCTTCGGCCTGTGTCAGGTGTTCAAGGATGACCTTCTTTTCATGCGCGCTGGCGCCCTGCCGCCAGTTGTCGCCCTCAAGGCGGGCCTGCACCCACATCCGCTGTTCGGGATCCTGGATATGCATGTATTCCATGCCGATCGGACCACAATAGACCGCGCGCAATGCATCGAGCACCTGATTGATGGTCGCGGTTTCCGACCCGATCAGGCTGGCGACGATGCGGCCAAGATAGATCGGACGGTCACGGTCATTAGGGCCAAAGCCATAGGTCGCGGGATCAAGGTCGGCATGGGGCTTGGGCACCTGCAGCCCCAGCGGGTCCAGCCGCGCCTCGAGATGGCCGCGCACACGATACGCCCGGATCAGTTGCGTCGCACGCAGACTGTCATCCGCCGCCGCATGCAGGCTTTCGGCGGAAACCGTGCCGCCCGCCGGGGCGGCCACGCTTTCCTCGCCGGTGATCATGGGTGCGCGTGGCGCCCACGACGCGCCTTCGGCATCGTGCTCGATTTCCGTGCTCTGTTCATCCATTTCGGCGAACAGGGACGCGAAAGAGGGATCGACACTTTTGGGGTCCACCGCCCAGCGTGCATACAACTCGGCCAGATAGGCCGTATTGGCGCCGCTGAATGCGGTCGAAAGAATATCTACGCCCGCCATCTTGAAGACATCTCCTCACTGACGACCTTGTCGGCCGCGTTATTTGTCCGGTCCCGCATCCATGGCGCCATGTGATGGCCCCTGCCCGCAGGCCGGCTTATGGCCCTTACCCTAACGGCACCCGGCCATGGGTACCGCCATCATTCATCAAGGTCAGGATTGCTGTGGACGCATGCTGACATTTTCGTATGCACCCCCCGCAAACGGGGAAAACGCGATGAAAATACCGCCCTGCGTGGCACAATTCCGGCCCTGGGAACTTCCTCGACTACCCAAGCAAAGACCGGCCCCTTTGCCTACCGCCGCACCAGTCACAGCCACGCCATGGGCGTCACGATGGCGTGACCCTGCGCACAGGGGGCGCGGCGTTGTCACAACAGCTATGCCGACAGGTGGGGCAACTGGGCGTAGGATGCGCTTTGCATCTCCTCAAGGCGCGATGCGGTGCGTTCGAACGCCGTCGCCCCCTGCCCGCGTTCATACAGGGAATCGGGCTGGTCCCCGGCGGAGGCAAACAGCTTGACGTTCTGTTCGTACAACGCGTCGATCAGGACGATGAAGCGTCGGGCCTCGTCAAAATTATCGGGTCCCATGCGCGGCACATCGTCGATGACGAGGCTGGCAAAGCGCGTCGCAAGCGCAAGATAATCCCCCGCCCCGAGAAACCGCCCGCACAGTTCGGCAAATGTAAAGCGCGCGACCGGCCCCGCCGCGCGTTCGACCCGCAGGGTGCGGCCCATGATGTCAAGGTCAACCGCCTGTACCGGCGCGCCGGCGGCCAGGTGGGTGAAGATGGTGTCGAGTTCCGCCTTCGCCGCCGCATCGGCGGGCACGATCCATGTACGCATGCCGCGCACGCAGCCCCGGCGGTAATCACGCGGGGAATCGAGGATGACGGTATCAACCTCACGCATGATGATGTCGATGAAGGGTTTGAACGCATCCGCGCCGGGGCGGTCCTGAAACAGGTCCTCGGGCTTGGTGTTCGACGTTGCGACCACCACCACCCCGTCAGCGAACAGGAAATCGAACAGACGGCCAAGGATCATCGCATCGGCAATGTCGTTGACCTGGAATTCGTCAAAGCACAGCAGCCACGCTTCCTGCGCGATCTGGCGGGCCAGCGGCGGGATCGGGTCGGACAGGGCAGGGTCCGCCACCTTCATGTCATGGATGCGCTGGTGGACGTCCTGCATGAAACGGTGGAAATGCACCCTGCGCTTGTGCTCCACCGGGGCGAGGTCAAAGAACAGGTCCATCAGCATCGTCTTGCCGCGCCCGACCTGCCCGACCATGTAAACGCCGCGCGGGCGGGAGGGAGCGGCCTGTGCGCCACGTCCACCAAGCCCGAGGCGCGCGCGCAGCCCCCCGAACAGGCCATGCCGCGCGGTGGCCTGACGCTGCATGACCATCGGGTGGTAATCACGCAGTTCGCGCCAGAGCCGGTCAAGGCGACGGGCCGCCTTTTCCTGCTCCGGGTCGCGGTCAAGCTTCCCCGAAGCCACGCGGGCCTCATAGGTCGCAAAGGGGCCGGCACCGTCTTGCGGAACCGGCTGTGGGGGGGCGGAGGCGGTGCGAATTTCGGTGTCCATACCCAACGCCGATAATCCCTCCCCGCCGCATGGGCAAGGGCACGAAACCGCCATATATGGCCGTTAGGGGCGTTCTCTCCATCTGGTGAACACAAAGGCGGGGAAATGGAGCATTTGTGATGGACCCATCCCGGCCGCGCAACGTTCATCAGACACCATGCATCACCTCCGCCCCACCCCCAGCGGCATGCGCCTGACGATGGCCTTGCGACGTACGGCATGGCCCCTTAATCTTGGGCGCGTCCCCCTTGTCGTGGCCCCACAGGATCGCATGACCATACCCATCATCCCCGATTATGCCGCGCTGGAAAACGCCGTCGTCGCCACCGACCCGTTTCCCCACGCCATCGTGCCCCATTTCATCGGGACGCAGGATCTGCGCGCGGCGGTCGCGTCCCTGCCGGTCTTTGGCGCGGGGGGATCCTACCCGCCAAGTGCGCTGAAACTTTCACCGCTGATCCGCGACCTTGTGGCGGAACTGCAGGGACCACGGCTGCGTGACATCATCGCGGCGAAGTTCGGGCTGGACTTGCACGACGCACCGACGATGCTGACCCTGCGCGGACGCACGCGGGCGCAGGACGGGCGCATTCACCGCGACTCGGCATGCAAGCGGGTGACGGTGCTGCTTTATCTTAATGTGGACGATACCGCATGGACCCGGCACGAAGGCTGCCTGCGCCTGTTGCGCGGGGAACATGACATTGAGGATTATACCACCGAAGTCGCCCCGGTGAACGGAACGCTGCTGGTTTTCCCCAATGGCATGAACACATGGCATGGACATCGCCGGTATGTCGGCGTGCGCAACACCATACAGCTCAACTATATGACCAATGATTCGCGCGCACGGGGCGAGCTGCGTCGCCACCGGCTTTCGGCCCTGACCAAGCGCCTGCGGATCGCGGCATAACGGAGGCCATCTCAGCCATCATTTCGACATGACGCAGGGTATGATCACAGATGGTTAAGACATTACCCGCCATTTCCTTTTCACACACCATTGGACAAGGGCCCTCGCATTGAAGCGGTTTTTACGATTCCCCAAGTTTCTTGCCGTCGCGGGCGCGGCACTGACACTGGCGGCCGCTACCCTGCCCGCCGCCTCCGCGCTGGCGCAGCCGTGGCACGGGCGGGGCGGTCCACCGCCGCCGCATGGCGGGTGGCATGACAATCGCGGCAGACGTGGCGGCGG
>NZ_BANE01000199.1 GCF_000964405.1 Novacetimonas hansenii JCM 7643
TTGGTGAAGCTTTTCCCAAAAAGCTTCAGAAGACGCCGCCTTTTCGAAAAAAGTCGGCGCCCCAAAACTTTTCTTATTTTTTATCAATGAGTTGTTTTCAAACACTCACTAAACGATTGGGAGGCCCCGGCATAGTGTCAGCGACGTCCCAAGTCATTCCAGTCGTGTCTGGCAGGTAAGGCCGTTTGCATCCCAATCCGCACCACCGTCAGTCTTTCGCCAAGCATAATTCAGACAATGCGTTGCAAAACTTTGTTTCTTTTCCATGGATTGACCAAGGGAGGCGAAGATATGCCGAATGGCGGTCCGGCCGATGTCAGCCCAGCCTGTTATGAGAAAGGATCATATGAAAACCCGGATCGCGATCATCGGGGGCGGGGCGAGTGGCGTTCTTGCCGCCCTTCATCTGGCGCGCAGAACTGACCCTGCAGGATTACTGGTTATCGAACCCCGACAGGGCCTTGCACGTGGCGTTGCCTATTCGACAACGGAACCCGCCCACCTGTTGAATGTGCGCGCGGGCAATATGGGCGCGTTGGCTGATGCACCGGAAGATTTTGTTGCATGGCTGTCACAGCGTGGGGATGGGGCGGCGGATGGCACATCTTTCATGCCGCGTATGCTGTGGGGGGAATATCTGGCGGCACGGTTCGCCACAAGCAATGTCCCTGTTCTTCATCAATGTGTGACCCGGCTGGAGAAACGTGGCAATTCGGCCATCCTCCATATGGATGACGGCAGCAGAGTAGAGGCAGGAAGAACGGTTCTTGCCATGGGACATGCGCTGCCGGTGGATATTCCATGTTGTGATGACGTTGTCCGTAACTCGGGACGATATGTCCGGGCTGTCTGGGACACATGGCCCCGCTGGCCAGAGGCGGATGCACCGGTTGTCCTTGTCGGTTCCGGCCTGACCGCGATTGATATCCTGCTGCGCCTGAGGGCCGGAGGATATGGCGGTGTTATCACGATGATCTCGCGCCATGGCCTGTTACCTTGTGCGCATGGCCCGGTTGAATCCGTGCCTGCCCCGGTTATTCCCATGGATACGTTGCCCACGGCACGGCAGTATCTGCATCACGTGCGTCTGGCCCTGAAAGATGGTGTATCGTGGCGGGCAGCCGTGGATTCATTGCGGCCCTGTAGCAATGCCCTGTGGGCGCGTTTGTCGGACAAGGAGCGATGGCGGTTCCGCAGGCATCTTTTTCATCGCTGGCATACGGCGCGCCATCGTATGGCCCCACCTGTTGCGCGGCGGATTGTCGAAGAAATGGCTTCTGGTCATCTCATTGTCCGCCGTGGCCATGTGGCGGCCGTGTCAGGGGATCGCCATGGCCTGCGGGTTCATGTACGAGCCAGCGAGGGGGAATATCATCTGATGGCCGATATGGTCATGAACTGCACGGCACCGGATACGAATTTCGGTCGCGTGGATAATCCGCTGTTGCATGAACTGTTTGCTCTTGGCATGGCGGTTCATGGTGATCTTGGCAGCACCTTTGCGACTGATGTCAACGGTGCGCTTTTTGGTCATGATGGGCAGGCGTCACCATGGCTGCATGCAATTGGCCCGTTACGTGCGGGAAGCCTGTTTGAAACTACGGCCATTCCTGAAATCCGCCAGCAGGCGCAGGCTCTGTCTACTTTTTTGTTTCCCACATAATATTGGGATGCCGGAGAAGATTTTTAGAGATTTTTTAAAAACAAATCATTGATAAAAAATAAGAAAAGTTTTTGGGTGCAGCCTTTTTTAAAAGACGGCGTCTTCTGAATATTTCCAGGAAAGATTCGCTAAAAATATTTATAATTTCAGCATGTTATTGAGGATATTATTTTCAAATAGCCTCTTGGAGACTGTTTAAAAAGGCAAGTCCCATAAGATCAAGAAATAACAAAAGTTTTTGGTGAAGATTTTTCAAAAATCTTCGAAAAACGTCGCCTTTTTTGATCGAAAGGTAACACCAGAAAACTTTTTTCATTTCACTTATGTAGTATTATGTTTATGGCGCAGTATATCTCTATCAAAATCCCGTTTTTCAGGAGGATGCATATCACGACTCTTGCTTATGTCACCAAGAGTTTTTTAAGGTGTGTTTTTTAAATCACTGTATTTATAGTATGTTGCAAGGAACGTCCCGAAAATTTCCCAGAGCGTCATGCAGGCTCTACGGACAAGTGTTCTGTATTTTGCCTGTTTCATTTAAAACTACATTACTAAACAAGAAAATATTAAAAACAGGCACGAAGATTTTTCCATTTTCCCTTGAAATTTTGTGTCTGGGCAGCCCGCCCAACATCCATGAATCGTGTTCCTATGCCTTTATTTTCCTGTGCCTGACATTCATATCGCGGCAACTTTTCTCTTCTACCTTACCGATACAAGTCCTGATCCCGGAGCCTGATGTCCGGGACGATATGATTGAGGTGCGGAGAATGAAAATCGAACGTCTTGCCATACCTGATGTCATTCTGGTGACGCCAGCGCGTTTTGGTGACACTCGCGGCTTCTTTTCCGAAACCTACAACCTGCATCGGATGGCGGATGCCGGCATCCATGCCCCGTTCGTGCAGGATAACCAGAGCCTGTCGCGGCATAAGGGGGTCGTGCGCGGGCTGCACTGTCAGCTTGCCCCCCATGCGCAGGGCAAGCTTGTGCGGTGTACCCGGGGGGCGATCTGGGATGTCGCGGTGGATGCGCGCATGGGCTCACCGACCTATGGGCAATGGGTTGCGGCGGAACTGTCGGAAGATAACTGGTCACAGCTCTGGCTACCGCCGGGTTTCCTCCATGGTTTTGTCACTATGAGCGATAATACCGAGGTGCAGTATAAATGCACGAGCCTGTATGACAAGGCATCGGAACGCGCTGTGATCTGGAACTGCCCCGAATTGAAGATCGACTGGCCCATCGCGCAGGAGGATGCGATCCTGTCGGACAAGGATAAGGTCGCGCCCGGTTTTGCCGCAGCCCATGGATGGTTTCCCCATGCGTGAGGCCCCAACGCTGAAACCGGTTCTGGTGACAGGGGGCAATGGTCAACTTGCCGTCTCACTGGCCGATGTGGGAGGGGCGCGCGTGATTAAGGTCGGTCGTCCAGATTTCGATTTTGACCGACCTGAAACCATCGACGCAGTGGTCGCGCGGTATGATCCGGCCTTTGTGGTGAATGCTGCGGCGTGGACTGCTGTGGATGCGGCGGAAACCGAGGTCGCTGCCGCATCCCGTGCTAACCAGACCGGGCCTGCTATTCTGGCAGCAGCATGTGCGGTGCAGGGGTGTGGACTGATCCATATATCGACGGATTATGTCTTCGCCGGGGACAAGGGCACGCCGTATGTGGAGAGTGACCCGACCTCACCCCGCACGGTCTATGGCGCAACGAAGGCGGCGGGGGAAACAGCAGTTCTGGCAGCATGCCCACAGGCCATCATCTTGAGAACTGCGTGGGTGTATTCGGCACATGGCAAGAACTTCGTTAAGACCATGATCTCCGCCGGGGCCAAAAACCCGAAATTGCGTGTGGTGGGCGATCAGTTTGGCAACCCCACCAGTGCTGATGATCTTGCGCAGGCCATCTTTGCCATCATCGCCCGGATTGAAGAAACGGGATGGCAGGCGGCTTATCCCGGCGTTTATCACGCCACCGCGCAGGGGGAGACGACATGGTATGGTCTTGCGGTCGCCACGTTGGAACAGGCCGCCCGTCACGGTCAAGCACTGCCGGAAATAGAGGCTATCCGTACGCAGGACTGGCCCACTCCGGCGGAAAGGCCGCAGGATTCCCGCCTGGATTGCACGAAACTGAAGCAGGTGTTCGGGGTCAGCCTGCCGAACTGGCGGCAGTCTGTGGCGCGGACAGTGGACAGGGTTTTGGGGGCTTGAAATTGGTGCGACAGGCCATGGGTTCTACAGGCCGGGACCTGCCCTGAAACCGGCCAGAGGGCTTTGCCCTCTGGAAACCGTGACTTGGTGCCGGGGCAGGTGAAAAAGCCTGCACTTCCTATACAGAGCCGGGATATTCCGGGTTTTCACAATTCAGGGGCAGACCGGAATATCGTGAAAATATCAGAATTTTTCAGTGAATATTTTTCAACATGCCTCAAGGGGGGGGGCTGCCGTCCTTGAGAAATGCAGCACCCCAGAATTTTATTTTCTTAGAGACTGTTTGAAAACAAGCTGTTGATAAAAAACAGGAAAAGTTTTTGGGTGCCGCCTTTTCTCAA
>NZ_BANE01000198.1 GCF_000964405.1 Novacetimonas hansenii JCM 7643
ACCTCATCCCCCGCGCGCAGATCCTCCACCGCGACTTCGCCACGGGGGGTCAGCAGCAGCGTGCCTTCGGTAAAGCACGGCGTGCTGGGCACCGATGTGGCGGGCGTGAAGCTGTTGCCGTTGCTGGTCGCGGTAATGGTGGAGGGAACATCATTGGACGTCGTATAGGTCGTATTCGTCAGATAGGTATAATAACCGCCGGACTGGTCAGTATCTACGATCTTGCCGTTATCCATGTTGTTTGTTGTCTGTGGCGGGGCGTACAGGATCGTGCCGTCGCTGGTGGAATAGGGCGTCTGCTGCAAGACCGTTGTCACAGTGCCGCCTTCCGGGCTTTGGAGTGTGGCATCGACAAAGCCGGTATTTACGCCGTTGTCATAAATACTGTTCAGTTCCAGCGTCTGGGTGCCGGTCCCGAAACCCGGATCATAGGCGGTTTCGCTTGAACCGTCCGACTCCTGTGTATTTTCGCTGTTATATTCATTAAGTGTCTGAACCTGGAGTGTCGTGCTGCCGTCGCTGTTCTGTGGCAGGGGGGACGATGCGGTTGTGGACGTGTCCGAATTGTCGTTCGTGTCGATAAGGAAAGCCTGGCTACTGGTTTCGTTGCCGTTCTTATCAATCGTCGTTGTATATTTTGTGTTCTTGTAATCAGTATACGTGTTCGCCATTTCTGCGAATTCTCCGGTATCAGGCGGATGGAAAAATAATTCCGCGACGGCTGAAAGGAATTATATCCAGCATTCTTTATGCATCTTTAGGATCTGCGGCTGAATAAATGTCCAGGTGGGTCTCTTTGACTTTGACCGTTACATTATGAAATCTATTGTTGCAAATCATATCTGATACCGGTTTCGGAATCCGTGCACAGGCGCAGTATCCGGGCGCTGCCCGGACCCGGCAGGGAGCACGCTCCCTGCAC
>NZ_BANE01000197.1 GCF_000964405.1 Novacetimonas hansenii JCM 7643
ACCGCCGTCCATGTCGCGCCGCCATCGGTCGAATACCGCCACACACCTTCGGTCGCGGGCACCGTATTTCCGACAATGGCAATCCCCGCAAGGTCATTTGCCGACGACCCGCCCGGCACCGCATCCGTCTGGTCATTGAAAACCGGGGTAAACAGCGATGCCACAGAGGCCCCGGGCGGGTTGGTCGTATCCGCCGACACGGGGGGCAGCGTCGCATTCCCCGTGGCAACCGGGGCGTCATTCACCGGCGTCACCACCGTCGAAAGCATCGACGTCCCGGCCGAAATGGCCGTGATCCCGCCATTGGCCGATACATCCTCCCCCGTTCCCGCCGTCACGGGGCCGCTGCTGCTGTCGATCAGGCGTGTCGTCAGTGCGG
>NZ_BANE01000196.1 GCF_000964405.1 Novacetimonas hansenii JCM 7643
AAGCTTTTTGGAAAAAGCTTCACCAAAAACTTTTATAATTTCAGCATGTTATCAAGCCTGACTTTTTGAACAGCCTCTATATAGGGTATCAGGGCCATCCCGCCTGAGGGCTGCGGACGATCATCGTGGGGGAGGGGATCTGCCGCCCGTCATGATCTGCCCGTCATGATCTGTCCACCATGATCCACCTGCCATGATCCGTGCGTCTGGTCTTACGGGGCCTGCATCACGCTGGTCCACAGGGCCTGCAACCTGTGGCGCATGTCGGGTGAAAGCTGCGGCAGCATGCGTGTCGCCGCGATCTGTGCCGGCTGGTCTTCCCAATGCAGGGCATTTTTGATCGCGGGGTCGAGCGGCGTGCGCATGTCCGCCGGCATCCCCCAGTAACATGAGGAGGTGGCAAGGTGCGCCTGTGCCTGCGGCGTGCGCAGGTATTTTGCAAACCGCAGCGCCATGTCCTTGCGTTGGGAGGATGAAAGCACCGCCACCGCCTGCTGCCACCGCAACGCGCCCTGCCGGGGAATGAGGTAGGTCAGGGTCGGGTGCGCCGACAGCACCGGCGTCGCCGCCTGCTGCGCAGGGACAGAAGCCGCGGCCGCGGCAGGAACAGGCGCGGCGTCTGCCTGCGCGGGGGGATGCGCGCCGGGCGGCAGGGGCGGGGCATCGGCATCATCGCCATCGCTGTTGGCGCCCTGTACGGCAGCGGCGGCGGGCTGTCCCTTCTGCACCGCGCCGTCATGGCCGATGCCTGCCGTGGTCCATGCGCCGCCCCCTACGACGATATCCACCTGCCCATCGGCCAGCGCCTGCTGTGTCGTGGCCATGTCGCCCACGATGGCGGCATTCGCCCTGAGGGCGACAAGCTTTGCCTGCAATGCGGGGATGTCTTCCGCGCCAAGCTGCGCGGGATCTTTGCCCAGCGCCAGCGCGACGTAGGAGATCACAGGCAGGTAGGAATCATAGATCGCGATGCGGCCCTGATATTCTGGCTTCCAGATTTCGTTGATATCGGACAATGCCTGTGCCGATACCTTCGCCTGATCGAAGGCAAGGGCGAAATACCCGAATTTTTCCGGCACGGCATACAGGTGCCCGTCGAACGATCCCGCCTGTGGGTCGGCCACGGCGGCGGGAATGCCGGTGGTGGGGAAATCCGCCGCATCCAGTGGCATCAGCATGCCGTTGCGCGCCATGGGCATCAACTCTGCCTCGTCCGTGGCGACAAGGTCCCAGTCACCGGGCTGCGCCTGCTGGATGACCGACATTACGGATTCGACCGCGACGGTGTCGATGTCGCGGAAATGCACCTGCACGGCGTTTGCCTGTTCAAACGGGCGCAGCAGTTCCGGGTCCTCGTGGTCGCAGCTTGTCAGGATGTTAAGCACATCATCGCGCGCCCGGGCCGTGTGGCAGGCAAGGGGCGTGGTGGCAAGCAGAACAGCCGTGGCGGCGGATAACAGGCCGTAACCGGACCATCCGGACATCAGGGGCACTCCTTGGGCTGGTTGGGGGCGCAGGGCACGCAGGGCAAAGGGCATACAGGGCAATGAGGGGAGCACGAGAGGCCCCGCGGCATGGCAGGGCGTGCCAAAGAGGGTGTGGGGCCGCGATGCGTGATCGCGTAACCGTGTCATTCATACCTGATAATGCCAGCCTGATAATGCGGGATATGGAGGATGTGACAAAAAAATATTTTACGGAACCATCGCCGCCTGCCCTTCTCGTTGCGCCCTGCTCTTATCGTTACGCAAAGTATCATCCCCGTCCCATGGCCCCCGGTCGGGGGTGGGTGTACTTGACGCGCCGGGAGGTGGGGGCTACGTCCGACGAAGGGCCGGACGACACAAGGCCGGCGCGCACCCGCACTGCGGTGCAGGCCGCGCGGGTCGGTCCTGCCACAGTGATCGCGACGCCAGTCGGCGCGGTCTGTCCCACCGATCTATGGATAGGGCATGATTGCCGATTTCATTAAGCGCCGCATCCTGCGACGTCGCGATACCTCCACCATACCCACGCCCCAGCCGCACCCCACGCGGGAGCGTCGTGCCCTTGCGCCCGTGACGTCGCGCGATGTCGCGGATATCGCGGCGCTGCGCATCCATCCGCAGGGGCCATGGCGTGAACGCGCACGCACCGCGCGCGGGATCGGTCGCCTTGCCGCCATTACGGTGTGGGTGCCGCTTTCGGTCGGGTTCGAGGCGGTGTTGCTGCTGGTGCCCGGCACGGCGAAAATCCGCTGGACGCGCTTTGTCTGGGGGGGGCTGTGCTTCCTGCTGTCCATGAATATCCGCGTCATCGGGCGCAGGGCCGGGTCCGTGGGCGGCGCGCGTGCCCGTGCGCGCGGCGAACGGCCTGTGATCTATGTCTCCAACCATTCATCGTGGCTTGACGTGCCGGTGCTTGGCACCGTGCTGCCCTCGAACTTCGTGGCCAAGGGCGATATCGAGAAATGGCCCATTATGGGCCTCGTCTCGCGCATTGGACGGACCATCTTCGTCAGTCGCCAGCGCAGCACGACCGGCCGCGAACGCGATGAAATGATGGATCGCCTGATTGGTGGCGACAACCTTGTACTGTTCCCTGAAGGAACGTCGTCGGACGGGTCGCGCGTGCTGCCGTTCATGTCGGCCTTCTTTGCGATTGCAAAGCTGCCCCGCATTCCGCGCGGGCGTGAAAACACGCCGGAGGCCGAGGCCATGCGCCAGCACCCGCCGGGGATGACGCCACTGATCCAGCCGGTTTCCGTGGTGTATGACCGGCTGGAGGGGGTGCCCGTCAACCGTGCCCGTCGCCCGGTCTTTGCATGGTATGGGGATATGGAACTTGGCCCCCATGTGTGGCAGCTGGTGAAATGGCGGTCCATGCGGGCGACTGTCATGCTGCACCCGGCGCTCGACCCCGATGATTTCCCCAGCCGCAAGGCCCTGGCGCAGGCGGCCTGGCGCGCCGTATCACAGGGTGCGGCCGAATTGCGGCAGAACGCGGAACAGGACCCCGCGGCGTGCGAATATGCCTGCCGCCCGCTTGGCGGCCTGCTGCCACAGGATCTTCATACCCCCTGAATGTGCGGCATGCATGCCGCGCAGTGTAAAATAATACCGCGTAAATATTGTAAACATCGTAAACATTGAGGCATATCATGTGTCGTCATCCGCGCAGCGGATATCGTGGGGCATGATGTGGGTCCGTTCATGCATGGCGCATGGCGGGAAATATCGGTCTGAAAACGCAGCCGCCTGGCTGTGCGGGCATGGGGTCATCCCTTCGGGCCGTGCGAGATGATGTGAAACCTGAAACGTGTGGGGCCGCCCGCACGGGCGAGCTGGAGAGCGTGGTGAGTCAGCCCAAGATTAACGCCGAGATTCTGTTGCCTGCCATGGAACAGGCGATTGACCCCATCGTCATCATTGATGAGCACAATAGCGTCATTTTCTTCAACCCTGCGGCGGAACGTATGTGGGGCCTGGCGCGCGCCGACGTGATTGGCCGTAATGTAAGCTGCCTTGTCCCGCTCGATTATCGCAAGGACCATGACAGCTTCATCACCCATAACCGCAAGACCGGGCTGAACAAGATCGTCGGCACCTCGCGCGAGGTGGAGTTCACGCGCGCCGATGGTGAATATGTGTGCGGCGAGCTTTCGATCTCCAAGGTGCAGCTTCCCGGTACGGACAAGACCTATTACATCGCGGTGATGAAGGACGCGACGGAGGAAAGCCAGCGGCGCAAGATCCTCATCCTCCAGAATGACGTGCTTCAGGCGCTTGCCGCGGACCTTCTGATCCAGGATGTGGCGGACCTGCTGTGCCGCCGGGTGGACAGTTTCGTTCCCAATTCGGTCGCGTGCCTGATCCTTGTTGATTCCGACAACCGCCTGCAGATCCTTTCGGCCCCCGGCCTGCCCAAGCGCTATTTCAACGCGCTGGAGGGGCTGAAGCTCGAACCCGCCGACCTTGCCCGCCTCCAGCGCGAACCGTCCTACAGCAATCATATCCTGTGGCATAATTACCAGTCGATCGCGATGTCGCTGGGGCTGGAACATTGCCGTTCCGCGCCGATCCGCACGCATAACAACCAGGTGTCGGGCCTGTTTGCGCTGTATTCGCGCGATCCCAACGCCCCGCAGAGCTGGCCCGAACGGATCGTTGACGCCTGTATCCCGTTCTGTGCCCTTGCGGTGGAACAGAACGCGACGCGCCAGCATATCTCCCAACTGTCGAACTTTGATTCCCTGACCGGCCTGCTCAATCGTTCGTCGCTGCACAAGATCATCGACGCGCTGATCATGCGCGAAGGCGACAGCCGGTTCTACCTGTTCATGGTGGATATCGACCGTTTCCGCGACATCAACGATGCGCTGGGCCATGTCTATGCGGACCAGTTCCTTGTCGAAATCGGACAGCGCATCCGCGATCTGGTGCAAGATGATTATATCATCAGCCGTTCGGGCGGGGACGAATATATCGTCATCGTGCCCGACTGCACGCAGGCCAAGGCCGTCAAGTTTGCCGAACTGCTGATTTCCACCATCGCCAAGCCGATGCAGGTGGGTGAAAACACACTCAGCATTTCGTGCAGTGTCGGTATCAGCAGCTTCCCCGACAATGGCCCCGACAGCGAATCCCTGCTCAGCAACGCGGATTCCGCCATGCGCCAGGCCAAGGCGGACGGGCGTGGCGTCTACCGCTTTGCCGGACAGGAAAAGAACCAGGTGGCGCAGGACCGGCTGGTCCTTGGCTCCGCGCTGCGGGACTCGCTGGCCAAGGGGATGCTCAACCTGCATTACCAGCCACAGGTCGAAGCCGCGAGCGGCGGCCTGTATGGGGTGGAGGCCCTGTCGCGGTGGCATCATCCCCACCTTGGCAACATCTTCCCCTCGCGTTTTATCGCGGTGGCGGAGGAAACGGGACAGATCGAGGCCATTGGCCGGTGGTCCCTGCATGAAGCCTGCCGGCAGATGCGCCATTGGGACGATGCGGATGTGCATGTCCCCACCGTTGCGGTGAACCTGTCGGCGGTGCATTTCCGCAACCGCGCTTTGCCGGAATATATCTCCAACCTGTTGCGGCAGTTCAACCTGAAGCCTGACCGCCTGACGGTGGAAATCACCGAAAGCGTGATGATGG
>NZ_BANE01000195.1 GCF_000964405.1 Novacetimonas hansenii JCM 7643
AGCTTTTTGGAAAAAGCTTCACCAAAAACCTTTATAATTTCAGGTTGTTATTGGACCTGAATTTTCAAACAGCCTGTTAAGAAAGCTTGCGAAAAACGCCGCAGGGTCCTGTCCTTTGGAAGCCATGACAGTCCCGTGGAACGGCGGGTGTCTCAGCCGCCCGTGCCCCCGATCGTCAGGCCGGTCATCTTCAGCGTCGGCTGTCCCACGCCCACCGGGACTCCCTGTCCTGACTTGCCACAGGTACCGATCCCGGGGTCAAGGGCGGGTTCCTGTCCGATCATGGTGACTTTCGTCATCGCATCCGCGCCGTTACCGATCAGGGTCGCGCCACGGACCGGGGTGGTGATCTTCCCGTCTTCGATCAGGTAGGCTTCCGATGCGGCGAAAACGAACTTGCCCGAGGTGATGTCCACCTGCCCACCGCCGAAATTGACGGCGTACAACCCGCGTTTCGTCGTGCGGATCATATCCTCCGTCGTGGCGTCACCGCCCAGCATGATGGTGTTGGTCATGCGTGGCAGGGGGGCATGGGCATAGGATTCGCGCCGTCCGTTTCCGGTGGGCCGCACCCCCATCAGGCGTGCGTTCAACCGGTCCTGAAGATATCCGGTCAGAATCCCGTCCTCGATCATGACGGTGCGGCCTGTCGGGGTGCCTTCGTCATCGACCGTCAGGCTGCCGCGCCGTTCGGGCAGGGTGCCATCATCGACCACGGTTACGCCGGGGGCGGCCACGCGCTGGCCCATCAGCCCGGCAAAGGCGGAGGTGCCCTTGCGGTTGAAATCCCCCTCCAGCCCATGGCCCACGGCTTCGTGCAGCAAGATGCCGGGCCAGCCCGCACCCAGCACGACTTCCATTTCGCCCGCCGGGGCCGGGGCGGCGTCAAGATTGACAAGAGCCATGCGCAATGCTTCGTCCACGGCCGATTTCCAGACCGTGGCGTCAAGCAGGCGGGTATAGGCATACCGCCCGCCCAGCCCGTGCCCGCCACTTTCGCGGCGGCCGTCCTTTTCAACCACGACCGAGACATTCATGCGCACCAGCGGGCGGATATCGGCCACGCGCTGCCCATCGGGGCGGATGATCTGCACTGCCTGCCACTGTGCCGAAAGTGACGCCATGACCTGCACCACACGCGGGTCGCGGGCGCGGGCATAGGCGTCAAGTTCCGACAGCAGGGCCGCGCGCGTGGCGAAGTCCGTCTCCCCCAGTGGGTTGAGCGTGGGATAAAGCCGGTGGTTCGTCGCCTGCGGCCCAACCGCAAGCGTGCCGCTGCGGCCCGCGCGGATCTGTGTCACGGTTTCGCTGGCGCGGCGGATCGCACTTTCGCTGATATCGTCAGAATGGGCGAAGCCGGTTTCCTGGTCCATCACCGCGCGCAGGCCAAAGCCGGAGGAGGTGTCGAAGGTTGCCGAACGGATCACCCCTTCGTCGAGGGAGATCACCTCGCTTTCGCGGTATTCCAGGAACAGTTCGCCATCATCCATGCCCGCCAGCGCCTGCGCGACAAGGCGTTCGGCCTCTGTCCGGCCCAGGCGTGCATCGGCGCGTTCGAAAAACAGGCTGTCCGTGGTGGCCAGGGGGGACAGGGTGGGGTCAGGCGACATCGGGAATACTCCGCGGATAACGGGAACGTGGCCGCGCCCCTGTGGCAGGGTGCCCGGTGGCGCGATGCCCTGTGATGTAATGCCCTGTGACGTGATGCCCCTGTGATGCGATATCGAATGGCGTGATATCCGCTACAGGGGAACCGGGCGCATGCAGGGCCATGTATCGGGACCATAATCCGATTACCGTCATGGTGAAACCGTACACACGAAACGGCGCGCAACATGAACTGGACACAAACTGGATACAATAAAAAATGAACTTCCCTCCATGTGGGTGGTTTTCCTTTTCGTTCCCCGCGCATGCAGGGCATGGTGTGCGGTATGTTGCGGTCCCAACAGCGTGGAGTTCAGACGTCTCGTGAAAGTTTCCCTCATGGCCGGTTCGGCCCTGTCGCGTCCGGTCGCGCTGTGCGCGGGCGCTGCGTTGGTCGCACTTGTGTCATCAGTGAGCCCCGCGCTGTCGCAGGAAACCCATCAGGGCGCACAGGCCAGCCCCCAATCCCCTGTTGCAGCGTCTCTCCCTGCCGCTTCCGTCCCTGCCGTCCCGACGCAGCCCCCCGCGGAAGGGACAGTAGCGGCAGGTCCGACGACGCCCCCGGCCCCTGCCGCAGCCGCCGCCCCCGTAGCTGCCCCAATGGCAGCCCCTGTGACATCTTCCGTAGCGTCACCTGCCACATCTTCTGCAACATCTTCTGGCACCTCGCCTGTGGCTGCCCCCGCGTCGGCCATGCCCGATGCGGGGGCGGCATCCGCACCCGCCATGTCACCCCCCACACCCGTGTCGTCGCCCGCCCCTGCAACGCCCGCCGTAACGCCCGCTCCCGCAACGTCTGAGGCCGCGTCTTCCTCTATTCCGGCGGCCCCAACCCCTGTGACTTCAGCCCCGGCATCGCCTGTTCCGGTCACCATCACGGCCGCGAAGCCGGAGGATGACACCTACGCCGTGCCCACGCCGCAGGACCTTGGTGGCGCGGGTATGGCCGTTCCCCCCCGGGCGACGACGCCACCCGCAATGGCCGCGGATGGCACCAAGGCGGCGTCGCCGGGCGCGCATGTCGATGCCACGCCCGCAGGTATCCTCGCCCCCGCCCCACAGGCGGGACAGAAGCAGGAACCCGCCGGGTCGCACATGGTTCCGCCCGCCAATGCCCTGTTGACGGAGGCAGCGGCCCCGGTGACCATCACGCAGGACCTTCGGCCGCCTTCTGTCGTCCTTGATGGCCTGTTCGAGGATATTGCGCGCGCGCATATCTATGCCGACGCCAAGACGGCGGTGGATGCCATCCCTGACGAATCGCCGGAGGATCTTCTGGCGCAGTACAAGGCCGCCAAGGCGCGCCCGGATTTCGTGCTGAAGGATTTCGTCAGCCAGCATTTCACCCTGCCCGAACGCAAGACCGTTACCTACCAGCGCAGCCCGAATGAAAATGTGCGCGATTATATCATGGGCATGTGGGATGTGCTGCAACGTCCGCCCGATACGCAGGTGCAGTATTCTTCGCAGCTTCCGCTGCCTTATACCTATGTCGTGCCCGGTGGCCGTTTCAGCGAACTGTATTACTGGGACAGCTATTTTACCATGATCGGGCTGTATGAGGACGGCAAGATCGACCTGATGCGCGACATGGTGCGCGACATGGCGTCGATGATCGACCGTTATGGCCATATTCCCAATGGCAGCCGGACCTATTACCTCAGCCGTTCGCAGGTGCCGTTCTTCTCCCTGATGGTTGACCTGCTGGCGATGCATGACGGGCAGGTCGCCTATACCAAGTTCCTGCCCGAACTGCAGGCGGAATATGATTACTGGATGGATGGCGCGGATTCGGTGTCGCCGGGCGGGGCGTACCGGCATGTGGTGCGCCTGCCCGACGGGACGGTGATGAACCGTCATTGGGATGACCGCGACACCCCGCGTGACGAAAGTTATCCCGAAGACCTCGTCACGGCGGCGTCGCAGTCGGCGCGCAAGCCGGAGGAGGTCTATCGCGACCTGCGGGCCGGGTCGGAAACGGGGTGGGACTTTACCTCGCGCTGGCTGGCGGACGGACATACGCTGTCAACCATCCACACGACGGACCTGCTGACGGTGGAACTGAACTGCCTGATCCCGCATCTGGCGCAGACGCTGTCGCATGCCTATGCCCTGAAGGGGGACAAGGAAGCTGCCGCGCGATATGCCCGCATTGCGGATGAACGGGTCGCGGCCATGCAGCGTATCCTGTGGGATGAACGCCGTGCCGCCTATATCGATTATGACTGGAAGAAGGGCGAATCGACCTCCATCCTGTCGGGGGCGACGGCCATGCCGCTGTTCCTGCAGATGGCGACCCCCGAACAGGCCAAGGCCGTGGCAGAGACGATCCGCAAGAACCTGCTGAAGGTCGGTGGCCTGGTTGCCACCGAACGCACCAACAGCGGGCAGCAGTGGGATGCCCCCAATGGCTGGGCGCCGTTGCAGTGGATGGCGGTCAAGGGGCTGAACCAGTACGGGTACGACGAACTTGCCAGTGATATCGCCGCGCGTTGGATGGGACGTGTGATCGGTACGTACGAAAAATCCGGTGTGCTTTTGGAAAAATATGATGTTTCCAACCCCTATATCAGCCCCAAGGGCGGCAAAGGGGGGGGCGAATATCCGATGCAGATCGGGTTCGGCTGGACCAATGGCACGCTGCTGGGCCTGATGGATCGTTATCCGCAGAATACGCGCGTGGTGCTGGATCATAACCCTGCCGCCGATCTGCCGGATCGTCCGACGGTGCGCGCCCTGCCGCCAATGAACGCCTATGGCGTGCAGAGCGACAAGGACACGATTGATCGCTATAACCTGCCGCTTGTCACGGTGATGCCGCGCCCGGTTGCCCCCACGCCCTCCCTGCCGCAGGTATCGAGTGTGGGTGAAAGTGCCCCAACCCCCCCGTCCAGCGCACCACCGGTGCAGCCGACACCATCCGCCACGGTGGCGGCCACGCCGAAACCTGCGATGCCCGCGACCATTGCGACGCCAGGACCTGCCGCTTCCGCCCCGCCACAGTCGCCCGCCGAAGCGTCCACTGTGACACCTCACGGGGCCGCCACAGCCGGGGAGGGAACCACACCCGCCGTCGCGCATGACGGCGCGCCGCAACAGGTGGAAGCGCCAGCGGTCCCTGCCGTCGCCCCGTCCACCCCGACCACTCCGTCAGTAACAGCGTCGGCACCTGCATCGCAGTCCACAACGCCGCAGCCCACAACGTCCCAGTCCACAGTGCCGCAGCCGCCAGCAGGGGCATCCGCCGTGCTACCGGTTACGGCACAGCCCCGTGTGCAGCACGATGATCCGATGCCAACCCTGCCACCACATGTCACGGATGCGCCAAAGGAAAGTACCGCCACACCCCAACCTGCCGCGCATTGAGCACGGCAGGGGCGTTACAGACGCAAAAGGGTAAAAATTGCTGGCGAAGCTTTGGTCAGGGAAAACTTTGGAAAAGCCATTGCCTTCGTGGCAGGAAGCTGCCGCCGGCGCTGCCATTATCCTGATCGGCGGGTTGGTGTTAAGAGAATGTTTGAAAAGTCAGGATCGATAACATCCTGAAATTATAAAGGTTTTTGGTGAAGCTTTTT
>NZ_BANE01000194.1 GCF_000964405.1 Novacetimonas hansenii JCM 7643
TCAGGGCGTCAGGGCGTCAGGGCGTCAGGGCGTCAGGGCGTCAGTGGGACAGGCGGGAATGGGGGGCGGTGTCCCCTTCATCCATCAGGTTCTGGATCGAATTGCGCACGCGCGCCCATGTGATCGCCATTTCCAGATCGCCCGCGCTGAAGCACATGCCGGATCGCAGGCCCGCAATGCCAGAGGCTCTGGCCCCGAACAGGCGGATCATCGACACTGCGTGCGCCACGGGATCATGAATATGAAAATCTTGTTTAGTGTTCTTCATTACCCTGCTCATGCCATAAAATCATGACCAAAATACGTTCACAATATGGCAACCCTGCATTGCCCGCGGAGCAGGACAACACGTCACGTCATGTCAGGTTTTACATGCCACGAAGGATTAAGGCGGCACAGCGCATATAAAACGTCACACAAGCAGGCACTACCTTGCCTATGCCCTTTTTTCGTCAAGATAAAGTGACAATATATGTCACGTCATCAGGGGCGGGCGCGCAATGGCGCAGCAGATCATGCCCCGGTGGTGCTTTTTGGGTCAACCATTATGGGTCGCAACTACGGGATTGTTGCAAAGTGAAGATACATCAAGGCTTTATCGCGGGGATCATCACCCTGTCCCTGCTGCCCGCCATGGCCGCCGCGCAGGCAACGGGACAGGTGCAGGACAGCACGCAATGGGCGCAGTCCCCCGCGGGCGCGCGTCAGGCGCTGGCGACACCCGATGCCCCGGCATCCGCCCCGGCCGTGCCGGCCATGACCATTGACGAACGCCATGACGGGTGGGTGGCGATCCACCATTCCCCCGACCACGGCCTGCATACCGACCTGTGCATCGCCGGGGCGGAGAACGAGGTGCTGATGCTGCGCGCCGATGCGGATTCGTTGCAGATGCGCAGCGCGGACGACCATTGGACCCTGACGCCCGGTTCCACGGGGGACATGACGGTGCGCATCGGCGCCTATCAGCATGTCTTTCACATGCAGGCGAATGACGCGACCACCCTGTCGGTGGACCTGAAGCCGCAGGAAATGACCGACCTGCTGAATGGCATGGAACGTGGGCAGCGGGCGTCGGTCGAATACGGGTCGCGCACGGTGGTTGATGTGGCGCTGGGTGGCAGCGCGCCTGTGCTGGACCGTTTCCGTGGATGTGCCGAAACCAACCATTTCGCCGACCTTGGCCACGCGCCGGGCAACCGCGCCAATCCATTCTGATTCGGCCCATTCTGATCCGGCCCATTTTGATCCGGGCTGTTCCGACATTGGCGGGGTGATGGGGCGATGTCCGCGCCCCACGCCCCCCACATGCCCCACGCACCGCAACCAGCGCATGACAGCCTGCCCCCCGCCCCGTGGTGACAATGCGGATGGGATGGGAAAAAATCCCGCCCATCATCGCATGGACCCCACGGAAGGACAGAATAAAGTGAATCAAGTGTTTCTTGGGCGCATATGGCGTGCGGCGGCGGTGGCGGTCACGGTGTCGGCGGCATGCGCCACGATGCCGGGCATGGGCCATGCCGCCGCCCGTCACGTCACCCCGCCCGCACCGCCCCCGCCGGTCATGGATGTGCCGACCCTGCTGTCACAGGCGCCGTCGCTGGTGGGGAAACGTGTGACCCTGTCATGTTATATCGCCTCCGCCAGTGCGGGCGGGGCCGCGTGTGCCGCATTCCGCATTGACGACCTGCCCGGCAGCGTGAACTGGAACGGCAGCGTGCCGCTGGATGGCACATCGCTGGAGGCCGCGTCCTCGGACAAGGCGCAGCAGATGTGCGGCGATACCGGCATGCACCCGCAATGCCGCGCGGAAGTGACCGGTATCGTGTATGACCCGTTCGGGGATATGGGCGTGCAGGGAAAGCGTAATTTCGAACTGCGCGATGCGCGTATCCGCTGGCTTGCCCTGCCGGAAAAAGCAGCGACGGCAAAACGTCACTAGGGCATTTCCACCAAAAAACCGGTTCGGTGAAAATGCTCCGGTTTATTGTTTTTACGCGCATCTTCACCCGTTTTGAATGCACGCATTCACACAGGATCTGTTCTGGCCCGCACGTATCCTGGCGAAAGGGACCGCGCGAAAACAGCCGCATGAAACCTTGGGGCTGTGGCCTGTTTTCATGGCGGCCTGTGGCGGAAGAGAGTGTTTGAAAACAAGCCGTTGATAAAAAACAGGAAAAGTTTCTGGGTGCCGCCTTTCGATTGAAAAGGCGGCGTCTTTCGAAGCTTTTTGAAAAAAGCTTCACCAAAAACT
>NZ_BANE01000193.1 GCF_000964405.1 Novacetimonas hansenii JCM 7643
AGCCCTTTGGCGGGTCAAGGGCAGAGCCCTTGTGTCACCCTTTCCCCACCGAAAACACGCCACACAGACCACAGCCGGACACGACAGGAATCACGCCCCCGCACCCCGATCCATTTACGTCATGGTTTCCAAAGGGCCAGCCCTTTGGCGGGTCAAGGGCAGAGCCCTTGTG
>NZ_BANE01000192.1 GCF_000964405.1 Novacetimonas hansenii JCM 7643
AAGACGCCGCCTTTTTCGATCGAAAGGCGGCACCCAGAAACTTTTCCTGTTTTCTATCAATGACGTGTTTTCAAACACTCTCTTAGGCTTGCTCCGCGAATGGCCCTCTGGACATGCCTGCGCACTCCCCCGGATGTGCCGCACGCTAAAGTGAGTTTCCTTACCTACCTTCAGGTCGGTAGGCTTTGGGCATGGAGCACGGTACTCGCCGCATCCTGATGCAACGGGCTGAAGAGCTTATCCGCACACGCGGCTATGCTGCCTTCAGCTTTGCTGACCTGGCGCGGGCCGCGGGCATCCGCAAGGCAAGTGTCCACCATCATTTCCCCACCAAGGAAACACTCGGATGCGCGGTTATCGAGGACTACCTGCACCGCTTCACCGCCGAACTGTCGGCCGTGTGGCATGCGGTCCCCGACGCCCCCGGACGGTTGCGGGCCTTTGCCGCTTTTTTCACCAGCAGCGCCATGGCCGGCATGCTGCCGCTGTGTGCGGCGCTGGCGGCACAGCGCGACAGCCTGCCACCGTCGATGCGCCACCAGACGGCGGCATTTTTCCGGCTGCATCTCTCATGGCTCGAATCCGTCATGGCGGAAGGGATCGCGGCGGGCACGCTGCGCGGCGACCTGCCCGCATCCGTGCTGGCGCGTCGGTTCGTCACCCGGCAGGAAGGGGGGAGCCTGCTGGAATGGGGTCTGGGGGAGGCGCCCGGCGGGACTGCTGACGGCGTGCATGCCGATGACGTGCTTCATGACCTCCTGCCCAGGGATGTCCGGGCGGGACCACCCGATCACCACAGGAAGACATGACCATGATGATGGACTGGAACACATATCGCGACCAGCTTGCCAAAGGTTTTGGAAAGGTCGCCACCCTGTCGCCCGGCACGGTCGAGGCCGTTGTCGCCGCGGGGGAGGCCGGGGCGAAGACCGGGCATCTTGATGCAAAGACGCGGGAACTGATCGCCCTTGCCGTGGCGGCCACGACCCGGTGCGACGGCTGCATTACCGTCCATTCCGCCGAAGCGGTCAAGGCGGGCGCCACGCGGGAGGAAATTGCCGAGGCTCTGGGCGTGGCCGTGGCGATGAACGCGGGCGCGGCCCTTGTCTATTCCGCGCGCGTGCTGGACGCGGTGGATGCGCTGGATACGGCCAAGGGCTGATCCCCATCTGGGGCAAGGGACTGCGTGATAAAAGCTTCTGGCCCGGATTGTCCCGCAATGATTTGGGACATGCCGTCTTTTTCAAACGCTGAAGGACGGCGCCCGGACATCTTTGTGCCTTGGCTGTCGCTGTGCCTGTCCCTTCGCCTGTCCCTTTGCCTGTCCCTTTGCCTGCGTGCCCGGCATGCCGCACGCGGGATCGTGTGTGACATTTTCCCGCCTGCGCGCATCCAAACGCCGCGCAGGCGCGCATGCCCGGTTGCCTGCCGCCATGCGCGGGCATATCCCTGTGCGCCATGACCACACGCCCTTCCCATCCCCGCCTGGTTGCCCTGTGGGCCGCCGTGGCCCTGCTGTCATGGGGCAGCGCCTATCCCATCGTCCGGGTCGTGATGCACGAAATCGGGCCTGTTCCCCTTGCGGCGCTGCGCTATGCGCTGGCGGCGGTGCTGTCGGTGGGATGGCTGCTGTATGAACGCGCGCCCCTGCCACGCGCGCGCGACATCCCGCGCTTTGTCGCATGCGGGGGAATCGGCATCAGCCTGTACAATGTGCTGTTCAATACCGGCGAACTCAGCGTTTCCGCCGGGGCGTCCAGCCTGCTGATCAGTTCCTCCCCCCTGATGGCCGCCATCATCGCCGTGGCGGTGATGGGCGAACGGCTGACGGCATGGGGGTGGGTCGGATCGCTTATCAGTTTCGCCGGGGTCATCACCATCGCGGGCGGCGAACCGGGGGGCCTGTCATTCGGGTCGGGCACGACGCTGATCCTTGGGGCGGCATTGTGCAGCGCGCTTTACACCACCTTGCAAAAACGCCTGATCCCGACCTATGGCGCGATGGCCACCACGGCGTATGTGCTGATCGTCGGGGGGATCATACTGCTGCCATGGCTGCCACAGGCGCTGGGACGGGTGCCGCACATGTCGATGGCCGGTATCGCCAGTGTGGCGCAGCTTGCGATACTGCCTGCCTTTGTCGGATATGCGGCATGGACGTGGGTGGTGGGACAGATGGGCGTCGCACGGGCGGCGGGCCTGCTGTACCTGCTGCCGCCGGTCACTTTGCTGGAATCCTTTGCGCTGGTGCATGAAGTCCCCGAACTGCGCACCCTGCTGGGGGGCGTGGTGGTCATGCTGGGTGTGTTCCTGGCCAATACGCTGGGCCGCGCCCCGGTGGAACGGATGCCGCCCGGCGGGGAATGACCCCATCTGGCGCGACGTCAGGGGGGGAACCCAGGGGAAAGCGGCGGATGAAAACCGGTGTATGGAGAGCGGTGCATACGATCGGACACATGGATCATTCCGTATTGGAATGACCCCAGTTCCGAATATCGTTTTGCGCCCGGTGCGATCGAAAATACCTTGCGCGATGGCGTCACCGGGGGTGCGCGCCAACCGGCGACAGCCCCCGCCCTGCCGGGGGGTGTCGCCCGCCCGGCAACCTTCCCCCGGACCCGCCAACAGAAGATGCCAGCCGGGGAGACCAGCCGGGAATGCCGCCAGCAAACCCCACTGGTAAACGCCGTCAGGCAAACGCTGCCGGGTAAACGCCACCAGATAAACGTCACTGGGTAAACGCCACTGGGCAACGCAACAGGGTAACGTGCATGCAGAATGATCCGCGCAGCCATGGTCTTTGGGAAGTCACCGCCCCGCCCGCCCCGCCCACCACGGCGTTGCGCGGACATGTGGATGTCGATGTCGCGATTATCGGCAGCGGCTATACCGGGATGTCGGCGGGGCTGCACCTTGCGCAGGAATCCTGCAATGTGGTGATCCTTGAGGCCAACGAGATCGGCTTTGGCGGGTCGGGACGCAATGTCGGCCTGGTGAATGCGGGCCTGTGGGTCATGCCCGACGACCTGCTGACGACGCTGGGCGCCACGATGGGCCGGCGGGTGCTGGACCTTCTGGGTAATGGCCCGCGGGAAGTCTTTGACCTTGTGGCGAAACACGCCATCGCGTGCGAGGCCACGCCCACCGGCACGTTACATTGCGCGGTGGGGCAATCCGGGCTGGACAACCTGCGCGAACGCGAACGCCAGTGGCAGGCGCTTGGCGCGCCGGTGCGCCTGATGGATGCGGGCGAGGCCGCGCGCCAGATCGGCAGCACGGCCTATACCGGCGCGTTGCTGGATGAACGCGCGGGCACGATCCAGCCCCTTGCCTATGCACGGGGTCTGGCGCGCGCGGCGATGGATGCGGGCGTGCGGCTGCATACTGCGACATGCGTGACCGATGCGCAGCAGGCGGGCGCGTGGTGGCACCTGCGCACCAGTGGCGGCGGGTCGGTGCGTGCGCGCTGGGTGATCGTGGCCACCAATGCCTATACCACCAACATGTGGCCCGAACTGCGCGCCGAACTGGTGCATCTGCCGTATTTCAACCTTGCCACCCGCCCCCTGCCCGCGCATGTGCTGGAAACGGTCCTGCCCCACAAACAGGGCGCATGGGACACCAGGGACATCCTGACCTCCTTCCGTCTGGACCGGGCGGGACGGATGATTATCGGCAGCGTGGGCGCGCTGGACCGTGCGGGGCGGCGCATCCACCATGCCTGGGGACGCAGGGCACTGGCGCGGATTTATCCGCAACTGAAGGACGAACCCTTTGAAACCGAATGGTACGGCAGCATCGGCATGACCACCGACGCGGTTCCCCGTTTCCATCAGCTTGCCCACAATGTAGTGTCCATCAGCGGCTATAACGGGCGCGGTATCTCGCCAGGGACGGTGTTTGGCCGGGTGCTGGCGCAGCTTGTATGCGGCAGGATCGGGATTGCCGACATGCCGCTGCCGCTCTGCCCGGTGCAGCCGGTGCGCGCCCGCCCCGCGCGCGAAGCCTTTTATAACGTGGGGTCCGCCATTGCCCACGCGGGCACGGCATGGCTGTAGAGCCATATCCGCGCCCACAGGACTGGAGAACAGGAAGACATATGACCATCGTATCCGACGTACATGCCCTTCTGGAAAAGCTGGGCGTCGCGCGCGATGCCTATACCGGCGGCGACCTGATCGTACGCACCCCCATCACGGGCGAGGAAATCGCCCGCGTTGCGACCATTTCCGCCGATGCGGTCGATGGCGTGATCGCCCGCGCGGCCGACGCCTTTGTCGCATGGCGCAAGGTGCCGGGGCCACGCCGTGGCGAACTGGTGCGCATCCTTGGCAATGTCCTGCGTGACAACAAGGAGGCGCTGGGCCGCCTGGTATCGTTCGAGGCGGGCAAGGTCCTGTCCGAAGGGCTGGGCGAAGTGCAGGAAATGATCGACATCTGCGACTTTGCCGTCGGGCTGTCGCGCCAGCTTTACGGCCTGACGATCCAGTCCGAACGCCCTGACCACCGCCTGATCGAACAATGGCACCCCGCCGGTGTCGTCGGCATCATTTCCGCCTTCAACTTCCCCGTTGCGGTATGGTCATGGAATGCGGCGCTGGCGCTGGTCTGTGGCGATCCGTGCATCTGGAAGCCGTCGGAAAAGACCCCGCTGACCGCACTTGCCACCCATGCCCTGTTTGACGAGGCCGTGCGCCAGTTCGGCGCGGACGCCCCGGCCGGCCTGTCCGCGCTGATTATCGGGGATGGCGCGATCGGGCAGCGCCTGGTTGATGACAGGCGCGTGCCGGTCATTTCCGCCACCGGGTCAACCCGCATGGGCCGCATCGTGGGCGAACGCGTGGCGCGCCGCTTTGGCCGCTCCATCCTTGAACTGGGCGGCAACAATGCCTCCATCGTTACGCCGTCGGCGGATCTGGACCTGACGCTGCGCGCGGTGGCGTTCGGCGCGATGGGCACGGCGGGACAGCGCTGCACCACGCTGCGTCGCCTGATCGTGCATGAAAGCGTGTATGACGCGCTGATCGGCAAGCTGAAGCAGGTATATGCCAATATTTCCGTTGGCTGCCCCGTCAGCAGCGACGCGCTGGTCGGCCCGCTGATTGACGAGGCCGCATTTACCGCGATGCAGGACAGCCTGAAGGCCGCAACCGCCGCCGGTGGCGCCGTGCATGGCGGCACGCGCGTGGATGTCAACGGCACGGGGTCGTTCTATGTCCGTCCCGCGCTGGTGGAAATGCCCGCGCAGACCGGACCGGTGGTGGAGGAAACCTTTGCCCCGATCCTGTATGTCCTGAAATATACCGACCTGGATCAGGCCATCGCGTTGCAGAACGACGTGCCGCAGGGCCTGTCCTCCTCCATCTTTGGCACCAACCTTCTGGAGGTGGAACAGTTCCTGTCCGCCGCCGGGTCCGACTGCGGTATCGCCAACGTCAATATCGGGCCGTCCGGCGCGGAAATCGGCGGGGCGTTCGGTGGGGAAAAGGAAACCGGCGGTGGACGGGAATCCGGCTCTGACGCATGGCGTGCCTATATGCGCCGCCAGACGAACACCATCAATTACGGACGCACACTGCCACTGGCGCAGGGCGTGAAGTTCGACGTCGGCTGATGCCATCACATGCAGGGGCACTGCCCCTGCACCCCACCAAAGGTCCTCGACCTTTGGAAATCAAGACTTTCAAAAGCTGTTAAAAAAACAGGACCGACAGCCTGTCAGAATTATAAAAGTTTTTGGTAAAGC
>NZ_BANE01000191.1 GCF_000964405.1 Novacetimonas hansenii JCM 7643
GCGCCCGGTGCGGTCTTCGCCCTGCTGCGCTGGACGCAGGCGGATTGCAGGACGACAACCTGCTGCATCGATATCATCAGGGCGCCGCTGGCTGGCGAGCCGTGCGACCGCCTGCCGTTCGTGCCCACGGGTGCGGAGCGTCTGCTGCTGTTCACCGGCTGGCCGCAGGTGCGTGCCGTGCTGTCTGTGATCGAGACGGTGGA
>NZ_BANE01000190.1 GCF_000964405.1 Novacetimonas hansenii JCM 7643
CCCCGGTTCGTTTTCGAAATCCGTCGTCTGATCGCGGCGGACACCCTGCCGGGCTACCGCCTGCGTCTGGAGACCGACGCCAGCAATGTGCCGGTGCTCCGTTTCTCCCCTGATCCCAGCAAAGAAACATATCCACAACGCCCTGTGGATAACCGTGTGGAGGACTCCTGATGTCCATCGACCTATCAGGAATCGGATTCTCGACCTATCAGGAACGGGAAATCTCTCTAACAATTTGGAATAAAAGGAGAAATTCGCGCTCTCTAAAGGTACTAAATATTATAAATATTCTGTACTTGTACACCGCGCTGGAGCGCGCGCGTGAGTCTTCGACTATCATAAAAACAGACGATTCTGTCCCGACATTTTCCGACAGTTCTGCGCATCATCCTATGGCGGTGAGCAGATACGGCAGTATGGGGCAGGGGGTGCCGTCATGACGCACCCATCGAGCGAGGTGCTGACGCATCTCGAACTGACCTGGCTTGAGAAGCGCATCGAACAGTGGCTGCGCTTCGGGCACGCTCTGGAAACACACCCGATCGATCGCTATCGCCGTCGTCTCAGCTTCGCGCCCGGTGCGGTCTTCGCCCTGCTGCGCTGGACGCAGGCGGA
>NZ_BANE01000189.1 GCF_000964405.1 Novacetimonas hansenii JCM 7643
GGATATAGGCCCCACAACAAATAACGTCAATCCATTAATTGAAAGTTTTTTGAAAAAATTAGACCTACATGAAACTAAACCGCGGTTTTCCGCCAATATGCATGGACATCTTTTTTGCAGGCATGGATGCCAGCCACAACGCCACCCAAAAATAATGATATAATATAACAAATATTTTCAGAGAGAGATAACTGCTATTATCAAAATCGGCACAGACCGCGCCGTAAGCGGATCGTAATATGCCACCTTAATCTTGACGTATCCCTTCAGGCACAGAGACGCACCCCCCCATGCAACCAGTTCCCAAGACAACATTTCTCACGCGGCTAAATGAACAGGTCGCCGTCAAGATGACCGTCATCTTTGGAAGCATCTGGTGCGTTTACGCCTTCTTTGTATTCTCGCTGATTCCCCTTGCCGCACCTGCATGGCAGAACACACTGCTTTATATCAGCAACTGCATCCAGCTTGTGGCGCTTCCGGCTTTGATGGTCGGCAATGCGGTCCTCAGTCGGGCCTCCGACCAGCGTGCAGCAGAAGATCATCAGGCCCTGGTCGAAATCCTTAATGATGTTCGGGCCGAAGTCGCGGCGTTGAAGGCCATGACGAGTGGCATCGCGCAAAAAACGGATGAGGCCGCCAAGCATCCTTCTTCCGAAATGGTGTCTTTTGCCAACGAAGCCATCATCAACCTGGGCGAGGCCATTGCCACGCCCGCGCCCCCCACTCCCGAACGCAGCAAATAGAGCCGCCTGACCTTTACGGTCTATTGCAGCCCGGCCAGAACGGACAACTCATCCAGAAGCCCCACCCCAAAAGCACCCGTGCCAACAGCATGCCGTCCCGCGCGCTCCGCTGCGGCGGCATATGTTGCATGCGCACCACAGGCCGCATCCACAGCCGTATCGCAGACCGGCAGGAAAGCGGCAATCAGGGCGCCAAGCGCACAGCCTGCACCGGTCACCCGTGTGAGGCGGACATCCCCGCCCGTTACGACAAAAACCTTCGATCCGGATGCAATGTAATCAGTGGCCCCGCTGACGGCCACCACTGCGCCGCTCCGTGCCGCAAGGGCCTGTATATGCCGCAGGGCGTCGTCAGACCCATGGGTAGTTTCAACCCCTTTCCCCCCGGCATCGCCACCAGCCAGGGCCATCAGTTCGCTGGCATTGCCCCGGATCACAGCAGGCGCGAAGTCCAGCAGACGCCGGACGATACGATCATATTCCGCACTCCCCGCCCCAAAAGCCACGGGATCAAGCACCCAGGGGACGCCTGCGTCACGCGCACAGGCGGCCACATGCAACATATCCTTTTCCGAAGTGGAGATCAGTGCCGCTGTATTGATCCACACGGCCGCCGCGGAAGCGCCAAATGCTTCAGGCCATCCGGGTGCGGTTCCGATGGCAGGCGCCGCGCCAACCGCAAGCAGCACATTGGCGCTGAGTGTTGCTGCAACATAATTTGTCACGCCATAAATAAATGGCGCCTGCTGACGGATCCTGCCCAATCTGTCACGCACCACTGGATCATCCCATGACACTGTGATCATCGACATTGCCGCACTCCTTGCCACATCATTGCCGCCCGCCTGCCATCCATCGCAGGACATGCCGGTCTGGAAACTTCATGAATTCATTGTCATATATCGTTATAGTTGGCCATGTGGACGGATCGGCGCTTGCCTTTTGCCAAGGATGGCACGACAAATAGGATACTGCCCGGTATTCGAGGTCGCGGGAGGATATCCTCCCCATCCCGCCCAATGCCACCCTGCCGCCGTTTTTTCAGGAACATATTGTGCGTCCAGTCTCTCTCTGCATTCCGGCCCTCCTGCTGGCTGGCCTTGTTACCACACAGACCGCCCGGGCCGATGACGCATTGGGACAGCCCATGGCCCGGCTTTGCTTCTCGGTGCAATCTGTTGCCGTGGCAGGGGGGTATACATGGGGTAAGGGGCGGCTGTTTTATGGAACGCACTCCTACCCCGTGCGAATCCGTGGCGGCGGCGCGGTTGGCATCGGCTATTCACATGTCCTTGGTGATGGGGCCGTCTATAACCTGACACGCCTGCCGGACCTCAATGGCACCTATTGGGCGGTCAAGGCAGAAGCCACCGTGGCACGCGGCGGTCATTGGGCCGTGATGGAAAACAACAACAACATCAACATAAAAATTTCCGCCCATACCAACGGCGCCCATCTTTCCGCCGCGGTGATGCGTCTTACCCTTAAAGTGGACCCGACGCGGGGCGACAATGTGAGTGGGGAAGGTCTGTCCTGCAAGGTGGCGCTGTCGCAATATCACCTCCGCTAAGGTCGGGCCTGCCTGCTGACCCGTCCCCTGTATCGCCGGATGGGGATGGGATATGATTGGGTTTTACCCCAAGAAGAAGCAGGTTTTTTATGAGTGATATCCCCCGCGACCTGAACATCACCAAAATACTGGGGGGACGTCCTTCCCCCGATGGCAGCAAGGTCATTTTGGAAGTTGAGGACGCCAACGGTGCAAAACTGCATCTGTCTGTGCCGCCCGCACAACTGGTCAACTGCCTGCCCCTGTTTTCCAAGCTGGCTGCCGACAGTCAGGCCATTGGCGGTGGGACGCCAAACCCGGTTTATGAAATCACGCAATGGGAACTGGCGACCGACAGGACACGGCGCGAAGTGTTCCTGTCCTTCAGCATACCGCCGGGTGGACGGCTGACATTCCACCTTCCCCACCCTGCCCCAAAAGATATTCATGACACGCTGGGACAAATGCTCAAGGCACAGACGCAGGTCACATCCGCCACCCATTGACGGCGTTTACGGCTGTATTGCCATTATGGAACCGAAAGCGTGCTGTCCTGCCGCATCAGGACGTCGCGATACAGGCCAGGCATGTTTTCAAGTTCGGATACACTGCCGTCCTGCACAATCCGCCCGTGGTCCATCACCACGATCCTGTCGAACCCCTGCAAGGTAGACAGACGATGGGCCACGGCAATGACCGTGCGCCCCGCCTGCAGACGATCAAGCGCATCCTGCACATGCTTTTCACTCTGGCTGTCCAGGGCACTTGTCGCTTCGTCAAGGACAAGGATCGGGGCATTGCGTAAAAACGCGCGTGCAATGGCAATGCGCTGACGCTGACCGCCCGACAACATGACGCCCCGTTCCCCCACGATGGTGTCGAACTTCTGCGGCATTGCCATGATAAAATCGAGGCATCCGGCAGCGGAAGCAGCAGCAGCGACCTCTGCATTGCTGGCACCGTCACACCCGTATCGGATGTTGTCGCGCACGCTACGACGCAAAAGCGCGACCTCCTGCGCGACGACCGCCATGCAGCCACGCATACTGTCTTCATCAAGTGCAAGAATGTCGATCCCGTCAATCAGGATCTGGCCCTCCTGCAGGAAACGCTGCCGTTGCAGCAGGGCCAGCAAGGTACTTTTCCCTGACCCCGACTGCCCTACAAGCCCGACCCGGCTGGCTGCACGGATATCAAGGTTGAAATGCGACAGGACCGGTTTACCACCAGGATAGGAAAAGCATGCATCGCGTATGCTGACATGGCCATGCGCGCGTTGCGGGAGGCTGCGTGACGGCGGGGGATGACTTGACGTTTCATGCGCCAGCAGAAGCTTTTCCAGTGTTTCTGACAGGCGGGAGACATGCTGCACCGCTTCCACCAGGGCGAAAGCGAGGTCACGGGTGCAGTTAAGGATGACAAACCCCAGCGTCGTCACCATGACCACATCACCGATGGTGGCGCGATGCAGATGCCACAACGTCACAACCCAGATTAGCAGGCCACCAGTCATCAACATCGTCAGGCCGGCGTGAAACATCCGCAGTTTTTCAAGATAGCGTAGCGAACGGCGATGTAATCCCGTCTCGTGCCGGATACGCTGGCCCATACGCCGGCACTCCCGCACGGTCATGCCATATGCACGCACCAACGGCATGTTATTGACAATGTCCAGCATCTCGCCATCATTTTCCGCAGCCTGCGCGGCATAATCCCGATGCAGGCCGCGCCCCCGTGTCCCCAGCAGGAAAATCAGGATGGCCGCCCCCACTGTCATGCCCACGATCGACAGTGCCATCCATGGGCTGACGGTCATCAGCATTGCGATGGACATGATGATATTCAACCCGGACGGCAGCAGGGTCCATGCCGTAAGGTTTTCAAGGCTGAAAACCGCATTCGCCGCCGTGGAAATCCGGGCGGACAGGGCACCGGACATACGTTCGGCGAAATAGGCGACCGAATGCCCCGTCAGGTAACGGAACAGGTCACGACGGATATCGCCCCCGACCTCGACAAACAGGCCCGACGCCATCCAGCCCGCCACCCGCCATGCACAGCCATCCACGAAAATGACCCCGCAGAACGCCACGACCATGGACCATACCACCATCATGTCCGGGCGGGGGGACGCCGCCATGGCATTGACCAGATGCCGGATGATGTAGGACGTACTGACGCCGCACGCCATCGCAAGTGTGACCATCCCCAGGACCAGCAGATGTGCCCACAGGTGGCGACGGACGTAATACGCCATAAACCGCGCCGGATGATGGCGCAGACCTGGCATCGCACCATCGGGAATGGTCACGTCGTCGGAAGGCGGCGTCTTGTCCATAATATGTCCCTACTGCGTGGTGGTTCCACTCGCCTCATGAACGGTTGCGGTCGCAAGGTGCGTGGCAAGCGCACTGGGAATGCGGGGATCCTTGTCCTTGCTGACGGAAGGCGGCGTCAGATACAGCATGCCCTGAGGAAAGGCCATGAGAACTTTCCTGTTACGCAGGAAATCCATGCCCAGAAGGTTGTATTTCGCCTTCTCTACATTCACATCAAGGGACCGGTCCTTCCATTCCCCGATCGTCACATTGTCAAAATGGTGCCGATGCCCGACAAGAATGCGACCAACCACGGTACGCACATGCGGGTCTGCATGCAGCGTGGCATGGGTCAGTCCCAGGGCATGCGCATCCTTTTGCCGCACGACCGACGCATTTGACCCCGGCTCCACTTCCAGCCGCAGGGGAACGCCCCCGACCTGCAGCTCCACCCCGGTCTGCACCCCCCGGCCATTGGACAGCAGCGTAACCGGCGTGGCGTCCGGCCCAAGCCATTGCGGCATCGTGTTGCAGGACGCCGTTTCCGACATGCGGAAAAGAACCATCCTCTTTGTCACGAAATCAAGCAGCACATCATAATTGCTCAGGACACTATAGCCGATGATGCCCAGAACAGGCTGGTCGCCTATCATCTCCTGCTTGTCCCCGACCACAATAGCCGGCACATCCGCAGCTTCCCCCTGTGCGATGTGCAAGGATTTGATCGTGGTTGCAAAGGAATAGCTCTGCCCGGCAATGGTCTGGATCTGGAAGGTCTTGCCAATGGGATAATCCATCGTGGGGACGGCAAACACCCCGATATCTTCCTGCGTGAAACTGACATAAGCCACCCCGGACTTGCCATTGATCACCACGGGAATGACCGGGCTGCCACTGTGTGACATCAGCGGCACATTCATGACATGGGCGACGCAATGCGCAGGCAGCACATTATCGATCATATCTTCGGCGTGGGCTGCCACATGTCCACCGACCATCAGGCAACATAATGCAAGCAGACCGCCCGCCCTGCCCCGCCATGCATGCCAATAACTGCCGTCAGCGGCGGGATTGCGGTGGGAAATGAAGGAAGGTGGCAACGGGTCATCGCGACCCGGACGGTTGAGATGGCTGGAGGACATGCTGCACGAGGAGGCTTTGCTGCGTTTGGAGATCACAGCAGCCTAGCACGAAATGCCCGCAGTGGCAGGCCATGAAATCCCCTACCCCGCAGACCGTCGCACGATCGCGCAGGCGACATAGTGACAGTCACCCTGCGACAATCATCCTGCGGCGGTTATCCAGCGGGTTGCCCTGCCATGGAAACTTTTATCATTGTTATCGGCGGGATATTTCAGACTGCCCCGTGGCGCATGTACGAACCCGCAGACACAACCGCAGGGCGCACCCCATCAGTTCCCACGCATGGGCGCATGTGTAGTGAGACATTTTGCACCGCCTGCCCGGGCGGGGCCGTCATGACCGGAAGGCGCGATACCGACACGGCATAGGCAGTATCGATACCCCCGGCAAAAAAGAACCCCAGCGCACTGAGTACCATGCCCCGCATGTCGTGCCTCCCTGCCTGAAATGACGCTATCCCCCACAAACGCCCGGAAAGGAAAATCGTTCAGTCCCGACAGTAAAAATACGACCCGCAAGGAGCCACACGGATCAGCCTTCTGGCTTCATACGCAATATCTGCTTTATCCGTGCGAAGATTTTCAGACGCATCCCCAGCATCCAGACCTGCAGGCTCCATCCCCGCGCCTGATGATTGAATGGCCCCCTGCCCCCCCGCACCCGATCGGATGGATGGAACAAGGTGGGTTCACACAATTCGACAGCACGCTGGTCACGCGTCAATTGCCGTTCCATACCCAGTTGACTGACACACCAGCCGATAACACCAGGCATGAAGCGTGTGGCCAGGGAAAAAAGTTCGGTCGTGCCTGTAATGAAAAGTTCGGAATGGTTGCCCCGCGACGCCAGCCAGATCCCCTCGGCCGCCACCTCCGGCTGATAGATCGGCTTGGCTGGGCGCGCGGGCCATCCCATATGGCTCAGCGCATGGCTGAAAAATGGCGTATTCATCGCCGCAGGGAAAACAGAGCATATGCGCACATGGCTTTTTTCCAGGCGCAACTCCCCACGGATTGCCTGCGTAAAGGCACGCACCGCCCCCTTTGCCCCGGCATAAGATGACAGCAGCGGCACACCATGGAATGCAATGGCGGAACAGACATTGACAATGGATCCCTGTCCGCGTGCGCGCATGTGCCGCAATGCAATGCGCGTCCCGTTAACCGTGCCGTGATAGGTCACGTCGGTCACACGCTGGAATTCATTTTCACGCACATCATCGAAACGACCATAAATGCCGGTCCCCGCGCAATTGATCCAGACATCCACAGGACCGAGTTGCGCAATGATCCCATCCGCCGCCGTGCCGAGCGCCACAGTATCCGTCACATCGGCTTCCGCAATGGCGACATCCCCACCCTGCGCACGCACATCCCGCGCCGTTGCCTCCATCGCGGCCATCCCCCGGGCGATGATGCCGACATTCCATCCATGGGTAGCGAACAGCCGGGCCGTGCATCGACCAATCCCAGATGAACCGCCAGTGATGATGACAACTTGTTTTCTGGAATCGTACAATTTACCAACCTTGACGAATTTTACAGGTAAAGCCCCAAAGGATGACCCCACCGGGCATAGTCATACATGCAAGGCATGCACATCATGCCCCCGTGTCACCATTCACAGGAAAATAAAGTAGAAAATATGGCCACGCGCTCAGAACATGGCCGGGAAAGGCAATCAAGCCCTCCCTGCGAGGCATCAGGGCTCTTCTGGTGAAGATTTTTCACAATACCTCACCAGGCATCATATTGCCAAATATCCCGCTCCCGAAAACCTTCAATCCCGGTCAGCGGATTATTCCGGCTCTCTTTTTCAGGTCTATTCTACCATAAGGAGGCGATGTTACCCTCCTATATTCACCCCCACGCAATGAATACGAAATGTCCCTGTTCAGGAGGCGGCGCAATCAGCACGACTGTCTGCCACGGCCGAACGCCATAGCGAAAATGCCACCGCAATGACGGCCGGCCCGATAAACAGCCCCAGCAGACCGCAGGCATGCAGCCCCCCCAGAATGGCGGTCAGGACAGCAAGAAACGGAATTTTGGTATTCCCGCTGATCAGCTTGGGACGCACGAAATGATCGCCGAAAAAATAGGCCACACACCCGATAAGCCCGACAATCAGCGCGGCCCCGCCCCCGCTTGCGGCAAAAGTCGTGGCAGCCGCCAGCGCAAGGATCACAGGCCCGCAGAACGGCACGATGCTGACAATGGCCGTCACCAGCATGAACAGTGCCGGATGCGGGGTGCCCGCCATGAAATAGCCGATCCCGATGATGCCCCCTTCCCCCATCCCGACCAGGACAAGACCTGCAACCGTTCCACGCACAGAACCAACGATATTGTCGATGGCATCGGTGGCACGACGGCCAAGGAATTTCTTGCCGACCGCACGGATATCGCCAATCAGGCTTTCAGCGGATACCAAGAAGAAATAGACGGACAGGACCGCAATCATGAAGGTTTCGGCAACCTCCATCAGGCGATGGGTCAGGTTTTTCCCATCAGCAGTGGCGAATGTATGCGAAACAGACCCCAGCCAGGTGCGCAGTTCGTTCGGGTCCGACAGATATTTTTGCCACAGGGGAGCGATCTTTGAACTGCCACCCGGAAGGTCGGCCACCTGCTTTGGAACCGGGATTCCCGTCTGTGATGCCGATTTGGCCCAGTCATAGAGTGACGGCAGGTCCGCCACCGCCTTTGCCACCATGGCCACCAGCGGAACCGCCAGCAATGCAAATATCCCGACGCTGATGACCAGTGACGCCACCATATTGCCGCATCCGCGCCGACGCAGGACCTGATAGAGGGGAAATGCCGTAATCGACAGGATGATGCCCCATACGAACGCCCCCAGAAAGGACTGCTCGATATACAGCGATGCCATGATGACGAGGCAGACGAAGCCCCCCGTGGCAACATACTGAACCCGCGACGTGTTTCCCATGGATCATGGTTTCCTGATATTTCGGCAAGGACGGCACTGTATTACGGATACGATTACCATATCCCGAAGACAGGCGCGAAAATACCCACCGCCGTTCCCTTCGGCGGTGGGCAGGGCTTATTCCCGCAGGTCCCCACGCCCGACCGCGATATAGGTGAAACCGGCGGCCTTGGCCTCCTCGGGTCCATAGATATTGCGCAGGTCCACAAGGACAGGTGTACGCATCAGGCCGTATATTTTTTTCAGGTCCAGCGCGCGCAGGGACTCCCACTCCGTCACGATGGCCACCGCATCCGCCCCGGCAACCGCCTGATAAGGATCCTGGAAATAGGTCACATCGCCCATGACCTCACGTGCATGTTCCATCCCGGCGGGGTCGAACGCATGCACCACGCCCCCTGCATCACGCAGGGTCTGGATGATGGCAATGGACGGGGCATCACGCATGTCGTCGGTACGCGGTTTGAACGTCAGGCCCAGCACAGCGATGATGCGGTCACGGATTTCCCCGCCACAGGCGGCGACAATCCTGCGCCCCATCCTGCGCTTGCGCCGTTCATTGACATCGGCCACCGCCTCCACAATGCGGCTGGGGACATCATAATCCTGCCCCGTCTTGATCAGCGCCCTGACATCCTTGGGAAAGCATGACCCGCCAAAGCCCGGACCCGCATGCAGGAATTTCGGCCCGATCCGCTTGTCCAGCCCCATGCCACGCGCAACGTCCTGCACGTTGGCGCCGGTCTTTTCACAGATATCGGCGATTTCGTTGATAAAGGTAATCTTGGTCGCAAGGAATGCATTGGCTGCGTATTTCGTCAATTCCGACGTACGGCGATCCGTGAACAGCAGCGGCGCCTGATTAAGGAACAGCGGACGATAAACCGCAGCCATGACCTCCCTCGCACGCTCATCCTCCACGCCCACGACGATACGGTCGGGAATCTTGAAATCCCCGATCGCGGCCCCCTCGCGCAGGAATTCCGGATTGGATGCCACGGAAAATTCCACATCGGGACGCAGCGAACGCACAAGGCGCTCCACCTCATCACTCGTACCGACAGGGACCGTCGATTTCGTGACGATAACCGCGTACCCCTCAAGGTTCTGCGCGATCTCCCGCGTGACCTGATAGACGAAGGTAAGGTCCGCATGCCCATCCTCCGGGCGTGACGGCGTACCAACGGCGATGAAGATCACTTCGGCGTCCTTCATGCCGACCGCCAGGTCATGTTCGAAGGACAGCCGCCCCGCCGCCACATTGTCGGCCGTCAGTTCCGCAAGGCCGGGTTCGTATATGGGCATGCGTCCGGCGCGCAGCCCCTCGACACGACGCAGATCCCTGTCGATGCAACGGACCTCATGGCCAAAATCAGCAAGGCACGCGCCTGATACCAGACCCACGTAGCCTGCCCCGATGACGGCAATCTTCATCCGCTGTCAGTCCCTTCACAATCTCTTTTGTCTGGCTTAATCAGCACGGAGGCCTCGTCCTGACAAGAGGTCGCGCGGCGACCCGCGACTGCGCAATTTTCCGTAACATCGTGTGTTCGCAGCCCCCGAACGTATATGCCCCCGCCCGCGTTATGCCCCCGCGCCGCCTGCCACCATTCCTCCACAGCGGAAAGTCGCCCACCGATGAGTCATATCCTCAGCCTTCTGGGCAACATGCTGTTTGGCCTTGTCGGCCTCATCCTCGCTGGAATTGTGATGATCGAAGGCGTCCTAGCCGCAATGATGGACACCATCGGCGTGCATGGACAGACGCAGCGGGCCGTGCTGACCATCGTGCTGATCGCGCTCATCATCGCCGCGTTCCGTGTCTTTGGCCGGATGTTCGGACTGCTGGCGGCGCTTTTCCTGATGCTTGTGCTGCTACAGGCGTTGTTTGGCGATCCGGCGGATGGCGGTCGCACGCACGACCATCATGCCGAAGCGTCGAGTGCCGCCTGGAGGATATAGGCCGCCGCCACCTTGTCCACCACCTGTTCACGGCGCTGTCGGGTCATGTCCACATCCTGGATCAGCATGCGGTTCACCGCCGAGGACGACAGGCGTTCGTCCCACATCGCCGCAGGCAACCCGACCTGTTGCGACAGGTTCATCATCCAGTCACGCGCGGCCTGCGCCGCCGGGCCAAAGCTGCCATCAAGTGACAGCGGCAGCCCCCCCACCAGCGCACCGACATCGTGGCGCCGTGCCAGTTCCCCGATCTCCGCCGCGACAAGGGACAGCTTGCGCCTGCGCACCGTGGTGCATGGTGACGCCAGCATGAGCGAAACATCGGACAGCGCGATCCCGATCGTTTTCTGACCGGGATCGATCCCCATCAGGCGTTGTCCGGGCCGCAGGGCCAATCGTAATTCGGGTATGTTGAACAGGGGCATGGTCTGGGGCTATTATCCTTGGACGTTCCTGCGCGCAGGATATTCTTACCCCGTCACGATGGAAAGTTATTGCTTCATGTCGCTTGATCCCGCGACCGTCCGCCGAATTGCCCGGCTGGCACGGATTGGTATTGACGAATCCGACCTGCAGTCCCTGCCAGGGGAACTGAACGGCATCCTCGGCTGGATCGAACAGCTCAACGAGGTCAATGTCGATGGTATCGCCCCCATGGTCGGGACCGAAACCGCGGTCCTGCGCATGCGCGAGGACGTCGTGACGGATGGGAACATACGCGATGCCGTCCTGTCGAACGCCACCGATACGGCTGGCCCCTATTATACCGTGCCCAAGGTGGTTGAATAATGCTGACAGAACTGACGATCGCCGCAGCGCATGACGGGTTGCGCCGGCGCGAATTTTCCGCATCCGAACTGGTTGGCGCGCATGTCGATGCGATCGGGCGGCTTAATGGACGGCTCAACGCCTTCATTACCGTGACCTCGGAACAGGCACTGGTTGCGGCAAAGCGTGCCGATGACCTTCTGGCAAGCAAGGATGCCCCGACCCTGACGGGTATCCCGCTGGGGATCAAGGACCTGTTCTGCACCAATGGCGTGCGCACCACCGCTGCAAGCCGGATGCTGGAAGAATTTGTCCCGCCGTATGAAAGCACGGTGACGGCAAACCTTCTGCGTGATGGCGCAGTGTTCGTGGGCAAGACAAACCTTGACGAATTCGCCATGGGTTCAGCCAACATCACCTCGGCTTTTGGCGCCGTCGAAAACCCATGGAAGCGTGAAGGCGATGCACAGACCGCCCTTGTGCCCGGCGGATCGTCTGGCGGGTCGGCTGCGGCGGTCGCGGCGGGCCTTGCCATGGGCGCAACGGGCACGGATACCGGTGGCTCCATCCGTCAACCTGCCGCCTATTGCGGGATTGTCGGGCTGAAGCCGACCTATGGCCGGTGCAGCCGCTGGGGCACCATTGCGTTCGCAAGTTCCCTTGACCAGGCCGGGCCGATGGCCCGCACGGTGGAAGATTGCGCAATCATGCTGCAATCCATGGCCGGGTTCGACCCCAAGGACAGCACCAGCGTCGATCATCCGCTTGATGACTATCGCGCCGCCTGCTCCACCAGCCTCAAGGGCATGCGCGTGGGCATTCCGCGCGAATACCGGGTGGAGGGAATGCCCGCAGGAATCGAGGCATCATGGCGTCAGGGGATTGAATGGCTGCGTGATGCGGGCTGTGAAATTGTCGATGTGTCCCTGCCACACACCAAATACGGGCTTGCGACCTATTATATCGTCGCCCCTGCGGAATGTTCGTCCAACCTGGCCCGGTATGACGGTGTGCGCTTCGGACGCCGGGTTGCGGCGCCGACACTCGATGAAATGTACGAAAAGACCCGGCGCGAAGGCTTCGGCGCCGAAGTCCGCCGCCGCATCATGGTCGGGACCTATGTCCTGTCTGCGGGCTATTATGACGCCTATTACCTCAAGGCACAGAAGGTCCGTTCCCTGATCCGTCGTGATTTCACCGAAGCCTTTGAGAAGGTTGACGTCTTGTTGACACCGACTGCCCCTTCCCCGGCCTTTGCGCAGGGCGAAAAGACGGACGATCCGGTCCAGATGTACCTGAATGATGTGTTCACCGTTCCCGCCAGCATGGCCGGCATGCCCGCCATGTCGCTGCCGGTCGGGCTGAGTGAGCGCAAGCTGCCGCTGGGGCTGCAACTGATCGGCCGCCCCTTTGATGAAAAAAGCGTTCTGGCGGCGGGCCATGCGCTGGAACGGGCCGCGGCGTTCACGCATCGTCCCACCATCCGTGCGGAGGGCGTGTGATGTCCTACCTGATCGAAGGCAAGACCGGGACGTGGGAAATCGTCGTGGGCCTGGAGGTCCACGCGCAGGTCATCAGCAAGTCGAAGCTGTTTTCCGGGGCGTCGGCCACCTATGGTGGTAATGCGAACACCCATGTCAGCCTGGTTGATGCGGGTTTTCCCGGCATGTTACCCGTCATCAACCGCGAATGCGTGGCGCAGGCCGTGCGCACGGGCCTGGGCCTGAAGGCGCGCATCAACCTGCAAAGCCGTTTTGACCGGAAAAACTATTTCTACGCTGATCTGCCCACCGGCTACCAGATCAGCCAGTTCACCCACCCCATCGTGGGGGAAGGCACGGTGGAAATCGAACTGTCCGATGGGACAGTGCGCCATATCGGGATCACACGCCTGCATCTGGAACAAGATGCCGGCAAGTCGATGCATGACCAGGACCCGACCCGATCCTTCATCGACCTGAACCGCGCGGGGGTGGCGCTGATGGAAATCGTCAGCGAACCTGACATCCGCTCCCCCGAGGAAGCTGGTGCCTACCTGCGTAAGTTGCGCATGATCCTGCGCTATCTTGGCACCTGTGATGGCAACATGGAGGAAGGCTCCATGCGTGCGGACGTCAACGTTTCCGTACGCAAGAAGGATGAACCCTTCCGCACGCGATGCGAAATCAAGAACGTCAATTCGATCCGGTATGTCATGCATGCCATCGAGGTCGAAGCCGCGCGGCAGGTGGAGATATGGGAAGCAGGCGGCAGCGTCGATCAGGAAACGCGCCTGTTCGACCCGTCACGTAACGAGACCCGATCCCTACGCAGCAAGGAAGACGCCCACGATTACCGCTACTTCCCCGATCCGGACCTGCTTCCGCTCGTGATCGGGGAAGAATGGGTGCGTAATTTGGAAAAGGGCCTGCCGGAGCTGCCCGATGACAAGCGCGACCGCTTTGAAAAAGAATATAAAATCCCACATTACGATGCCAATGTCCTGGTGGCGGAGCAGGCGATCGCGGATTATTATGAAACCGTGGCCCGTGGTCGTGATGGGCGATTGGTGGCCAACTGGGTTACAGGGGACCTGTTCGCGGCATTGAACAAAAGCAGTCGCCATATCAGCGACAGCCCGATTTCAGCGCAGGCACTTGGCGGTATGCTGGACCTTGTCGCAGACGGCACGATCAATGGCAAGATCGCCAAGGAAGTCTTCGAAGACATGCTGGAGACCGGTGACAGCGCCGCTGATATTGTCGAACGCAAGGGCCTGAAGCAGGTCACGGATACGGGGGCCATTGATACGGTGGTTGCCGACATCATGACCAAGCACGCTGACAAGGTGGCAGAATACCGCAGTGGCAAGGATCGTTTGTTCGGATTCTTCGTCGGACAGGTGATGAAAGCCATGGCCGGAAAGGCCAATCCGGCCCTCGTGAACGAGGCGCTGAAAAAGGTTTTGTAAAAACTGGATATTTTTTTCATTTGAACGTTTGACGGCGCTGCCGGAACCAGCTACAAGCAGCGCTGCAAACGCCGTGTAGAAATATACGCTTTTCCCCGGCGGAGGGGTGGCCGAGAGGCTGAAGGCGGCGGTTTGCTAAATCGCTGAACGGGGTAACTCGTTCCGTGGGTTCGAATCCCATCCCCTCCGCCAATTTCCCCTGACATACAGTGACAGCAGTTAACAATCCCTCGGGATTTCTGCCGTTTTATCGCCTTCTGATCTGACATGCGATGGCATGGAAAGCCGCCGAAGGACAGATACGATGGGGATATCCATGCCGACGGATACCGCGATCCGCGCGTGCAAAGCCAAAAGACGGATTTTACAAGCTCTCCAATGCTGAGGGGCTTTTACAACCTCTCGAAAAAGAGCAGCGGCCTGCCATCATCACTCTGGATGATCTGCGGGGAATGCGCTTGCGGCGCTGGTGATCCGACTGTCAGGGCCGTCCAAATACATCCGGCACAGCATGATCCCTTCGCCCTCCCGATGCGCCTTTACAACGAGCAGACCACCATCCCCATCATATCAAAGAGATTTACGCATTATCCGCACGCAGATGGAAAAGGGTGATTTCAGATGGCCTGCCAAGCCGCAGCGCAAATCCCGGCCACAATCCGGTACCATTACTGACATACAGCGTCATACCACCCAGATCATAACGCCCGGACACAAAACCGCTATTCCCACGTGCAACAAGGCGATCAAGGCCGAAAATCATCCCGCCATGCGTATGCCCCGACAGTTGAAGGGCAACGCCCAGCTTGGAAGCGGTATGTGCATCACCAGGTTGGTGATCAAGCAGCACAACCGGCGCACCAGCGGGAGAACCTGCAAGGGCAGCAACCAGATCCGGGCCAGCCTGCCCATGTCCTGGTGCCGAGCGGTCAGTCACACCAGCGCATACCAGTTCGGCCCCTTCCCTTGTGATAACCACATGCCGGTTAAGCAGCATATGAAACCCCAATTCCGACAGGTGGTGCATCCAGTCATCATAATCGAAGAAATATTCATGGTTGCCCGGTATTGCCAGAACGCCATCCGGCGCATGAAGTCGTGCAAGCGGCGCCACATCAGCACAGCGCATGGCGACCGATCCATCAATGAAATCTCCGGTCACGACAATCATGTCCGCACCGGTCGCATTGGCGCGCTCCACAACCGATGCAGCCCAACTTGCAGGAAACAGCCGACTGATATGCATGTCGGTCAACTGAAGCAGCCGATATCCGTCAAACAAGGGCGAGAGGCCGGAAATGGTGACAGTCACGTCCCTGACCGGTGGCACCCTTATCGCATTGGCCACACCAATCGCAGCAAGCCCGCCGGCAATTCCCCCCACCGCCGCCCGCGCACCGACAGGAATATAAACCGGCTGCCATGTTACCAACGCAACAGCCAGCGCACCAAAATCAAGCACGACCTGCAATAGCGTAAGGAAGAGAAGCGCCCCGAAGGCCCAATTGAACAGAATAACAAAAGGACGGGGAAATTCCGGTGCAAAGACTGAGCCCGAGGAAAGCCGGGACCAGTAGTGATAAAGTGCCGCCACGACCACCAGTGCAGCCGCAAGCATTTTCACCCCAAAAGGTAGAGGCAACGGCCACAGCCAGTTCAGGATCACGATCAGCAGGGGCAAACCAAAAACAACAAGGCGCATTACAATCCATATCCTTGCATTGGGACATAGGGAACGTGTTTCGCCCCCTGCATACAGGCCACGCATATGCGCAAAATACCTGCGGGGTGCCAGAATTATACATTATGCCATAGGCTTGGCCGTTTCAGGAGAACTTATCCCCGGGCATTTGCGCGTTTTTATGCCCATGGCGCCGCAGGATACGCGCGATCAAGCACATATATACGCGTAACCGTCAGCCCCTTGATATAGCGGCATATCCAAAAAAAACCGCCCCGAAGGGCGGTTATATTCAGTCGTGGGGTATCATCGGGCATGTGCTGCCTTCCCCCATAACAGGTTTGCGGAACCGCAATATCAGGCTGCAACCTCGGCAGGCGGCACCATAACTGCAACAGGAGCTGCGACGTGCCCCGGTTGTGCTGCGAGCAATTCCACTGCCGCCAGATAAATGGCGCTGAACCCGCAAAATAATCCTTCATATCCGGCAATAACCGTCAACATGGGCTGCTCAAGGATTTCGGCAAGGCCGAGCAGCAGAAACAATACTGTCAGGCTGGAAAACACCACCTGATGCATGCGCGAGGCACGCAGCGTACCAATCGTCATAATGGCAGTAAACAGGCCCCACATCAGCAGGTAGCTGCCCATCAAGGCAGGTGATGAGGGTGCCACCAATCCCCAGTGCGGCAAGAACAGCAACACAACGAGGGATAGCCAGAAAGCGCCATAAGACATGAAGGCCGTCATGCCAAATGTATTTCTGTTTCCGTATTCCAGCAGGCCGGCGACAAATTGCGTCGCCCCGCCGAACACCAATCCCATTGCGAGAATAGCTCCCCCCATGGGAACGATGCCTGAATTATGCAGGTTGAGCAGGACAGTGGTCATGCCAAACCCCATCAACCCCAACGGGGCAGGATCTGCTTTTGCCGAATTATGGGTCATGCCGCAATTCCATTCCATGGCGGATAAATCATGACAAAACATGTCACGATCAGCCCGACCCGGCATATTAAAATCTATCTTAGAGAACGTCAGGAAATAACCCATTCATAAAACCCTACAAAGGGTCTGGCAGACGCGCGCCTTTCAAATGGCAGCCCCCCTGAAGTCCTGGGGGAAAAGCTGCACCAGACCCTGGTTCCTGATTTCAGGCTGTTTGCGCACTTATCCCATTTTGGACAAGCAGTTGGCGCAAGGCCATGATAACCGGAAAAACTTCCTGATTCCGATCACCGCCCTGCTCCTGCCATGCCCGCTGTTCAAGTTCGACAATTTCGCGATCCTCAGCAAAGACACGTTCCGTAAAGGCAACCAGCAACGGCCATGCCAGATCCAGTATGAACGGAACCTTCAACCGGCGTATGGACAATAGTCCAAAGACACGGTTGGTTTGTTCCTCGCGATCCTGCGGCACATACGCAATCCACAGGTCCATGACCGGTTCCTCAACGCCCTGCGTCTCGATCCGCAATGCCTGATATGGATATTGTGTACGGATGGTCATGACATCGCGATAGGCGAAATTGCGCCCTTCTTTCCGACGCTGCCCATAAATCAGGGCTTCACTCAGGGGTTGCTTGCCGGCCATACGCGCAAAGGTATAGCGCGCCTCCACAAAATCATGGCCACGTTCCATGCCCAGGAACCGGGGTTTCATACTTCCGACCAGACGACTGTGCAGAACCTGATGGTTCATGTCCATCAGGTTTTCATGCATGAAACTGTAATGGCATTTCACAATTTTTCCAAAACGACGCGTACGATAATGTGGATCGCGCACACGTGGAATATCCGGCAGAGGCACACTATCGGATTTTTCCATCGGCCCCATGAAAACAAAAATCAGCCCGTCCTTTTCCTGACAGGCCCATTTACGCAGTCGGGGCAGATCATCTTCGATTTTCATATCCGATGAAAAACACTGTCCACGTCGGCTATATTTCAGCCCATGATATGCACAGCGCACAAAATCCCCACATACATCTCCTTTGCTCAGAGGAACCTGACGATGGGGACAGACATCATCAAGCGCAAAGATCGCACCGGCCTCTGGCCTGACCACGACAATCGGCTGCCCTGCATAACGTACCCCGATCGCCCTGCCCCGACGCAGTTCACGCGACCAGGCAACGGGATACCAGAAATCAGGGTTACTCCGCACACGCCGGATATCATGGGGCAGACGCGGCATCCGCACCGGCGCGGTTATGTCCGATATAATCCGTGCCATACTCGCTTCAATGCCTCCCACAATATCGGCCACACGGGACCTGGGGCGGCGCAGTCAGAAAAGACGTTATTTTTCGTGTGATTTTCATAAAACTGCAACGCGTGGATGCGTTACCTGCCATATCGCCATGGCACATGGCTTCCTGCCTGATGGGCATAGGCTTCTCCCGCCTTCGGCACATCCCGTCCGACGGCTTGGCAAATGACGATGGCAGGTCTCCTGGCTCACGGATCATGGCCTGCCGGTTCCTGCCTTCCCATTCCCTTGATCGTGGAAACAGTGACCTACCCCATGGGGGTAAATGAACCGGCGGCATACCGCCTACAGTTGCGGGAGCAGCCTCCGACTTGGCTCCCGGGCTTATGACCCGGCCGGAGCATGACGGCGTTCCCTGTTAGCCCGCTCGCACGGGACCATCGACTTGATAGAAGTTGATAGTGCCTGCATTTTTCCGCCAGATGCAAGATATCCTGAAGATTTTTTCGAAATGCATTCGCAGATCAGTCCCAGACCCGCAAATGTCCGGAAAGGTTTTTGCAAACAATAATCCGGGGAAATAACGGATTCGTACAAAAACAGCCCGGATTACATCAAGATGCCTTATCGACAGAGTTCCCACGGAATGACAGCATCCCCGATCCGCCTGACCGTTACACCGTACACTGCATGCATGATATCATCATCCAGCACCTGTGTTGCAGGGCCATGTCGAATGATGGAGCCATCATCCATCAGCACAAGTTCATCGCAAAACCGCGTCGCCAGCACCAGATCATGCAACACAACGACAATCCCCTTACCTTGTGCGGCCTGTTCACGGAAAAGCTGCATCATGGACAGGGCATGGGCAGGGTCAAGGGCGGCAATCGGTTCATCCGCCACAACAACAGGCGTATCGGTCGCCAGCGCACGCGCGAGGTTCATACGCGCCCGCTCCCCACCCGAAAGATGACAGGCCGGACGGGCAGACAGGTCCAGCAGGCCTGTTGCCTCCAGCGCACGTTGCACCGCAGGATACCCTATCGCATGCATGTTGGCCTGTCCATGTGGCAGGCGCCCAAGTGCCACCAGATTACGGACGGGCATCGGCGGCGGCATTCCCCCATCTTGCGGGATAAAGGCCAGTTGCCTTGCCCTCATTGCGGGGGGGATCTGCCCCATGTCACGCCCAAGAAGCTGGATCTTCCCACAATCTGGGGCCTGTAACCCCGCAAGCATACGCATAAACGTGCTTTTCCCCGCCCCGTTCGGTCCGATCAGACCCACAACCCGCCCCCGTTCCAGGGTCAGGGCAGCGGCGGAAACGACAGCCCGTTCCCCCCGTCTGAGCGAGACGCCGCACGCATGAAGCAAGCTCATGGGCTGCTCCTTTTAAGGATGATGACACGGGCGAAAAAAACCGGCGCACCAACCAATGCCGTCAATACGCCAAGCTGTAGTTCAGGCCCGCTTGCCACCAGGCGCACAACCATATCCGCCGCCAGGAGCAACAGTCCGCCACCCAGAAAGGACGGCACAAGCAGGCGTGAAGGCTGGTGCCCCGTCAACGGGCGCAACAGATGCGGCACCACCAACCCCACAAAGCCAATCGCACCGGAAACCGCCACACACGCCCCAACGGCAAGAGCCGCGCCAAGCACGACGCGCGTCTGTATCCCCCATGGAGCATGAAGCCGGAACCCAAGGCTTTCCGCCACATCCGTACCCAGCGCCAGCGCATCGAGCGCACGTGCGCAGGACAGCATAAACAGCGTGCCACACACCACACCGGGCAAGCAGATCCAGACATGGGTAAAGGTCCGGTCAGTCAGTGACCCCATAAGCCAATGCATGATTTCAAAGGATGCATACGGACTGGGGACAAGGTTCAGCACCAGCGCCGTCAGCGCGGCGGTAAAACTGCTGAGTGCCGCCCCCGCCAGTAAAAGCACCAGTGTCCCGCCACGCCCCACCACCCCCATCAGCACGGCAGCCGCGCACAGGGCCCCCGTCAGGCCACCAAGCGGCAGGGCCGCGATGGAAAGCTGCATGAGGCCGGTATAAAACACGCATACCGCACCAAGTGCCGCCCCACCCGATACGCCCAGAATACCGGGGTCCGCCAGCGGGTTTCGCAGATATCCCTGCAGGACCGCACCCGACAGGCCCAGTGTGCCACCCACCATAATGGCCAACAGGGTGCGCGGCAGGCGCAGTTGCGCCACGATGATCGCACCGGCCGTATGTCGCCCCGCCATCAGGTCCGCCAGTGCATGCGAAAACATGATACTGGTTTCCCCCCACATCAACGACGCCCCGAACAGGCCCACCACCCCAAGCAGCAGCAGCGTATTGAGCAACAGGGTTCCATGCCCGAACTGTTTCACTGTGGGATTCCAAGATAACCGCGGGCAGCACGCAGCATCGCCACTGCATCCAGTGTCTGTGGCAGGCCACATAACCACAGGCGCGCTGGCAGGTCGAGGTGATGCGCACCGGCAAAGGCCTGCCGCAGTGCAGGATGGTCAAGCATTGATTGTGCAAGGGAACGCCCCCGTCCCGAACGGTCGAGGACCAGCAGGTCGGGCGGATGCGCGATCAGCACCTCCATAGGAAAGCGTGAAGACCCTTCATGCCCCATAACGGTTGCATAATTACGCAGGCCCGCATGGGCAAGGACATCATCAGGCAACGAACCCGCATGGGTCACGAACCCGTTGGCGGCATAGACCGCAGCCGTGGGATCGGTGGCAGACCGTCCCGATGGAAAGGAGGCAAGGCGCAGCGCAAAGGCGCCAGCCAGTTCACGCCCACGTTCTGGCACACCAATCGCACTCGCCACGATCATGATCTGTGAGGCGATATCCGTCAGTGATTTTGCTGGTGGCAGGGTAATGACCTTCGCCCCGCTTTCCCGTGCAGCCTGCATGGCCAACGTCGCTGTATAGACACCACCCAGCACGACATCGGGATGGGCGGCCACGACATTTTCCGAGGTGGGCCGCATCACTGGCACGCGCGCGGCCTGCGCGCACAATACCGCGTTCCAGCAGTCGCGCGCCAGTGGTGTAATCCCCACGACCTGTCCCGGTGCGGCCAATAACAGCAGCAACTGGTCCGTGCAAAGGTTGAGCGACACCACACGCGCCACAGGCTGCGCCCGTGCCGCCATCGGGACACAGGCAAGCATCCCGGCGACAAATCCCGCAAGCATCCTTTTCATGTCAATAATTCAGCATGAAACCACCATAACCGGCACGACCGGGCTGCAGATAGCCAATCGGGTCCTCGAACTGGCGGTTCAACAGGTTGTCCGCACGGGCATAAACGGAAACATAGCGATTGACCTTATAATTGGCAGCCACATCAATGGTAAAATATCCATGCCCCCTGGCGCAAACGCTGCATGTCGCCCCGCCGATGACCGGCACATCGCGCCAGGCACTGGTATACAGGATATTGCCCGAAAATGTCAGGTCGCGGATTGGTGTCCATGTCGTATTGAAATTGAACTTGTGCTGGGGACGGCGCTGAAGCTCGGCGCCGTCCGTTGCATCGCGGGCATGTGTCCAAGTATAACTCAGATTGAATTCCAGGGTATTCAATGCCTTCCAGTTCAGGAAAGCTTCCACACCATACATCCGGGCCTTGGCAACATTGGCATAGGAATAGGTATAATTATACGATGAATCCACTGATACGGAAGACTGGATCAGGTTCCTGACCCTGTTGTCGTACCATGTTGCCCCAAAATTCAGATGATCGTGCAGCAATTTCTGCTCCACCCCCGCATCATAGCCGATCAACTGCTCGGCTTTCAGGTTCGGATTGCCTTTTTCCGAATATCCTGCGCCCACCTGATTGGCAAATAGCTGATATAGCGATGGGCCATGAAAACCCGACCCGGCGCTGGCCTTGATGATGGTGCCGGTTCCCGGCACATGGATCGCAGGGGCAACACGCCACGTCACATGGTTGCCATAACGTGAGTTGGCATCATAACGAATATTGGCCGCACCATACAGGATATGGTTCCAATTCCCCTGATACTGTCCATAACCCGCGGTCGTATCCATGCTGGCGGATGTATTATATCCGCTGTCCCACATGCTGGCGGCGGTATGGCTGGTATTGAACGTATCGTGGAAATGTTCCGCCCCGATCAAGAACTGTCCATATTTTTTTAAATTGAATGTTCCGTGCCAATCCACTTTCAACCGGCTGGAACGGTAATAATCAGGATCGGGATTTATGGGGCTACCATCACTGGTGCCTGCCTCTGTCCAGCGGTTGCGATTGGTCATGTATCCAAGGCCTAGTACCTGATCGAACATGCCATGAAAGGAAACCAGATGCGCCGTTCCTCGCACGATGGCCTCATTCTGGCTGTTCTGTTCCCGCACACCCCTGTCCCCATAAGCGTTCTCGCTTTGCAGGTCATATAATGAATAGGAATGGTTATTATTCTGTATAAGGCGTGCAGTCAGGCCAAGGTCAAAATTATGGGTAATGTCATATCCCAGCCGGATATTGGCCCCCCGGTTGTCATTGCGGTTGCCCTCGTGTCGCTGTTGTCGGTCAGCGCCGTAATACCGTTCAATATAGGCAGGGATATTGTTGAACCCATCCATACGGTAATGGGAAAGTTCAACATTGTAATGAAAACGCCCCTTGCTGCCGCGCGCGCCAAAAGTCTGGTTGAAAGTACCGTATCCGCCCCCTTCGACACGGACGAATGGTCTGAATCGTCCTTCCCCCTGCGCCGTGGTGATGTCGATCACGCCTGCCATGGCATCCGCACCGTAAAGGCCGCTTTGCGGACCACGCAGGATTTCGATGCGCCCCATACCATCAGTCACGAACTGCCCCGCATCAAACGCGCCTGATGCCGAACTGCCATCATTGATATCCATGCCATCAAGACGGACCTTGACCTCATTCGCATTATTGCCCCGCATGAAAATAGAGGACGCCCCCCCAGGGCCACCCGTCTGTACCACATTCAGGCCCGGCTGGCGCGTCAGGATATCCGTCAGGCTGCGTCGCTGCTGTGTCTGGATCTGTTTTTCGGTGATGATGGTCATGCTGGTGCCGATATCATCAACGGCAGTCGGCCGCCGCGCGGCACTGACACTGATAAGTTCTGGAATCCCGTCCCCTCCGGATGAAATGACAACCCGGGATTTCTTATCCTGCACGACATAACCGGTTGCTGGCGGTTTTACCTGCCCGCCCAGATCATCAGCATACGCGATGCCGCCCCGTATTGTAACGAACATGGTCGAGGCAATCAGAAGATTACGAAAAAATATCATAGAATCCAGGTCTCGCGGTCACATCATCGTTGCCACGAGAGCGTGCTGCCACCCCAGGTTTCGATCCGTGCGAAACCCCGTAACACCACACCGCCAGGACGCCCCGCCCAACAGTTCCCGGTCGCAACCACTAAGGACGGCAGGTCTCCTGGCTTGCGGCTTGGCATCATGCATAACCTTCCCGAAAACCGTGGTTTTCAGTGGCCCGGACCGTTACATCCGGTAATGCAAAGACATACCGCTTACAGTTGCGGGGACAGCCGAAGCATTGGATGGTAATTCCGCACTTCGTTCCCTTTTAATCCCTCCGGCAGAAGGAACCGTCGCACCTGTTCTGATCTGATGAACAATGCTTGTCAAGAAGGATTCAATTTTGTGATACCCTGTCACGATCATTATCATTTTGGATTATATTTCCCGGCATTCAGGATATCCCCTGAACACGACGCAGTCGCACGACATGGCAAGAGACATCCTGTCGTGACATGGACTTAAAAAAGACCATGCCGCTTGAGGCATGCCACGCACCTGATTCTTAATTTCCTATAATCTTCATATATAAACATCTATCATCATAAATCAGAATGTAATGCTGCCATGCAGGCCGAAAATGGCCTCGTTACCAACATGACGGTTATAGGAGACACCATAATCACGCACCCCGCCCGAAGGATGCCATACATATTGAAAATCCGGCTGCATAACCAGCCAGGGAGTTACCTGCGCCTGATAGGTCAGTTCGAGATGATTTTCATTCCCTTGCACCGGGCTGTAAGTACCAGTCTGTGCCACATTGCGGTCGAACTGACGCTCCCCCGAACTGGCGCGGCCAATCCCCCAGCCCAGCCCGAGTGTGTCATTGGCACGGCCACGGAATGGGGCCTTCAGGTTGAAGCCTGCATCCATTGCAAAGCTGATCAGGTTACGATCGCCACCATTGCCCGTGGCGCGCACAAACACCCCGACCGACCGGGCCGAGGTCAGTGACGGACGCCAGATCATCTGGTCAATGATGCCGTAGACCATCCAGTTCCCGCGATCCCAGCGCGGGATCCCGGTGCTGTCATCAGCGCCACCAAGAGGCTTGCCCATGTTGTTATAGCGATAATCGGGGAATTTTGCGGTATCGTAATACCCACCCAACTTGTACACACCCGGCAAGCCCGGATCCTTGGTTACATTCGACATATCAGCCGGCTGTGGGTTCAGTGCGTATTGCAATTCAGTAATCAGCAGGGCGCCTGTGCCCATGTTGAACTGTGTCCCGCTGCCATCATTAGTGACCTGATTTGTCGGATCCGCGCCGTTACCGCCATTCTGTATGGCAAAGGAATTGGTACGGTTACCTGGCGGATTATCATCGGCAGCCGCGAACATGAAGGTGAACTTCTCGCTTGGCCGGTAACGGACGCGAACGGCAGGCGAGGATAGTGGCCACGACGGACCACCGCCATACAGGTTGACCGAAGGCGCCATCGGCCAGCCAAAGTTTGAATTCAGGTAAAGAGATGCATAATCACTGATCAGGAATTCAGTATCAAGATCCTGCTGCCCGATCTTTATGTCCAGTTTCCCATTCAAAAAGGATTGCTGGTACCACAATTCAAACAGGCGGGTGGAGCGATCAGCCTCGAAGCCACTGATGGGATTGAAATTGGCAAGATGATCCTGCGAGATTGAACGCCCGCGTGTCTGCAACGCACTGACATTGAACAATCCGCCCTTCAGGCCAAACAGCTTTTCAGTATCAATGCTTAACGTCGGCATGGTCACACCGTCATAGGCCGGACCGGTGCCCGAACCTGACGCACCATCATTGGACGACGGCGTGCCACCTGTGCCATTGCCCCAGACTTCATCAACCTCCTGAATATCAAAAGTGACACCATGCCTGTACAACCATGATCGTGCCCCCCACATATCGCCCAGCAGATTACCGCTGGTGTCGAGCCTGTCATCCCCGGCAGCCTTTTCCTGCGCATCAGCCTGCGCGCGTTGTGAATCACGCACGGTCGCGGGGTCAATCTGTTCCACCAATGGTGTGGAATTGCCCAGCCGGGCGCGGTCTTCCTCAATCTGGGTCTGGGGGGCCTGAGCATAGGCATGTGAATATGCGACAACGCTGCTTGCCAGAGTGCAATTGACAAAAAATGCACGGACCCTGCGCCGCGAAACGCAGGGGGAGCGGAAATAGATCATGAAAAGGAGCCTGTCAGGTGGCAGTGTTGGTAAAAAAAGCAACAATTCCAGATGCCGCCAGCCCCCGACCGGGAAACCGACCTGCACATCGCCATGACACGGCATTACAGAAGAAAATACATGAAACCTTGACCCGCCTCCGGCTCAGCCCGCCCGGCGACAATCTGAACTCAACGGCAGGTCTCCTGACTTACGGGTCATCACGTCACATCCGCCTTCCCAACCGAAGTCAGTGGCTGCCACCAGATGGTAGCATGGCTGTAACATTCGCCGCCTACAGTTGCGGGGACAGTTGCTGACTGAACCCCCGGGGCGACTTCCCCAGCCGGAGTTGCACAGCATTCCCTTTTCACCCGTTCGCACGGGACCGTTGACTTGATAACCCGCTTTATAAAATTCTCTACCTTCAAAAAGCAAGGCTGCATATGCATTTCTTTTATGTCCCTTGCATACAGCCCACAGAACATATGACAAACCACCAAAACGTTGCCCTTGTAAAAGACGTGGTGACAGGCATGCAGGTAAACCGCTTCGATGACCATGGTGATGATGATCCCCACGGACACAGCCTGCGGTACGGAGCCTTTGTCCCAAGACACCTTTTCATGCCATGGGCATCAGTAACACTGATGCTCTGCCCCCCTGCCTCTCAAACTCGCGCCCGTGGAATATCCGGCGGCACACAGCGTCAACACCATACGCGTCAGACCTTCTGACATAATCCGGATGGGCACAGGAAATGCACTCAAGCACCCAACAAACAGATCGCTGATAAATGCATCATTTTGGATGACATCACTTGAAAAAATACTCAAAACCCAAATTAATTCACTGAAAATATTTATAAAATTATCCTTATTGCACTTCGTTAGCAGACGGACACTGCCAGACACTCCCCTGCTCTTTCCCATTCATCATTGCCATGGCTATTCGATCCCGCGCAGGTTGTATCGACGCCTGGCGGGCTCTGGCCCTACGATCAGCATGGCGGATGCGATCACGCGGGGGTGAGCTGTAATAAGCTTGAATTTCGTTAAAATATCGAAATATATTGCCGCCTTATAGCCTGACGATAAAATGTCAAAGGACTCTCATGTCTCAATCCGATGCCGAGGCGATAACAGAAGTCGAACACCGCAAGCATTTTGTTGCTCTCGACGGCCTTCGCGGTTTGGCAGCCATTTCCGTTGTCATCTTCCACTTTATGGAAATGGCTATCCTGGACTATACAAAGAATTTTATTGGACATGGCTTCCTGGCTGTTGATTTTTTCTTCTGCCTGTCAGGATTTGTCATGGGCTATGCTTATGATGACAGGATACGAACCCTTGGTTTCATACGTTTTGTTCGCCATCGCCTGATCCGGCTTCATCCCATGGTTGTGTTCGGTGCGGTTCTTGGCCTTCTGGCTTTTCTGTTTGATCCCTTCATGCCGGTGCCTGCTTCTTATGGTGTCGGGCGCATCACCATGCTTTTTTTAACAACACTTCTGGTTGTGCCCTATCCAACGATGGTCGAACGCACGCACAATCTCTTTGGCCTCAATGCACCGGAATGGTCTTTGTTCTGGGAATATATCGCCAGTATCGTATATGCGCTTGTTTTGTGGCGTGTCGCCCGGCCTGCACTTGGCGTTCTTCTCTGCATCGCAGCTCTGTGGCTGGGCATTTGTGGCTATCGTGATGGATGGATTTATAACGGATGGGATGCAAATGGCTTCTGGACTGGTGCCGCGCGTGTCAGCTTTTCATTCCTGGCAGGTCTTTTCATTTATCGTTACCACCTCATATGGAAAAATAACCTACATTTCTATGCCATCGGTGCATTGCTTGTGCTGACGTTTGTAATGCCTTTCTTCTCGCATGAATGGCTTGCGGAAGAATTGGTCGTTTTTGTATTTTATCCATCACTCATCATGATGGGTGCGGGAATACATGTATCCGGCGTTACGGAGAAGTTGTGTTCTTTTCTTGGCCGCTTATCTTATCCACTTTACATGACGCATTATGTCGCCTTATGGATTTTCATGAATTTTTACCAGCATCATACCATTGGTTACGGCATGACCGCATTCATTATCGGGCTGAGCGTGACATCTCTGACAATATTTGCATATGGTGTGATGCGATTTGTTGATGAACCCTTGCGACGTCGGTTACGGCATATGGAAAAATCATGACAACTATGCCGTGTTTCACCATACTCACCGCGTTACCTGTCCCCGCCAAAGCCATTGATTACGATTTATCCTCTGCCCCCCAAAACATCTGACACATGCTGCATACCCAGTGAGGACAGCATGATATCGCCATTGCGATCTGTCACGTAATTCCCGACACCTTAGTTTAATTGTCAGGATGGATGTCCAGTTGCGATCCAAAGAATCAGGCTCGGCAAAAAGAAATAGGATATCACCCCCACCAGCAGCCATGGCATCAGGTACGACATATCGGTATGCAGCACGAAACTACAAAACAGGTTGCCCAGGCCAAGCATGGCAATCACGCAGAAACACACCCCCGCATTCACCAGAAGCGTACGATCATGATTGATCTCCCGAAGTTTCTGTAGCAACGCCCCACTCCATCTCTTTATATATCCTGATCCCACGGTTTTCAGTGGGTCAGGCACTGGTAATCCATACCCTATCGGTCATGCAGGACTATCATCGCCCTTTTCCCATCGTAAGGGAAAACCCGATTTTATCTGTGCATACCCGTCCTGCTTACCCATGGCTGCCGCACACCATCGCCTGTCGCAACCGGCCGGCTGACAAACCTGACAGCCCGCCGATCATGACGCCGCCATCATTCATGCAGGCCCGGTGCTTCACGACCGGTTCGGGCAACATATTCCGTGTAACCACCGTCATAACGATGAAGGCCTTCTGGTGTAAGTTCCAGGACACGGTTGGAAAGTGCTGCCAGAAAATGACGGTCATGGGAGACGAAAAGCATCGTGCCGTCATAATCGGCCAGGGCCGTGATCAACATTTCCTTGGTGGCAAGATCAAGGTGATTGGTCGGTTCGTCCAGCACCAGGAAATTCGGTGGGTCAAACAACATCATGGCCAGAACAAGACGTGCTTTTTCCCCACCGGACAGAACACGACACAGCTTGTCGATATCGTCGCCAGAGAAGCCAAAACTGCCCGCCAGTGACCTGAGCACCCCTTGGGAAGCAAGTGGGAAGGCATTGTTCAGGGTTTCAAAAATCGTCAGATTGCCATCCAGCAGGTCCATGGCATGCTGCGCGAAATATCCCATCTTGACACTACCGCCAAGGGTGACGGTTCCTGCGTCCGGTTCAATAGTACCAGTGACCAGTTTCAACAGGGTCGATTTACCCGCCCCGTTGATACCCAGCACACAGCAGCGTTCCTGGCGGCGGATCAACAGGTCAAGATCATGGTAGATCACCCGGCTGCCATAGGCCTTGTCCACACCGCGCAGGTTGACGACCGCATCGCCGGAACGGGGGGCAGGCGGGAAGGTAAAGGCAAGTGTCTGACGGCGTTTCGGGGGCTCTATCCGATCAATTTTGTCCAGTTTCTTGACCCGGCTCTGCACCTGCGCAGCGTGGGAGGCCCGCGCCTTGAAACGCTCGATAAAGGCGACTTCCTTGGCAAGCATGGCCTGCTGGCGTTCGAACTGTGCCTGCTGCTGCTTTTCGTTCAGGGCGCGCTGTTGTTCATAGAACTCATAATCACCGGAAAAACTTGACAATACACCGCCATCAATCTCGATCACCTTGTTGATGATCCTGTTCATGAAGGCACGGTCGTGCGAAGTCATCAGCAGGGCACCGTCATAACCGGCCAGAAACTGCTCCAGCCAGATCAGACTTTCGAGGTCGAGATGGTTGCTCGGTTCATCAAGCAGCATAACATCCGGTTTCATCAGCAAGATGCGCGCCAGCGCCACGCGCATCTTCCATCCCCCCGACAGGCGGCCGACATCGCCATCCATCATTTCCTGACTGAATCCCAGCCCGTGCAGGACTTCGCGCGCACGCCCTTCCAGGGCATAGCCGCCCAATTCCTCAAAACGGCTCTGTACTTCGCCAAACCGTTCAAGAATGATGTCCAGTTCATCAAAGCGGTCCGGGTCCGCCATGGCGGATTCAAGTTGGGACAGTTCGGCTCCGATGGCTGCCACAGGGCCGGCACCGTCCATCACCTCTGCGACCGCGCTGCGGCCTGCCATCTCCCCCACATCCTGATTGAAAAAACCCACAGTGAGGCCACGTTCGATCAGGACCTGCCCTTCGTCAGGTTCTTCCTGCCCTGTAATCAGGCGAAACAATGTTGTCTTACCTGCCCCATTAGGCCCGACAAGCCCGACTTTCTCCCCTTTCTGGAGGGCGGCCGAAGCGTCGATGAAAATCACGCGATGGCCATTATGCTTGCTGATGGTGTCGAGACGGATCATGGGGCCCCAGATAACGTAAAGAGAGCGAAAAGCCGGAGCGCCCTTATCGCGCACCCCCCGGACCCCGTAAATAGCGACGCACCAGATGTTGCCGCCACGCTCATGCATCGATGCTTCCAACTGCGGGAAACATTACGCCCCTGTGGGGGCCATGCTGGTGATCCCCAAAATATCCGACCGGATTCAGCCCTTGATCCTGACTGAGCCTTCTCCTCCCATGACGAGGCATGAGGACAGCATGCGCTTCAGCGGGAACCTATTATATATCAACAATATAAATAACTTACGTGACAACAATAACAGGAAGCTACGACGCCCCTGTCCGCAAAAGCCTGCGGCTGCGTTGGGCTGCCTCGTTTTGATCTTTGCACCTATGTGCGGTGTATCTTAGAGGCTATTTGAAATAGTCAGGAGATATAACATACTGAAATGATAAAGGTTTTTGGTGAAGCTTTTTCTAAAAAGCTTCAGAAGAC
>NZ_BANE01000188.1 GCF_000964405.1 Novacetimonas hansenii JCM 7643
CCGCGCCCGCGTTATCGCCTGGTGCGCAGGCTGGCGGGCGGGGTGCTGGGTGTCGTGCTGCTGGCCGGTGGGGTTGGCGGTGTCGTCGCGTGGCAGGAATATTCACGCCTGGCCGAAGGGCTGCCGACTGTTGACGGGCTGCGTACCTATCAGCCCCCGGTGATGAGCCGCCTTTATTCCGGCGATGACCAGATCATGGCCGAACTCGCGGCGGAGCGGCGGATCTTCGTTCCCTACAGCGCGATTCCCGAACGTGTGCGCAACGCCTTCCTTGCGGCGGAGGATCAGAAGTTCTTCACCCATGGCGGGGTGGACCCGCTGGCGATCATCCGCGCGGGCCTGACGGACCTGATGATGCACGGCTCCAAACACCGGCCGATCGGTGCGTCCACCATCACGCAGCAGGTGGCGCGCATCATGCTGCTGGGCTCCAACGCCGTGTCGATGGAACGCAAGGCCAAGGAGGCGCTGCTGGCGATGCGGCTGGAACAGACGCTTTCCAAGCAGCAGATCCTCGAAATCTACCTCAATGAAATCTATCTTGGCGACGGGGCGTACGGCATCGGGGCCGCGGCACAGACCTATTTCAACAAGCCGCTGGATCAGCTTGACAATGCGGAAGCCGCCTTCCTTGGCGCGTTGCCCAAATCGCCCACCAACTACAATCCCGTGCGCTTTCCGCAGGCTGCGACCGGGCGGCGCAACTGGGTGCTGGAACGTATGGCCGACCTGCATGCCATCACCCCGCAGGAAGCCCGTGCGGCGGAACAGGAACCCCTGATCCCCGCCTCCTTCACCCGTCCCGGCCCTGTTCCCGGTTCCGAATGGTTTTCGGAGGAGGTGCGCCGCCAGTTGATCGATAAATACGGCATCAATTCCACCATGGAAGGTGGCCTTTCGGTCCATACCAGCATGGACCCGCACCTGCAGCAGGTGGCGACGACGGCCCTGCACGAAGGGCTGATGCGTTATGACCGTGCCCATGGCGGCTGGCGCGGGCCGGTCACGCATCTGGACGATGTGGACCCGCATGGGGACTGGGCCAGTGCACTGGCGCGGGTCGGGGCGCCGGCCTCCATGCTGACAACGTGGCGTCTTGCGGTCGTGCTTTCGGCGGCGACGGGGCAGGTCGGCTGGCTGGAGGGCAAGTCCCCCGTCATCCCGCGCACCGGGGAACTTCCGGTGCGTGACCGTTCGTGGATGCGTACGGGCAAGGGGATTGCGACCGGCGATGTCGTGATGATCGAACCGATGGCCGACAGTTCCGGCGTCGCCCTGCGACAAGTGCCCCGTGTCGAAGGGGCGTTGACGACCATTGACGTGCGCACCGGGCGTGTGCTGGCGATGGTGGGGGGATGGTCGTTCCGTGCATCGCAGTTCAACCGCGTGACACAGGCCGCGCGCCAGCCGGGATCGTCGTTCAAGCCGTTCGTCTATCTTGCCGCGATGGAGCAGGGGATTTCGCCATCGCAGAAGTTCGATGATTCGCCGGTATCTTATGGCGAATGGCATCCCAACAATTATGAAAAGGACTTCTGGGGTCCGACCATGCTGCATGATGCCCTGCGGGAATCGCGCAATCTGGTCACGATCCGCCTTGCCGCACAGATCGGCATGAAGTCGGTGGCCGACATGGCGCAGAAACTCGACCTCGTGCATTCCATGCCGCTGGTGTTGCCCGCCGCCCTGGGTGCCGTGGAAACGACCGTGATGCGGGAGGCCGGGGCCTATGCCACGTTGGCGGCGGGTGGCCATCTGGTGACGCCGACGCTGATTGATGATGTGAAGGACCGCAACGGCAATGTCCTGTGGCGCGCGCCGGGGCTTCAGCTTGGTCCCATGCCCGCAACACCCGTGTCCCCGACATCCGTGCCCGCATCGCCCGGCGTCGTATCATCGGGAGGCGTAGCATCGGGGGCCGTATCATCAGGCGCCGCGCCGTCCGTGCCTGTCGCGTCTGCTTTGCCCCCTGGTGGGCCGGATGCCGCCACGGCGTCCGATACCGGGCCTGTGCTGCAAGATACGCGCCCGCAGGTTGTGTCCGCCGACAGTGCGTACCAGGTCGTGACCATGCTGCGTGATGTGATCCGTCGGGGCACCGGTGTGCGCGCTGGCGCCGGGATCGATCAGCCTGTGGCGGGAAAGACCGGTACCAGCCAGGATTTCAACGATGCATGGTTCGCCGGTTTCTCCCCCGATCTGGTGACGGTGGTATGGATCGGGTTCGATACACCGCAAAGCCTTGGCCGCAATGAAACCGGTGGGGTGATTGCAGGCCCGATCTGGAACCAGGTGATGAAGGCCGCGCTGGCGGAACGGCCACGGGTGGATTTCCGTGCGCCGCCTGGCATGCGCCTTGCGCAGTACAATACCGGCATGGGCATGGCGATTGACGCCTTCAAGCCCGACCAGCAACCCGGCATCAGCGTTGATATGGGCGCGGGTGCGATTGGCACGCTTACAGCCGCTGATACAGGGGCGGAGAACATGCCCGATTCCGAAAGCGACATGGCGACGGCCCCCGGCCATGGCCCGGTGGGGAACGGCGTGCCGGGGACGGTGGGGCAGTCTTCGCCCGGTTCGTCCGCGCCGCCCGTGCCATCCGGGGGTGACATCGGAATGGGCGGCCTGTATTGACGCCTGACAGGATTGAGACCTGACACGATGGCCCGGTGTGGCTGCCATGCCCGCCGGTCGCATGTGTCCCTATCACGATGAGCGTAGGAGTAAGCCCCGATGTCTGCCGAGACCGAGGCCCTGAATGACCAGATCAAGCAGTCGGTGGCGCTGCTGAGGAGGCATCTTTGACTGGGATGTCGCAACTGAACGTCTCGCGGAACTGAATAACCGCGTCGAAGACCCGGACCTGTGGAATGATGCCGAGGCCGCGCAGAAACTGATGCGCGAGCGTACGCTGCTGGCGAACCAGATCGAGGGCGTGCAGAAGCTTGAAGGCGACGTGCGCGATACGATCGAACTCGTGGAACTGGCAGAGATGGAAGGCGACGGCGATGTCGTGGCCGAAGGGGTGCTGGCCCTGCGTGCGCTGGCCGAGGAAGCAAAGCGGCGGGAGACCGAAAGCCTGCTTTCGGGCGAGGCTGACGGCAATGACTGCTACCTTGAGGTGAATGCGGGCGCAGGCGGGACAGAGGCGCAGGACTGGGCCGAGATGCTGCTGCGCATGTATACCCGCTGGGCCGAGCAGCATGGCTACAAAGTGACCCTGATGGAAAGTTCCGAAGGGGAGCAGGCCGGCCTGAAATCCGCCACCATTCAGGTCAGCGGCCCGAATGCCTATGGCTGGCTGAAGACGGAGGCCGGGGTCCACCGGCTTGTGCGTATTTCCCCGTTTGACGCGGCGGCGCGGCGGCAGACCTCATTCGCGTCGGTGTGGGTCTATCCCGTGATTGACGATTCCATCGAAATCGACATCAACGAGGCCGATTTGCGCGTCGATACCTTCCGCGCGTCTGGTGCGGGCGGGCAGCACGTCAACAAGACGGAATCGGCCATCCGCATCACCCACATCCCCACCGGGATTGTCGTTGCGTGTCAGACCGACCGGTCGCAGCACCGTAACCGCGCGACCGCGATGGCGATGCTCAAGGCGCGGATGTACGAGCAAGAACTCCAACGGCGCGAGGCGGCGGCGGCACAGACCGAGGCGGCGAAGACCGATATCGGCTGGGGCCACCAGATCCGTTCCTATGTCCTTGCCCCCTATCAGTTGGTCAAGGATCTGCGGACCAACATGGAAAAGACGAATCCGGGCGCTGTCCTTGATGGCGACCTTGATGATTTCATGGCCGCCTCCCTTGCGGCGCAGGTTGGGGCCACCCGCTCGGAAGCCAGCGCACAGGCGCAGTGATCCCCGCGTGCCCGTCCCGTGGTGCGGGCGGGCGCGTAAATGGGGGGTGTTTTCGCATCCCCCGGCCATCAATCGGCGTACAGGTCCGCCCCGCACCCCCTTTTCAGGCCGGGTGTGAGGCACTTGCGGGAAAATTGTTCCGTTTCCGGTGCATAACCGCCTTGACATGCGACGGCGGAAACCGCCCAATCCCATAACCGGCATCGTCATGCGTCATGCCCCGTTCCGTCGGGCGGGCAGGCACGCGTTGGCATGCCATGGCACGGGTTTGGGATAAGGGTGGTTCCGGGATGGATTATGTAAGACTGCAACGTCGGCAGACCCCATTCGCGCGGGTAATTGCAGGTGTTGCGGTGCTGCATGTCGTCGCGGTCGGTATTTTTGCCTATGGCCTGCATCCCAAGTCATGGAACATGTTTCCCGCCCCACCCCGGGCGCAATTGATCCCGTTGCGGATCGTCCGTGATGCGCCATCCTTCCTTCCCGCCGCCGTGCCGCCCCATGGCCCTGTCCTTTCCATCCCGGTCGTGCCCCGCATCGCGCCGCCCAATATCGCGCGGATGCTGCATGGGCCTGACCATCCGGTTCATGAAAAATGACCGTTTTACCGTATGGCGGGCCGGTCCCGGCCCTGTCGTCTGCCGGTCCCCTGTATTGCCGGGACCCCGCACCGTTTCTTTCCCGTCAGAGGATCTTGATTACAATGACCCGACAGCATCGTATCCTTCTTACCGCGGCCGTAGTGCTGATGACGGCCGCGCCGGCCATGGCTTTCGCCGCAGGCGGAGGAGGGGCGGAGGCCAACCCGTATGGTCTGGGCGCCCTGTGGTCGAACGGTGACTTCATTGCCCGTACCGTTCTGCTGATCATGGTCGTCATGTCGGTCGGCACGTGGTACATCATGATCAGCAAGTTCCTGGAGCAGGCGCGCATCCTCAAGGATGCGAAGATCATGAAAACCGATTTCTGGACCAAGCCGACCATCCAGGCCGGTTCCGACGCGATGCCCGCCAGCTCGCCCTTCCGCTATATCGCACAGACCGGCATTACTGCGGCCGAACACCACGAAGGCACGATGCAGGAGGCGATCGACCTGCATTCATGGACGACGATGTCGATCCTGCGTTCGGTCGAACTGGTGCAGACGCGCCTTCAGGGCGGGCTTGCGTTCCTTGGGACCGTGGGTTCGACCTCTCCGTTCGT
>NZ_BANE01000187.1 GCF_000964405.1 Novacetimonas hansenii JCM 7643
TGACCCGGTCCACCCCGGCATGAGCCGTCCGTCCTGTCTTCAAGAAACGAAAGGAACAGGACGATGACCACGCACTACGACCACATCCAGATGCTACGCGCCGAACTGACCAGCTTTCACCTGAGCCGCCGCGAGCGGCAGCAGATCGAGCGCGAACTCAAAGAGGCGCTTGCCCGACGCGATGCCGAGCCCCCCGCCTGATGGGGGGCAAAATTATGATCTCTTGTAAAGCCGCCGCTCTCTGGTCACAGCCACGTGAGTGTGCCCTCTTTTATGTGTGCAATGCCTCAATCTTTGCCCGAGAACATATGTAACCAATCACAGAGATCGGGATCCATTGGCGTCCCCAACGCGACATAATTGCGTCTGTAAAATATTATTCTTAAAGCGTCATTCATAGATGATCCGGATTCGCATCGAAATGATAGTGCGGTGCTCTATCTGTCGTATCTATGTTCCGCTCTCGCCCTCCC
>NZ_BANE01000186.1 GCF_000964405.1 Novacetimonas hansenii JCM 7643
GATCATGGTGGCGGGCCGGGCGGTGGCCCCGGCGGTGGGGGTGGTCCCGGTGGTGGCCATGGCGGCAGGCGATAAGGCCGTCCGCCCCCGCGCCCTTTTATGACGTTATGGTTGCAACGGGCTCAGGCCCCCTGATGGGGACAATGAGTCCGACCATATCCTGACGCCCCTGCGATGACGATGGATGCGGCGTCGCGGGGCCGTGCGTGCGTCGCGTTCCCCCGGCTGCTTTTTCTGGCCTCTTTCCCTGATCGCTTTTTCTGGTCGCTTCCTTGGGCGATCTCCTCCTGCGGCTTCCTCTGGTCGCTTCTTCTGGTCGCTATCCCGGGCGGCGGATCAGTGGCCAGACCCGCCGGAACACAGGTTCATCACCATGACCCCGGCGATAATCAGCACCATGCCCCCGATGGCGGCAAGGTTGAGTTTCTGCCCCAGCCACACCCACGAGACGAGCGTGATGGCGACTGTTCCGACGCCGGACCAGATGGCATAGGCGATGCCGGTGGGAATGGTGCGCAGGGCCTGTGACAGGGCATAGAACGCGGTCAGGTATCCCACCACCGTCACGCATGACGGCATGCGCCGGGTGAATCCATCCGACAGGGTCAGGAAGAAAGTTGCCGTGACCTCCGCCCCGATGGCAAGCGCCAGATAGAGATAGGCCATGGTGGTGTCCTTCCCAACGGCCGGAGGGCACCATGCCCCGGCATACCGCGCCGCCTTTACAGGATTGGCGCGTTCCCGGCCATGTCAGCGACGGTAACAGTCCATGTCGGATTTTTTCTGAAATGAGGCATGAAACCTTCGCTTTCGTCAGGCTCTATATGTATAGAGGAGATAGGAGACATGAGCCATGAGCAACTCAGCACGCATGATTGCCCACCTTCTTATCAATATCCGTCGCATGCCGCGTGAAAAGCCGCTGCCGAACGACACAACGCGCAAACAGGACTAAACCCCGGAAAAACCGGGATATTGGTCCGTGGCCGCAGCCTTTTTGCCGCTGGTTTTGCCGGGGGATTGGCATGCGGGCGACGCATGGAATCGGGGGTGCGTTATAACGCGCATCCCGGCCACAAAAAACATAGTTTGACATAATCCCGGCTGTATGGCCGCCATCCGTGGGACTCAGGCCGTGACCGCCGGGGTGACGCCCTGTTTCAACCGGTGCGCAAGGCCACGCAGTTCGTCATGATGCAACAGCCATACGCCGTTGGTCCGTGCCAGTTGCCGCGCGGCGCGGGTATAGGCGGCGTTGGACACGACCACCGCCACCGCCGCATCATAATGGGCGCGCGCGGCGCTGATCTGCTGGACCGCGTCATTGCCGACCGTGCGACTGTAAAGCTTGCATTGCACCACCATACGCAGGCCCCGGCGCGTGGCGATGATGTCCGCGCCCTGATCGCCGCTGCCCACGGTGGTGTCGGCCTGCCACCCGTCATCGCGCAGTTCGGCGGCGCAGTACTGTTCGTATTCCAATGGGTCCATGCCCGGCCCGACGATATCGGGTCGTTGGGGCGTGCCGCGCGCGACCTGTTCGATGCGTGCCGTGACCCATGGGGCGATTCGGGGCCATTGCGCCGCACGTCCCGCCTGACGCAGGGCGGGGCGCATGATGGTGGCAATGAATTCATCACGTTCACGATGCCATTTTTCCGGTTTGACAACGCCATAACTGTTGCGGCCCAACAACTGCCGCCGCCGCAGGCGCAACGTATCGGCATGCTGCATGACCAATGCGGCACAGATCGCGCGTGCGCGCCGTCGCCCCCACCATCGCACTATCAGGCGCAGTACCGGCCAGCCCACGGTAATCGCCGCCCCTGCCGCGAATATTGCGCGCCAGTGCAGGGCGTGCCGATGCGCGGCCCACCCTCCGCCCGGCCCCTGCAACAGGGCCGCCTGCATGGCGGTGGCCCTGTTGCGTAGCCCGTGCCATAGGGCTGAAATACTGCCTGATGCGGTATCGCGCGTAACATCATGCATGCGGAAATATACCGCGCGGTCATGGCGCCCTCTGTCCCCCCGGCGCAGGGCGATGACATCCCCGTCCCTTTGCGCCAGTACCCAGCGTACTGCCGCGCCCGCAGGGTGGCATCCCGTCCCGACGCGCCCATCCGACAGGTGCCGCGCGGCGGTGGCCGTTGCACATCCGATGGCCTGCGCCGGAACGCGATAGGCCACGGCTGCATCCCCACCGTCGGGTAGAGCCATGGCCGATCCTCCCCACAGGCCCATCACCATGGCCAGCGCGCAAAGCTGGAGCATGTTCCCTTTTCGTACACACGTCATTCCAGACAGTTAGCCCACAATCTTCCACTTGGCGAGGGGAACTGCACGTATAACAGACGCCCCCTCCGGGCTCTGCCCGGCCCCGGCAGGGAGCGTGCTCCCTGCA
>NZ_BANE01000185.1 GCF_000964405.1 Novacetimonas hansenii JCM 7643
GGCACAGGCGGCACCGCCCGCCACGCCCCCCATGGGACAGCAGCCCCCCGCCGCCCCGCCGATGGGGGCGGCAGCACCGCAACATCTGTCCGCCGGGGCCACACCGCTGCGTCAGCCCAACATGCCCCCTTCGGCCCCGTCCCCGCATACGGTGCCACAACAGGTGGCACAGGCGCAGCGCGGGTCACCGCGTTCATCGCTGTTTTCCGATGGGGCCAAGGCCACCGTCACCGAACCGCAGCAGCCGCAGCGCAACCTGTTCGGCATCGTTACCGGCGCGCTGCGCCGCCGTTCGGCCACCCCGCAGCAGCCTGAACCGCAGGCCGCCCCCCCGGCCCAGGCGGAGCGGACCGAACCATCCCTGCCGCAGGGGCAGTCACGCCCCCCCCAGGGCAGCGCACCACAGAGCAACGCACCACAGGGCAGCGTCCCCCCACAGGGCAACGGCGGCACGCCTGATGACAATGGCCTCGACATTCCCGCATTCCTGCGTCGCGGATAATCGAAAAAAACACCAGCCGGGCATGGCGTTGCAGAATGTAACACCATGCCCGGCCATGTTTTTTCACGTGTGTGGACATGGTAACGCTTGGCAATAATCATTGACTGGTGAAACCGGACACGTCGGGCCTACTATTCCCTCACCTGCTCCGTAGCCAACATATTCACCTGTATCGAGGGATGCGCACAATGGATGGCATGTCGATAGGTCCGCGTGAACTTAGCGATTCGTGCGTTACCGAAACGGTCATGCCCCGGCCCGATGCGCCTGATGCCATGTGGCAGCACACGTTGCGCCGCCCCATCAGCAGCATCGGCACGGGCCTGCATACCGGGCGGCGCATTGCGCTGTCTCTGGCGCCCGCCCCCGTCGATACGGGCATCATTTTCCGTCGCACCGACCTTGATGGCCGCATCATCCCTGCCGTTTACGACCATGTGGTCGATACGCGGCTCAGTACGGTTATTGGTGATGCGGCGCCGTCTTCGCCCCTGCGGGTGGCGACCATCGAACACCTGATGTCCGCCCTGTGCGGATGCGGGATCGACAATGCGTATATCGACCTCGATGGACCAGAAGTGCCGGTCTTTGATGGTTCGGCATCCGAATTCATGTTCCTGCTGGACTGCGCCGGGCGTGAACGTCAGGCCGCCGCCCGCCCCACGCTGGAGATCCTGCGCACCGTGCGGGTGGAGGACGGGGACGCGTTCGCCGAACTGTCCCCCCCCACGACCGATGGCCTGACCATCAGCATGTCGATCGAATTTGCGGCACCAGCCATCGGGCGGCAGATATTTTCCGCACGGGTCTGTGCCGCCTCCTTCCGGCGTGACCTTGAAAACTGCCGCACATTTACCCTGCGCCACGAAATTGATGCGTTGCATGCGGCGGGGCTTGCACGGGGGGGGTCACTGGAAAACGCAATCGTTGTCGATGGCGACCGCATCCTCAATCCCACCGGGTTGCGCAGGCCGGACGAATTCGTGCGCCACAAAGTGGTTGATGTGATTGGCGATCTTTACCTGTCCGGCGCGATGATCCACGGCGATTTTCATGGGCATAAATCAGGGCACACCCTGAACAACCGCCTGTTGCGGGCATTGATGGCCGATACGACCGCATGGCGCCTGCATGGCGCCCCCCTGCACAAGGGGCAGATCGGTCGCGTCGCCGCATGAAGCACATGAAAACGATACGATGCTCTTCACCACGCTTGCGCACATGATATAAAGCACGCGCAACTGGAAGAGCCGGCATGTCACCACGCAGAACTCGACACTCCCTCCTTCTCCGCCGACTTGGTGGCATCGCGCCGCGCCTGCTGGGCCTGCCCGCGCTGGCTTTCCTTGCGGCGTGTAACGGTAACAGCGCGATCATGGAGCATGCGCCCCGCGTAGGATCGGCAGAAACCCTGTATAATCATGGTGTTGATGCCCTGCGCACCAACCGCTATGTCCTTGCGACCATCCAGTTCGACGTGCTGCAACGTAACTATCCCTACTCCCAATACACTGCCAATGCACAGTTGATGGAGGGGTATTCCGACTATCTGCAGAGCAAGTATCCCGAGGCGGTGCAGCAGCTCGACCGATTCCTTGAACTGCATCCCACCAGTTCTGATGCCGCCTATGCCTTCTATCTGCGTGCGCTGTGCTATTATGAACAGGTCGCCGACGTACAGCGTGACCAGCAGGGCACCATCGAATCGATGGATGCGCTCGAAGAGGTCATCACACGCTTTCCGCAGACACCTTATGCCCGCGATGCCCAGTTGAAGATCGATCTGTGCCGCGACCATCTTGCGGGCAAGGAAATGCTGGTCGGGCGTTTCTATCAGGAACAGCGCAATTACCAGGCGGCGGTCAACCGCTACCAGCGTGTGGTGCAGGATTTCCAGACGACCAACCATGTGCCCGAAGCACTTGAACGCCTTGTGGAGGTGTATCTCGACCTCGGGCTGCTGGAACAGGCGCGCAAGACGGGGGCGGTGCTGGCCTATAACTACCCCGACAGCAAATGGTATCACGACGCCTATGACCATCTGCGTGACCATCACCTCATCAAGGGCGTCCCCCCCCGCGCCAGCAAGCAGGGACGCAACGCATTTTCGCGGGCATGGCATTCGATCTTCTAGGGCATATCCTGTTTGAATGCGTGCATTCAAACAGGTGAAGATGCTCGTA
>NZ_BANE01000184.1 GCF_000964405.1 Novacetimonas hansenii JCM 7643
TTCCGACAATGGCAATGCCCGCAAGGTCATTTGCCGACGACCCGTCGGGGTTGGAGGCCGATACCTGCTGATCGCGCGAATCATTGAACACATGCGTAAACAGCGATGAGACCGATGCGTCCGGCGGGTTCGTCGTATCCTCCGCCATGGGGGGCAGCGTCACATTCCCGGTTGCAACCGGCGCATCATTCACCGCCGCGACATTGACGATCAGTGTGTCCGTCTGCGCGGAATAGGACGTGCCCGGGGAATTGAGGGCCGCCGCCGCGCCAAGTGTTGCAGGCAATGCACCGGTTGAACCATTGGCATGCGGGTCGAACCCATCCCATGCCTTGAACTGCAACGCATCACCGATCGTGCCGTTGTAATCTGTCGTGGTCGGGACGAACGCGATGCGGGTATCCGGGCCACCAACCAGGAACAGGGCGTTACCCGACGAAATGGCCGCCGTGGAAGCAGAGGCGAACAGGGTCCATGTCCTGCCCGCGTCCGTTGAATAATACCAGTTCCCCTTGGACGTATCGGCCCCGACAACGGCAATGCCCATCGCCACGCCCACCGCCCCGTCATGCACGCCATTGGCGTCCGGGTCGATCACGGATGTCACCAGCGAGGAAACGGCGACACCCGCCGTGGCGGACGGGGGCGATGTTGCGTCCTCGCGCGCCGGGACCACGTCATCGGCCACGGGGCCAAGCACGGGGGAATCATTGGCGGCGATCACGTTGACCGTCGCGACAGCGTTCGCGGTTGTGATATCGCCTGTGGCGGCGTCGGTCACGCTGAGTGCGACAGTGCGCGACACGGCCGTATCGGGCGTGTCGGACATATTGACGAACCCGACATCGGCCAGCGCCCGGTTCCACTGCGCCGTGGTGGCGCCATTTGATGCCGATGCCAGATGCAGCGACCCGTCCGCCCCCACCGTCGCAACGATGTCGCCCACATCACCCGCCCCCGAAAACACCAGCGCATCCCCCGCCTGGGCATTGCCCAGCGTGAAAACCGCCGTGGCGGCAGGCGCGACCACGCCGGGCGCTGTCGCGGCGGTGAAAAGGGGCGTGGGCGTGGGCGTCGCGTCGTTCGGTTCCACAAAGGTCACGTCCGTCTGTCCCGACGCACTGGTATGGAAGGTGGTGATCGCCACGGCGCTGGTCATGACGCCGCCGGTGCCCTGCGAATTGTCGGTATTGCCGTCACTCAGCGTGACACCGATGGCGATGGGGAACTGGAACTGGTTGGCTTCCGCCGTGTTCGTCCATGTGATGTCATTAAGGACCGACTGCACCGTCGCCTGCTGGACCTCTGCTGCATTCACACCAAAGGTGATCTTCAGCGTCCCGCTGCCCTGCGTATAAGTACCGACCTGCGTGCCATTCAGCATTACCGCGCCACTGGCGCCAAAGGACAGACCGGACTGGCCGCCGAACACGTCATTCGCATCGGGGGTCGCAACACCCGCCGCACTGACACGCGAAACGCTCAGGACCGCGCCGTTATAGCCATATTCCGAAGGATAGGCCGCAACCAGCCGGGCGATTTCGGCATCGTTGACCCCCGCACCGTTCGAAATGAGGTTCGTGCTGCCCCCCGCGACCGTAACGGTCCCGCGTGAAAAGCCCGAAATGACCGGCGCGGTATCAGGCAGTTCATAAACCACGTTCTGGCCCGTCACCAACCTGCCATCCGGGGTTTCGACAAGCATCCAGTGCCCATCGGACTGTATCGCCAGTCCTGCCACCTGCGTCGCGTTGGCGGGCACGGTCACGGGGTTCCCGCTTCCGGCATCGGGAAGGGTCAGGGTCGTCGTGCCGTCAAACAGGGGCGTTGCAATGTAATTGCCACTGGCATCCGTCGTATAGACGAACTTCTGCCCCGTGGCATCCACACTGCTCAGCGGCACGCCACCCAGTGGCGTATCCAGATTCGGATCGAACGTACCCCACGTATCGGGACGGCCGATCACCTCGTAAACCTGCCCCGTCACCACGCCAATCCCCGATGAGGATACGGCGCGGATATTGTTCTGCGGCGACGATAACGTCCCGTCGCGCGGGCCTTCGGCGGACCCGACCGCCCCGATTGCCGTGCCCTGGTATTCAGTTATCGCCGGGTCCATGTCCTGGGCCGTGGCCACGGCGGTATGTTCGGCCACCGGCTGCGTAATATCGGTGATCCGGGCCTGATAGAGGAGTGTCAGCGTCTGTCCCGCCGCAAGCGATGGCAGCGAGAAAACCGGATGGCCATCGGACGGGTCCGTCCCCACCGTCAGCGTACCCGTGCTGGTGGTGCCATCCGCGTTGGTGATGGTGTACCGCTCGCTTCCCGGGATATAGGTTTCGTTGGGACCGATCAGCCCGGTGATCTGCGCGTTATAGGCCGTGGCGTCGCCGGTATTTTTCAACGTCGCCTGCATCTGCACGATACCCAGCGCAAGGTCCTGCGCGGTCTGCGCCGGTCCCTCGGCCTGCGTCAGGCCCAGCGCAGGCGTCACAACCGTCAGGTGCGCGGTATTGGTGGTGATCGGCGTGGCGCTGCCGTTGGCCGTCACCTGCATGCCGACATGCAGGCTGGATGCGTCGATGTTGGCGATCGAATTGTCCACCACCGCGTTGAACGCCAGCGCAACCGCATGCGCGCCGGACAACTGGTCATTATTGACCAATGTGCCCAGCTTGATGACAAGCGACGAGGTGCCATCGTCATGTGTCGTAATCGACCAGTCACCAGCAGGCAGCGTATAGGTCGGCCGGATCAGGGTGACATCGGTTGCGGTGGTGGAAGTGACCTGCAGGCCGGGTATATTGCCATCCGGGTCCACGATGTCGGACGTCGTATCCCCCCCTGGCGAAATCAGGGCAATCGTCAGGTTCGCGGAATCCGCCGGGATCGTCAGGCCGGATGGCACGGTGATGGTCACGGTCGTATCGGTGTTGCGACCTTCGGGAATATGCGCCGAACCCTGCAGGCGCACCACATCGCCGGGCACGACATTGGCCGAGGTCGGTTCGGTATGGCTATAGGTCGGGTCCGGGATGACCGTGCCGGAATTCACCCCCGCCGCCTCGCCCACGATTTCCAGATGGGCATCGCTGAAACTGTCAATGGTGGCCGTGGCGGAAACCGAGGTCGCAAACCACTTGCCCGTCGTGGACGTGCTGTAGGGGATGCTTTCATACCCGCCAACAGTCCCAAGGGAGGCAGGAACGTGCGATGCGGTGGTCGTGCCAGACGCCAGCTTCTGCGAGGCAATCGTCAGGCGCGTGCCGGATGCGAGGTTGTCGGCGACCTTGACCTGAAACGTGAAACTTTCCGTCGCCCCCGTGCTGCCGGTCCCGGTCAGCGCCTGATCATTGCCGCCGATATGGATGGTGGTCCCGTCCGATGACGCGGCAACGGTCATGGACCCGTCATTGACCAGCGAACCGGGCACCAGCACATAACCGTCGGGAATTGTCAGCGTATCCTGGAAATCCGCCGCAACCGCCCCCGACCGGTTCGTCGCGGTATAGGTATAGGTCACGATCTCGCCGCTTTGCAGGTGGCTGCCATTATCCGGCGTCAGGGTCGTGACGACGTCGGGGTCCACCTCCTGCATCGTAATCGTGTTCGATTGCACCGGGGCCCCTGAATAGATCAGCGACGCGGAGGTGTTTTCCTGCGTTCCGGTTTTCCCGTCCAGATTATGTGACAGGGGGAAGGACGCATTGAAATTGATCGTCACATCGTCATCACCGCTGCCCGATGCCAGCACTGATGGCCCAAGATCGACCACAAGGTTGCCCGACGCATCGAGCGAGACGGCCGACGGGGGCAGCGTGGCCGTAAGCCCGTTCCCCAACGTCACCGTCACGGACGAAAGATCGACCTCTTCGTGTGACGGGATCGCGACCTTTACCTGCACGTCGCCCGTGCCATTGCTCAACTGGCCCGGCGGCACGGATACGGTCACGCTAAAGGGCCGCGTCTCGCCCACGGCATAGGCCGATGCGTTGGAGGCATCCGCCAGATGGTCATCGGCCGCCATGTTGGACGTCCCGACCTGCATGCTGATCGTGGGGTCTTTGGAACTGACCGTTGCCGTATCGGTCATGACCGCGCCGGAAATCGACGTCGGCACACCGTTGCTGACAAAACCGTTCCCCGCCTTCACACCCCCCGTCACGGCGGCATAATTCACGATCGTGCCCGTAAAGACGTAATCCTGCCCCAGCCCCACATCCGGCGGGGTGGCGACATCATAAACCACGACAAGGGCATCGGCAGGGGAACCATTGGCCATAAGGACGGCATTGCCGCTGCCGCCGGGGGCCTCCACCTGCACGCCGTTATCGGAAAAATAATCCGCTATCGTGGCCTGCTTGCCAGCGGATGTGACCGCACCAAGCAGGTTTCCGCTGGAATCCGCCGTCACAAGGACGGTCCCGTCCTCGCGCACGATCTGGAAATTCGTGATCTGTGACGTTTCGACACCCGTGGGCAGGGCGCCAGAAACCGTCACGTCATACGCGGCCCCGCTGCCGTTATTCTGCACGGTCTGGGCCACGCGCACGGTCTCGCTTCCGACAAGGTTGCGGGCGTCCTCGTTGGTTGCGGGGGCGATCCCCTCTGGCGTGGCGCCTGTGTTGAATACGGACGACGATCCTGCCGTCGCGAATTCCGACGGGCGCGCCGTCACGTCGCCACTGATCTGGTTGGTATAGGTCACGCCGCCATCCTCGGCCCCCGACGCCGTTGCCACCGACGCAATGCCCGTGGTGGTGGTCAGGTCGGGATTTTGCACCGTCAGCCGGGCCGGGGCATAGGTCTGGCTCATGCTGTCCGTGCTGGTCGTCATCGTCCCCTGTTCCAGCGCGTTGAGCACGAAGTCATTGGCGAACGGCTGCTGTGTGGCCGTCAGCGTAAACTGCACGCCAAGCTTTTCCGGGGTGGTCGTCGCCGTTGCCGACTGATACCCCAACAGGTCAAAGGAAAGGGCGTTGTTCGTTGCATCTGTCGTCATTTTCGAAATGACGACACCCGAAGGTGCGTTCACCAGCCTGTAGCCGCCTGATGATGGATAGGTGCTGCTGTCGGTTGCGTCTGTATACCCCGTCGTGCCGCCATCCGAATTGGGGTCCACCACGTTGAACACCGGCGACGGCAGGTAAGAAGACAGGTTCAGTGCCGTGTAATTCCCCGTTATGGTCTGGTAATCGGCCTCGTACGTCACGGCGTCGCCGGGCTGCACCTGTGGCGTCGTGCCATCGGGAACCGCCTTGCCATTGATCGCAACGATTTTCAGCGTCACGCTCCCCTTCGCAACGCTCAGGGTTGTGCTGCCGCTTTCCGTCTCGCTCACCGGGGTTGTGCCCTGCTGCGCACCGTCCTTGTCCAGCAGCGTACCGCTCAGTCCCGCCGTACCCGACAGCGTGTCGCCCTCCTCGATCATCGCAGGCTTGCCGGATGCCTGATTGATGGGCGCATTGGTATGGCCGCTCAGTACCGTTGTGCCATAGCTCAGGTTCCCTGAAACGCCGGGGGGCAATTCGCCGCTATATCCATTGGCCAGAAGGGCCTGTGAGATGTTGAAGGCCAGGCTCGTGCTGCCGTCGGCATTGCGCGTATAGTTCCAGTAGCTGTTGGAACCGGAGGTCGAGACGACCTGACCATTCTGTGTCGCGGAAACCGGGTTGTCCGGCAGGCCCAGCGAAATTGAGTGCCGGCCCGACACATCGGTCCATGTAAAGACCGGTGCGATCGCCGGATTGACGCTTTGTTCGTCATCAATCCTGGAGGTCAGGGTCAGGTTGCTGGTGGCGTTATAATTGCTGACCTGAACCGCCATGTTATAGGTCAGGTTGCTGCCCGCGGCCACGGCGGCATTGTTATCCGTGGCCGATGTTATCTGCACCGCCACGGCGCGCGCGATGAAGGCGGCGGAGGTTGGGGCATTCGGGTCCGACCCATCGACCGTTACCACCGTACCGGACGGCGCGGTCCAGTTCACCGCGCTGTTATAGGTCACTGTCGGCCCGACGATGTTCGCTGACGCCCCCGTCGTTTCATTGACGATCTGCCTGCCGCTGGCATCCGTTTCCGGGACATAGAACGGGATGTCCACTTTCGTCATGCCATCAGCGGCGCTGAGCGATGCGAAATGGAGGGTCACGGTCCCGCCGGGGTTGGTTGTCGCGGGCACTGCCGTCACCTTCCCGTCGGAACCGGTGACGTTAATGGTGCCGCCCGTATACTGCACGTCCGCCGGCAGGGCGACAGTCAGGTCCACATTCCTGATCGGGTCGCCCGTTGTCGCCGCGGCTGGCGTGATCTGCACCTCGTATATGCCGGCATGCGATGGCCCGGCCGCCAGTTCACCATCCTTTGTCGTCAGGGCCTGGGTCTGGATATTCAGAAGGTTCAGGTTGACCGTACTGGTCGCAAGACCATCGGCCGGATCACTGGCGGAGGCGACGCCGGTGCCCCGGATGGACGGGTCGGTCGCGGGATTGTTCTGCGCATCGGCGCCATACATGAAACCACCGATGGCATCGATATTCAGCGTCGCCCCGGGCGTCGAGGAGGTATCCGCCGTCAGCGTCACCACGATACTGGCCGCCGGCGTACCAGGCGCATAGCTGGCGAAAGGCAGGCGCGCAGCGACAAGTTCGTCACCCGCCTGGTACCCCGCGGGCGCCACCACGAAGACGGGATGCCCCGTCTTGTCCACCGCGAACGGGTCCAGCGCGCCAAGCGTGCCGACATGCCCCGCGACCGTGGTGGACAGCGTGACGGTTTTCGTCGCCAGCGCCTGACCAAGATAGGTCATGCTCTGGACGGTTGCGCTGCTGTTCTGGGTATGTGGGACGAACATTTCCACATACGGGCCGTACCCTGCCGCCGATCCGGCCCTGTTGGAAAATGAGAGGGTCTGGGTAAAGCTATTGCCCAGAAGGGCCGTGGCGTCACCCGAAATCGTGACGGCCGGATCAGGCACATCCAGCACGCCGTCATAGGCCGCACGCGCGGCGCGCGTGAACAGGTCACGCACCGTGAAATCACCGCTGCGTGTTTCCAGTGTCCAGTCGCCCCCCTCGGCCGCGTCACCCGTGGCATTGGCGGAGGCCGCGACATTGGCACCCGTCAGGCGATGCAGATCCTCCACCAGCATCCGGCCATCCTGCCCCGCCCCCACATCACAGCCCCAGAACAGGATCTGCCCCCCGGTGCCAAGATGCGTCCCCCACGCCGCAACGGCGGACGCCTGGTCCATGACCGACGCCGCATTGAACATGGTGGCGCCAAGTTCGGCCGACCCGTCGGTGCCGTAAGACAGGAACTGGATGGAGGCCAGCCCGCTGCGGTTCGCCACGGCGGAGGAAACGGTGGCGAATGCGTTGTCGCCGGGCTGTATGACGACGACATGGACATTTGCCGACAGGCCGGATGTCAGTTCCCGCCAGTTATCGACCCGTGAATCGACAAACAGGACCGATGGCGCATTTGCCAGTGCCGCGTTCGCCTGTGTCGCGTTCGCCGGTGCCGCATTTGCCTGATTACCGGTTTCGCGTTCCCCGTTCACCCGCGCCGCATTCGCCTGTTCCGCACGCGACCGGTCATGTGTGGATGGGGATGTGGCCGAAGCTGGCGTCGCGGTGTCGGCGCTTTTGTCCGCCACGCCCCCCGGCGCGTCGTGCGGAAGGGTGGCCGCGATGCCGCCTGCATGGCTGGTGTCATGATGATGGCCCTCAAACACACGACGGTGTTCCAGCAGGATAGGCATACGCATCTCCGCGTCCACGGCGCACATGCCGTTTCTTTTCGTTACAGAAGAAACGAAACAGTTCCTTTGGTCAAGTACTGACGATGGTATTAAATTCATCCCGGATGAATATGAATTAATTCCTAATTAAAAGTCCGAGATTTTCATGGGGTATACAAATAAAAAGTTAATATAATCCCCTTAAATATTAACTTTTTATTGACGTCTCCCCCGGTGCGGGCTGCATCCAGAAATCGCCCCACGCCCCGTTTTTAACAACATAACCATATGATATAAAAAGATATTTTTATAAATCAGGCCCACCCGTTGCGTGAATATGATGCCGGGCTGCATGGCATGGGCCTGCGCCAAACATATCCGGGTTGTCTCCCGGACATGGTGTTGGCGTGCGAAAATCAGGGGTCGTGGAACAGGCCGCCGCCTTCGCTGGATCAGGGGTGGAAGCGCCAGATATGGATCATTACCGCATGCCGGGGTGTCCCCTGAACAGGGTTTTTAGATTAACATACTGAAATCATAATATTTTATTATGAATTATTCCCAAACACACCTGCACGGAAATGCTGCCTTCGCGAAACTAAAGATGCCTCCAAAAAGCGTGTTTTTTTTCCTAGGAATGGACCGATACCGCACCGCCCCCGAAGCCGGCCTGTTCCCGACAGGAAAAAGGCCCGTTGAGCTGGTCCGCACGCATTGTGATCCGCACGCATCCGGCGGCCCCACATGACCGAACATCTGTCCGCAATGCTCAGAGACTGTTTGAAAAGTCAGGATCGATAACACCCTGAAATTATAAAGGTTT
>NZ_BANE01000183.1 GCF_000964405.1 Novacetimonas hansenii JCM 7643
CCCCCCCCCCTGAGTCACAGCCAAAACAAATTGGTATCATGTGGTCTGCCAAGAATAATCGTTGTTACAATTCGTAGAACAGATGCCGTATTCTGGCATGTGGTATTCTGTATAACCATATCTGTAAGGCGCATGACTTGACGCTGATTACATCATTTTAATATTTTTAGGACATAGTCAGAAAATGATGAAGAAAATGCTTCTCGCTGCTGCCGTCATGACCGGACTGACCGGAACGGTTGGGCATGCGGCGCTGGCGCACGATGCCCCACCTCCTCCGCCGCCGGGTGAAGGTTGCGATGCGCATGGTCCCCATCATGGACATATCCTTTCCCTGCACGGAATCACCCTGACATCGGCCCAGCATAAGAAGCTGGCGGCCCTGATGCATGGCGACCACCCTGATTTCCGCGCGGACATGCAACAAGAACGCGCCCTGCACGGGCAATTGCGCACTCTGTTGTCCACGCCAGGCGCCGTGGATCAGGCCAGCCTGACCTCTGTGGAGCAGCAGCTTGATGCCCTGCACCAGAAGCGTGAGGCGCAGCGTCTGCAGTTCGAGGTCAAGATCCACGATATCCTGACGCCGGAACAACTGGCGCAGATCAAGGAGCGTCAGGACAAGATCGACGCCCTGCAAGACCAGCTCCATGCCCTGATGGAACCCCCGCCGCCGCCGCAGAAATAATCCCTGTCCCTTGATCCCTGAAGGGTGAGGCGTGTTCTTGCCTGACCCATGACGATGGCGTCGGTTGTCCTGCAACCGGCGCCATTTTTTGTTTGGGCCGCGCCAGACGTAACGCGCATGCCCCGTGAGGCATGGGAAAACATGGCCGTTCCTGCATGTCGCCATGTCGCGCAGGGAGCGTGGCGCCAAACTATTGTGAAAAGGACACCCGGTTTGGAATCGTGCCAGCACCTTTGGGCAGGGTGAGGGCTGCGGAGCTGAAGGCACATTGCGCAGGAGCCTTTTCCTCAGGCTCTTTCACCGATATTATTTGTTTTTCATAACATATTATCGAACGTGATATATAAAGGATAACATGTTTAAAATGATGGCAATCATGAGCAGGCCAGGGGATGCGACGCAGGATATGGCAGGCGATGTGGTGGGGGGGGGATGTGACCGTACAGGCGTGATGGCCCGGCGCATCGTCCCGGCGGGCGTCCAGCATGTGGTTCATTGATGTCAGGGGGCAGGCCGCAAGCAGTTGGCCGGGGAACGGCGCATCTTTCAGGCATCAGCCTTTTTCAAAGAGGTGACGGCCTCTGAGGCTTTCCGGCGAAATGCCGCGCCAAGATGTATAATTTCAGTCAGCTATGGCGTGTCCCGCAGGCAGGTGCCCCGGACACGCCCGTCAGGCGATTATTTCGTGGTATAGCCACCATTGACGAGGATGGTCTGCCCGGTCATCCACCATCCTTCCGACACAAGGAAGCGGACATGCGGGGTGATGTCCTCGATATCCGTCAGGCCGGTCTTGCTGAAGGGCGACAGGGCGGCGGCGGTTTTATGATAAGCCACGGCCTGTTCTGATTCCTGCCCATAAAAGAACGGCGTATCCATGGGGCCAGGGCCGATTGCGTTAACCGAAATACCGCGCGCGCCATATTCCTTGGAGGCCGCGCGGGTGAAATGTTCCACCGCTGCCTTTGACCCGGCATAGGTGGAATAAAACGGCGTATACGCCCCAAGCAGTGATGTCACGAGTGTCAGCAGCTTGCCATGGTCATTCAGGTGCAGGCCCGCTTCCTTGATGAAGAAGAAGGCCGCCTTGGTATTGACGGCGAACATTTCATCATATTCGTCCTCGCTCGTCTCGGCGATGGGCTTCTTCAGGACCTTGCCCACTGTGTTGATGGCGATGTCGGGACGACCAATGGCTGCAATGGTGTCGGAAAACAGCTTTGCTGTCGCTGCGGCGGTACTCAGGTCCGCCTGGAATGCCACTGCCTGAACACCTGCGGCCTGCAGGTCCGCGATCGTGCTGTCGGCTTCGCTTTTGCTTGCGGCACTGTTGTAATGGATGGCGATGGCGCGCGCGCCATGGGCGGCAAGGTCACGGGCAATCAGGCCGCCCAGATTTTTTGCCCCGCCTGCGATCAGGACGGTTTTCCCCTTGATGCTGTGATCGACCATTGTTGCGATGTCCCCTCATTGCGATGTGCTTCCCCGAACGGGAAGGTGTGGAATGAGCGTATCATTTGCGATATCGAGATAAAGTTGCCTTTCCTGACAACATATGTCGTAAATCACGAACAGTCTGTCGCGATGGTGGCAGGTAGGGGGCGCATGGACCGGATCGACCTGTTTCGCGTTTTCGCCCGCGTGGTGGAGAGCGCAAGCTTTACCCGTGCGGCCGAGACACTGAATCTGCCACGTTCCAGTGTATCCACTGCCATACAGGAACTGGAAGGACGGCTTGGCGCGCGGCTTTTGGCGCGCACGACCCGATCTGTCACACCCACGGCGGACGGTATGGCATTTTATGACCATTGCCTGCGCCTGATCGCAGATGTGGAGGAGGCGGAAAACCTGTTCCGCCATGACGGGGCCAGCCCGCGTGGCCTGCTGCGGGTCAACCTGCCGGGCCGGATCGGGCGGTTGCTGGTGGCGCCGCGCCTGCCTGAATTCCTTGGGCGGTATCCGGGGGTTGATATCGAACTTGGTGTGACTGACCGGGCCGTCAACCTTGTGGAGGACGGGATCGACTGTGTCCTGCGCGTCGGCCCGCTGCATGATTCCGGTCTGATTGCACGCCGGATGGGGGACCTTGATCTGGTCAATGTCGCCTCTCCTGCCTATCTGGCCCAACATGGGGTACCGCAGGTTCCTGCTGACCTCGCCCATCATCTGGCCGTGCGTTATGCCTCCCCCTCCACCGGGCGGATCGAGGCATGGGAATGGGAGGAAGGCGGCACGACCAATAGCCTGCCCATGTCCGGTCGTGTCACGGTCAACAGTGCGGAGGCCTCCATCGCCTGCTGCCTTGCCGGATTGGGCCTGATCCAGGTTCCGGCCTATGACGTGGCCGCCCTTGTACAGTCGGGGGCGTTGGTGGAGGTGCTGTCCCAATGGCGCGCGGCCCCGTTGCCCATGGCGCTGCTTTATCCGCACCGCAAGCATCTGTCGCGCCGGATACAGCTTTTTGCCGACTGGCTGGAAGAGGTTCTGCATATCCCCGGACAGCCATTGGCCCATCCTGCGCCGCGCACGTCTTTGCCAGCCGATGTCATGCCGGATGCCATAACCGTGTCAGCGCGCCTGCGCGCCCCTGCACCGGGTCCGTTGGCGGGAAAGGCAGGCGCCCCATCACCGTGATGGCGGCGCGCGTGATGGGGCCACGTTGCAGGTCGAAATCCTGGTCGGGGGGATAGGCCCCCACGACAAGGAAATCGTTACTCGACCCTTCGTTCCTGTGTCCCGTGCCTGCGGGCAGGACGACGACGTCACCCGCGCGCACCGTCACAAGCCGTCCCCCCGGCCCGCCAAGGCGCAGTTGCGCGGAACCCGCGATAATCCCGAGCACCTCATGCGCGGTGCTGTGGTAATGGTGAAAGTCATAGACGCCCCATCGCCAGCGTGGTGGCCATCCATTGGCGGTAAACAGTGCCTCCATCCCGGCCGCCGGGTCGCCGCCGCGGATGGGCAGGGCGTTATGGTAATGCAGCACCGGCAGGTGCGCATTGTTGGGAACCCACCCATCGGGTGACAGCATGAAGGCATCCGGTGCATTGCGCATGGCGGCGGCCCCGCGCGCCGTGCGGACATGCTTGCCACACATCACCAGTCCAAGCATGCCAAGGATGGTCTGGAACTGTCGGCGTCCGGTCTGTGTCCTGTGCTGGCTCATGATCGGGGTCCTGCTCTGCCGTGCCCATCCATCTATATATCAGGACGTATGAGGGGCAGGCGGGTTGCAACCATATTTACCCCTGTATCGCCCGAGGGCATTTTACCCCGGCCGGGATTGGCTGGCAGAGTAATCGTGTCTCATTCTGTCGGGGCGAATGCCTTTCCTGTGTGGTGCTGCCGTTTCCGTTCTATGGCGGGAGGTGGATGGATATAGTGTAATAACCGATGCGATGGCGAAGTGTCAGCGCAAGGGCGGTAGGATAACGCTACATGCATGGGGGAGGCGGGTGCTTGGTCAAAATGTCCGATAATGACGCCGACCATATTGTCGGAATGGAAAAAGGAGGACCCATTGCTAATGCCTAATTGTAATTCTGTAGCATTTTGAAAATACCGTAGATAATGACATGCAGCCTTATGGTCAGATCCTATGGGACATTAATTGAAGATGTCCATTTCCTTCCTATTCTTTCCAGAATCCCGTAACAGAATCACAAAACCCCACGCATGTACAGTAAAAACGTGCTTAACCCCGCGTTCTCACGTGTCATTATTTTGTGACAGTGCTCGCTATCTACGGGGTTGTACGCATGGTGGGTTAATACTTCCCGCCGGGAGCAGCGCCCGTATAAAATTCCGTCAAAATCAGGCCGCTGCGAGAACCTTTGATAATAGCACCATCATTAAATTGTATTTGGACTGAAAGGCCTCTGGAAGAATTTACAGCATCTACACACTTTCCCTCTTCATTAATTTTACTTTTGAAAGGGGAGCTTACATCGGGACCAACCCTAACTTTGTCGCCCGGCAAAAGAATTGTATTTTCGGTTAAAACGATCTCATGAATTTCCTCGGCCATCACAGAATCCTTTTCTCTTTGTCGTGGAAGACTACTCTAAGCTACTTGTGGTCCTCACTGCCAGTCCGCCCGCGACGGCAAAATCTCCAACTTGCACGCAGGAACCATTTTCCGGCCCGCTGGTGATTTACCCTTACCCTCGGTATTGCTGGGCTGTTCATCGCACTCAGCGGCAAACCTCGTTTATAATTTTACCCCAAGGAATTGTAGTCCGCAAAAGCATAAACATGGGTATTTAAATAAATGATATGTTAATTTAATCTCGTGTAGGAATTATTTTCAATCTATGAAATTAGGATGAAGGGTAAATATTTGCCAACTTATAAAAATATTGATGGTGACTCTAGCATTGTATCATATGCATATGATGCAACTTCCATCGAAGTGATTTTCGGGAAGGGTAAGCAAACAACTTACATTTATACCTATGGTAGTGCCGGTATGGATCATATTGAGCGTATGAAAATACTTGCTGATTCAGGACATGGTCTGAATGAGTATATCAGACGATATGTAAATTACAAATATGCTTCAAAATCATAAAATCATATAAAATATTTCAAACCCGAATGCGCAAACCAGTATGCATGTTGTGCCTGCTGGTTTGCAATGGAATGGAATTAATTATATATAATCTGGTTTTCGTGAATATATTGTTTATTGTCAGATATTAATCTCAATTAATTGCCTAATTCCATGGCGGAAATAAGTGCGTTTGCATGTATTTCCAAGGTGTCCAGACAGGGTATCGTAAGGTTCATGCTGTCAAAAATAAGTGGTAATTCCGTGCATCCTAATATAATTGCCTCTATGTCATAAGTGTGGATCATATTTTCAATAACTTTCAAAAATCCACATTTTGTTTCTTCTTTTATTATCCCATGTTCTAATTCGTGAGATATTTTATCTGCAACGAAATCTAAATCTTCCCCTTGAGGTGAAAATATTTCTATTTTTTCTTCCTGAAAGGGTTTTTTGAAAAAATCTTCTTCCATGGTGAAACGGGTTCCTAATAACCCGACTTTTTTATACCCTAATTTTTTTGCTTCTTTTTGGGTGGCTTCAATTATACTGACTAATGGGACAGAAGATTTCGTACGTAATGTGTCGAAAACGATATGTGGCGTGTTTCCGGTCAGTGATATGATGTTGCATCCTGCGGCCTCAAGGTTGCGAATGCCATTCATGATATAGTGGGTTAAACCATCATAGTTTTTTTCTGAACAGAATTTAAGAACATCAAATACATTTAGGCTTTCAATATTAATGTTGGGAAAGAAGTTTTTACCTACAATTTTATTGGCGCCATATACTATCTTTTTATAATAAATTATTGTGGACTCAGGGCCTGTTCCGCCAATCAATCCTAATTTTTTCATTCTAATATCTCCTGACAATGTAACGTTTCACGAACTCTAGAATTTTTCTGCATAGATGTCAGCCTTGGATACTTTGGGATAATGGAGGCGGTTTCTGCCCTTTTCTCGATGTCCAATCGGTTGCTATTGGGCACTGCGAACCCTCTTTTAATGGGGGTATGCGTCCCGTCTTTGGCGGAAATCTCTGAGAGACTGTTTGAAAAACAAATCTTTGATAAACAATGGGGAAATATTTTTTTCTGTTGCCTTTCGATCGAAAAAGGCGATGTATTTTCGAAGCTTTTTGAAAAAAGCTTCACCAAAAACTTTTACGATTTCACAATCTATCGGACTTACCTTTTCAATACGGTCTCTGAGGGCAGTTTAGGGAATGACTGTTTGATCGGAGATATTTTGCAAAAACCAGCCCCGATAGCCTATGGAAACCATAAAAGCTTAGGGGCACAATGTTTGTGCGAAAAGCATTGAAATACATTGTATTTTCAAAAAATAATTCCCAAGATTGCCCGACCGCGTCCCATATTTGCCCTGTTGCACGTTCCGCCCCTTACCGATTCCCCTGACGATCACCGTGGTCCGTTCCAGCGGGGCAGTGTAATGTCGGACATATGCAGCATTGTTACCATGCAGGGGAAAGCAGGCGATGACGACAGTTCCGGTCCACAGGGGCAATGCCGCGACAGGGCGGCTGGGCGTGGCGGTGGGGCAATGTACCCTGGGCACGGTCATGCTGGCGACGGGGGCGAATGGCGTGGTGGCCATCGCGATGGGCGATGGCGCGGATGCATTGGTGCATGACCTGCATGCGCGCTTCGTGGGGGTGGAACTTGTGCTTGGCGATCCCTGCGCCAATGACTATCTGCGGCATGTGGTGGCATTTATCGACGGGGCGTCGGACGCACTCGACCTGCCTCTTGATATCGGTGGTACCGCGTTTCAAAAACGGGTGTGGGCGGCCTTGCAGGCCATCGCGCCGGGCACGACCGTAACCTATGCTGAAATCGCGCGTCGGCTGGGTACACCTTCGGCGGTGCGGGCGGTGGCGGGGGCCTGTGCTGCGAATATGCTGGCGGTGGTCATTCCCTGCCATCGTGTCGTGCGCAGTGATGGCACCTTGTCAGGCTATCGCTGGGGTGTTGCGCGCAAACAGGCACTGATTCTGCGTGAAGCCACCGGCACGGCGGCGGCCATCGCGCGGTAAGGGCCGGGAATGGCGGCGGGCGATGGGGGATGTGGATGCGGGGGCGCTGGTTGTCTTGCCATACTCTTTGCGGCATGAGGGGCACTGGCGTCCATTCATTCCCGTTTGTTGGTAGGTCCTGATATGTCAAACTATACCCCCGTTGGCCTCGGTAATGAGGCCGCAACCGTCAAAGCCCTGACGCATTCGGGGAATTTTCACGTTGATGAGACGCTGGGATATGTCATCCTGCATTACGCGCTTGCCCCCCATGGCGACCTGCGCGGCCGCGTCCTTGGGACCGTACCGACTGACAGGCTGGATTTCGGCCGGACGCGTTCGCCCGAACGTATCCGTGCGGCGGATATCGTGTTTGACGTCGGCGGTATCTATGACCCGCAAAAGGGACGTTATGACCACCACATGAAGGACAAGCCCCTGCGTGAGGACGGCACTCCCTATAGCGCGGCGGGCCTGTTGTGGAAGGATTATGGCATTGCCGCGATCCGCAATATCCTGAAGGCCCCAGTGGATGACGCGGCGCTGCCCATCATCTGGCAGGCGATTGACAAGTCACTGGTCCTGCCGATCGACCTTGATGATAATGGTGTGGTCAAGCTGGAGAAGCTGTCGCTGGCGGATATCGTTTCGTCCTGCCGCCCCGTCTGGGACACGGCGGAACTTTACGGTCCCGAAGAAGCTGCGATGCGTGAAAGTGTAGGCTTCGCCGATGCCGCGTGCGCGGTCGCGGGTTATCTTGTCAATACGGTCGATCGCGTCCGTGCCAGCCTGAAGGCAACGGATCGTGTGCTCGAAGCGTATGCGAATGCGCAGGACAAGCGTATTCTGGTCATGGAGACGGGTATGCCGACCGAAAAAGTGATTTTCGAGCATGACCTGCCTGTCGTCTATGTTGTCTCGCCCGCCGCGCCCGGCCGCTGGAACGTCAAGGCGGTCCCTCCCGTGCGGGGTGATTTCGGGCAGCGTGTCTCTCTGCCTGAAGCCTGGCGCGGACTTGATGGAGAGGCTCTGGCCAAGGTGTCGGGGGTGGCGGATGCAGTGTTCGCCCATCCCGCACGCTTCATCTGTGGCGCAGGCAGCAGGGAAGGGGCGCTGGAGATGGCGCGCCTTGCGCTGGAAATCGACGCCTCCCAGAACAAGGGCGCATGAGGCCAGCGCACAGACACGACACAGATACGCACCATAGAAGCTATTGGACGCCGCCTTTTTGAAAAAAGGCGGCGTGCTTCAGGGATTTTGTAAAAGACGCCCCCAGGCGTCATCGTTATGGATGCGATGATTGCCTGATGGGGCTTTTGCGTTGCCTGCCATCTTTTGCAGGATGGTCGGTCACTATCGGCGGGGTGGTATGTTGGTGTCCGCGGCGGGATTCGAACCCACGGCCCCAGGATTCATCCCACTTCGACTTTCGCCGCCGCCATCATGCGATGGCGTTCGTGGTCTGGACTGTCCCTTCGCCATGGACCCACCATAGGGGGGGTCGGTAGGCGCTGCCCATCCAGTCTCTACACCTTCCCGGCATGGGGCCGGGCTTGGCTCGGGATTGGCACGGCATTCCTGCCAGAGCGTTCCCCGAATTTGAGCAGATCCGCCACGTGGTTTCCCGTCGTGACGCCCAATTGCTACTAGGAATCCTGTGCTCTATCCTGCTGAGCTACGCGGACATACACCCGTTATATCTAGCCGAGGGGCCGGGGTGGGGCAAGTATCAATATGGCCATGCCCATCGGTACAATATGCAACGCCATGCCCGCCCCCATGCTGCAACATGGCGCAGGCTGGTCAAGATTTTCGAAATTCTTTGAAAATATATTATATTTTCTAAAAATATCCCCATAAACATGTCGGGTTGGGGGATGTTTTATGACGCGCCTAGCGCTGCCGCGCCATAATCCGCGCCTGTGTGGCAAGGCGTGCGATATGGCGTTTGCACAGCACGACATCTGGGCTGCCGGTCTGCTTGCAGGCCAGTTCAAGCTGTTGTGTCCATGTGGCCGCCTGCATCAGGGCATCTGCATCCCATATCGTGACGGCACGGCCAAACTGTTCCGTGCGTTTGAAAAAGACCGGTGGCCGCAGGGCGGACATGGCGTCCGCACGTCCCTGTCCCGCATCCATCGCCAGACGCACACGCCGCAGCCGGTGGATATGCGACAGCAGCGCGCGTGCCGCGCCAATCGGGTTCATGCGGTCGGTGCTCATCGCGCGTTCGATCGCAAGGTCGGCCCCCGCCCGGTCGCCCGACATTGCGGCAAAGGCCGCATCCTCAAGCGATACGCTGGCGGCATCGCCAATGCAGGCCTGAACGTCTTCATGTGTCAGACGCCCGCCCTGTCCCGCGAACAGGAAGAGTTTTTCCACCTCTGCACGGGTTGCGGCGCGGTCCGGGCTGGCGCGTTCCGCAAACCATGACAGCGCGTCGGGATCAATCTCCACCCCAAGGGCCAAGAGCATCTGGCGGATGCTGCCCTCAAGCACGCGACCTTCTTCGGGGTAGCAGGCGATGGCGGCGCAGTTCGGTGCTTTTTCCAGCAGGGCACGTAGTTTGGAGCGGGACTCCAGCCCTGGCGCCTCCATGATGAGCAATGTGTCCGTATCGGCTGCCAGGCACTCCTTGACCGGTCCCGTCAGGCCATCACGCGCCTCGCGCACCCAAACGACGCGACGCCCCCCGACAAGTGACAGTGCAGCGCATTCTTCCGCCATGCGGTCATGCGCGTCGCGACCCAGTATGGCGACACGGAACGGATCATCCAGTTCGGGCGTAATGACCTGCGCCGCCTGTGTCGCGCGTTCACGGATCAGGCCGGTATCTTCGCCATGCAGCAATATGACACGCCATGCGCCCGGGTCGCGCAGGGTGCTGGCGATTGCGCGCGGGCTGATCTTCACTGGTTGGTGCCGCTGCCACCGATGTTGACATTATCGGGGCTGTCGCTCCCGACGCTGACGGAGGTGCCTACGTCGCTTTCGTCATTCAGCTGTGAATTCGACCGCCCCGTGGCCAGTGCGGGCAGGCCGTCCGCACCGGGGCGTTGTGATGGCATCTGGTTGTTGCTGCTGGCGTTGGCGATCGAGTCGGGGTCGATGAAGCGGGGCTGGTTCTGTTCCGCGTCTGACCCGTCTGTCGCGGGCTTGGCATGGGTGCGGAACCATACCCCCACCTGCTGGGTAATCTGTTCGGCCATGTTCTTCGCCACACGGGTGCGCACGGTCTCAAGGTTCAGCGACAGGGCGAAATACTGTTCATATGTATTGTTGACGCCGTCGATGATGTTCGCATCCCCTTCGGCCAGCAGGCGTGGGCTGGCGCTGACGGTATAAAGCTGCCAGTGGGCGAAGGCAGTGGTGCGGGTGCGCCCGCTGGTATTATCCGAATGGATGTCCACCGCCTCGTTCATCATGTAGGTGCGGATGCGCAGGCTGTAGCGGGTCGGGTTTTCAGGCCCCGCCCCGCCAAGGTCCTGTTGCAGGAACTGTCGCAACTGCTGGCCGTAACGTTCCGTGATGCGCGGCACATAAACCTGTTGCAGTTCGGCCGCCACATCCGTCACCGTGGCCTTGCCGTCAGGCCCGATATGCTTTCCTGTCGTCTGGTACATGGGCGAGAAACCGCACCCGCCCATCATGACCACAAATGCGGCCGCAAAAAGCGGCGATACGCTGCGACGACACGAAAGGCGTATCATCTATTTCGCAATCACAAGGTTGACGATCCGCCCCGGCACGTAAATGCGCTTGACGATCCGCGCGCCCTCCAGCAGGCGCGCGACATTGGGTTCGGCCTCCGCACGGGCGATGACCTCGTCCTTGGGCAGGTCGGGGGCCACCGCGATCGTGCCACGCAGCTTGCCCATGATCTGCACCGCGATCGTGACCTCGCTTGCGACAAGCAGGTCCTCCTGCGCCTTGGGCCATGTGCGTTCGACCACCGGCCTGCCTGCGGGTTCCAGCAGTGTCATCATCGCTTCGGCCTGGTGCGGGATCATCGGTGCGCACAACAGCGCCAGCGCCCCGGCCGCCTCACGCCGGGCAAAGGCGACGCCGTCTTCGTCCGCATGCTTTTCCGCATCGGCCAGCGCACTGGTCAGTTCATGCAGCCGCGCGACCGCGACATTGGGGCTGAACCCTTCGAGGGCTTCTGTCACTGCCACGATTGTGCGGTGGGTCGTGCGGCGCAGTGCGTCGGCGGGTTTGGCAACCTGCGTGGGGCAGGGGGCGTCGGTCGGGACCTGTGCCGCCACACCGCGCACGACGCGGAACAGGCGTTGCAGGAAACGCGCGGCCCCGGCCACACCGGATTCCGTCCATTCCATGTCCCGTTCCGGCGGGCTGTCCGACAGGACGAACCAGCGTGCCGTATCCGCGCCGAAACGGTCGATGATCGTGATCGGCGCCACGGTGTTGCGCTTGGATTTGGACATCTTCTCGACCCGGCCGACCGTGACCGCGTCACCGGTGTCACGGCGGGTTGCCCCCGTGCCCGTGCGTTCGACCTCATCAGGATAGAGCCAGTTGCCAGCCGCGTCGCGATAGCTTTCGTGGTTGACCATCCCTTGGGTGAACAATCCGTCGAACGGCTCATCAACATTCAGGTGCCCGGTTTCATGCATCGCGCGGGTAAAGAAACGTGCATAGAGCAGGTGCAGGATCGCATGTTCGATCCCACCGATATACTGGTCCACCGGCAACCACCCGTCCGCCGCCGCGACCACGGTGGGGTGTGGGGCGTGTGGGGCGGTAAAGCGGGCGAAATACCATGAACTGTCCACGAATGTGTCGCAGGTATCCGTCTCGCGCGTGGCGGGCGCGCCGCATCTGGGACAGGCGACATGTTTCCATGTCGGGTGATGTTCAAGCGGGTTGCCCGGACGGTCGAACGTCACGTCATCGGGCAGGACCACCGGAAGCTGCGCGTCGGGGACAGGTACCGCACCACAGGTCTGACAATGGATGATGGGGATGGGGCAGCCCCAGTAACGTTGCCGGGAAATGCCCCAGTCACGCAGGCGCCAGTTGACCACGCCACGGCCCACGCCCAACCCTTCCAGGCGGGCGATGGCCTCTTTCTTGGCGCTTGCGATATCGAGGCCGTCAAGAAAGGCGGAATTGAACAGCGTGCCCTGTCCGTCGGTCGCCTTGTCGGTGACGGCGAAGGTCTGTGGGTTGGCATCGTGCGGCAAGATGACGGGAATGAAGGGCAGGTGGTACTTGTTGGCGAAATCAAGGTCACGCTGGTCGCCGCAGGGGCAGCCGAACACGGCGCCCGTTCCGTAATCCATCAGGACGAAATTTGCGATCCAGACCGGGAACGACCTGTCCGGCATGAAGGGATGCGACACGCGCAGGCCGGTATCGAAACCACGCTTTTCCGCGGTCTCGATGGCTTCTTCGGACGTGCCCAGGCGATGGCATTGCGCAATGAATTCACCCGCCTGCGCATTTTTCGCCGCGACCTTGGCCGCCAGCGGGTGGTCAGCCGCGATGGCGAGGAACGACATCCCGAACAGCGTATCAGGCCGTGTGGTGAACACCTCCACCGAATCAAGATCCACGTCGAATCCTGCCGGTGGCTGATGCAGGCCAAAGCGCACGCGCGCGCCCTCTGACCGGCCGATCCAGCGTTCCTGCATCGTGCGGACCCGTTCGGGCCAGCGCGGCAGGTGCGACAGCCCATCAAGCAGTTGCGGCGCGAATTTTGTGATCTTCAGGAACCATTGCGAAAGCTGTTTCTGCTCGATCAGTGCGCCTGAACGCCAGCCACGACCGTCCACAACCTGTTCATTCGCCAGTACGGTATTGTCCACCGGGTCCCAGTTGACCCAGCTTTCACGCCGTTCCACAAGGCCGGCTGCCAGCATGTCAAGGAACAGCTTCTGCTGCTTGCCGTAATATTCAGGCAGGCAGGTTGCGATCTCGCGGTCCCAGTTGAAGGAAAAGCCAAGCTGCTTGAGCGTGGTGCGCATGGCCGCGATGTTGTCCATCGTCCATTTGCCCGGATGGACCCCGCGTTCCCGCGCGGCGTTTTCCGCCGGCAGGCCGAATGCATCCCATCCCATCGGATGCAGCACGCTGAACCCCTGCGCACGCTTGTAACGCGCAACCACATCGCCCAGCGTATAATTGCGGACATGGCCCATGTGCAACTGCCCCGAAGGGTAGGGAAACATTTCCAGCACATAATATTTCGGCCGGTCGGCGGGGGGCACGTCAGGCACGTCGAAGACGCCGCTCTGTTCCCATCGCGCCTGCCACAGCGGCTCGGCGGTGGCGAAGTCATAGGCAAGGACGGCGGCGGTATCGGCGGGGGTCTTGGAATCGGTCATCTTGGTCATCTGGTCCGGGCGCGAGGAGTTAGTTCTTGTGGCCGTTATCGGCACGCAGTTGGCGCGCACGGGTCAGGATCTTGGAGGTGATGTCGGACACCGTATTGGCGGCGACGGGGGTATCGGTCCACTGACCGTCCTGCAGCACCTGGCGGAACACCGAAACACGTACGGCGTCAGAGCGCAGGTCGCTCGACAGGATGAAGCAGGTGATCTTGAACCGTTCGTTCTGCGTGGCGGGTGGCGTGTACCAGTCCGTCAGGATGACCCCCCCGATCGCATCGGCGGAAGCGAACGGCATGAACGACAGGGTATCGATCGCCCCACGCCACAGATAGGCGTTGACGCCGCTTTTTTCCAGTTGGTCATTACCCCCCGTCGCCCCGCGGTCTTCCTTCAGGAGCTTGTTCTGGGGCCGGGCGAGGCCGGTGCTGTCATGCGGGCCTGTCGAACACGCGCCAAGCAGCGTGCCAAGCATCAGGACCGGCAACCCCATGCGCATGGCGCGGCGGGAGGGGGGGCGAAGGGCGGAAGTTGGCGGACGAAGGGTCATGATGCCTCTATGGACGCCGGGGATTGGCCCCGCATGTGGTATTTCGGCCCCGTGTGCCGCGCATCCCGTCACGATATGTCCGGATGAACGGCCACGGTCCTGCCTGTATCGATATGCGTCCTTCATATCCCGCCGCGCCGGTCCCGCCAAGTCACGCGGCGACTTTCTGTGCCACCATCGTGACGACGTGCCCGGTGGTGCATGGGTGTGGGCCATGGCGCCGGGGCGTCGATGGTAGTACTTATGGCATCGACAGACGCCCCGTGCATGGGGCGGCAGGACCTGCGTACGGGCAGGGGAGGGCCACGGGCGCAGGCCCGGAAACGTGTGGCGGCGCAGGGCTAAGGCGACCAAAGTGCGGCGACCAGGGTAAGGCAGTCAGGGTAAGGCGATCAGGGTTAAGGCAGCCAGGGTGCAGCAAGGCAGGAGGTGTGGAAGAGCAGTGCGACATATATCGAGGGGACTGCAGGCCATCCATACCCAGATCCGTGCCGCGCCGCGCACGATGGCGGTCGCCGTGGCGGCGGCGATGGTGCCCGTATTTGTTCCCGTGCCGGGGCCTGCACCGTCCGCATGGGCGGCGACTGCGCCTTCCTCATCGGCCCAGACGCGGGCGGCGGATATGGTCGCGCGCATGCGGCCCGAAGAAAAACTGTCGGTCCTGCGTGCCTTTCCCGCCCCGCTTGGTGGTGCCATGGCGGGCGAGGGCACGGGACTGCTGACATGGCCGGGTGTGCCGCGCCTTGGCCTGCCCGCCTTGCGGATGGGCAGCTTTTCGGACCCGCATCCCACTGATCCCACCATGCCGCACCTGCCTTTCCTTGCCCTTGCCGCGAGTTGGGACCCGGTGCTGGCCCATCGCGCGGGCATGGTGCGGGCGCGTGACGAATGGGGGCGTGGCCGGGCGATGGTGCGTGTCGGTGGTGTGGACCTGCTGCCATCCGGGCGATTGCAGGCAGGCGAGGACCCGATGCTTGCGGGAACAATGGCGGGGATGGTGGCTTCGGGCCTGATGGTGGGGCATGTGGTGCCGGTCTTCGCCTCGCTCCGTGCGGAGGAACAGGGACGCGGTGACGGGGTTGTCGCCCTTCCCGCGACGCTGCCTGTCCCGGCGGATCAGTATATGGGCACCAGCCTGATGGGCCTGTCCATCGCACTGGGTACGGCGCATGGGGGGGCGATCGCATGTGGCGGCATGCATGTGTGCGGCGCGCTGTCCGGCCTGTCGGGCATCATGCGTGAACAGTGGCATTTTGGCAGCATGCTCATGGCGATGCCCGGTGCGCTGTCGGGGGCGGACGCCAGCCCTGTCGCCGCCGTGGCGGATGGCGTGGACATGGAACAGTCACCAGGGGTGGAGGACGGGGTGTATGCCGCCCCCCTGCGCCGCGCGGTTGCGACGGGCGCGGTCCAGCCCCCCCGCATTGACCAGATGGCACAGCATGTCCTGACGTCGCTGTATGGTACCGGCATCCTTGACCATCCGCCGCCATTCACCCGTGACAGGAAATCCCCCCCGGGATCTGGCCCGATGTCGGTGGACGGACTGATGGCCGAGGTCGGGGCAGAGGGGATGGTCCTGTTGCAGAACGAAAACCAGGTCCTGCCCCTTGATGACCGCAGCGGGCAGGTGCTGCTGCTGGCGACACAGGCGTTGCAGGGACCGCTTGTGGCCCTTGCGGCGGCATTGCAGCATGACGGGGTGAAGGTCAGTCAGGCCGTCGTCAACCCCGACGGCACACCCCCGCCACAGGCCGCGCAGGCGGCGCGTATCGTGATGCTGACGGATCGTGATGCGGACAATGCGTTCATCACCGCACTTGCGGACCTTGGCGGGCATGTCGTGACCATCATGATGTCCGACAGCCCTGACCGCGCGATGCCATGGCTGGATGTGGTGGACAGTGTGATACAGGCGTGGTCATGGCATGGGGAATATGCCGCCCCGCTTGCGGCGATGCTGACGGGGACGCGTGAATTCTCGGGCCGCCTGCCCATGACCTTTACTGGCGGGCTGTATCCCCCCGGCATGGCCTATGCCGATTACAATGCGTTCGAACGCGCCCATATCGCCCCGCTGTTTCCGTTCGGCTATGGCCTGTCGGTCGCGGGCGGCGTGTCATATGGCGATGTCCATGTCAGCCGCGAGGACGCGACCCATCTGAGTGCGACCTTCACAGTGACCGATACGTCCGACCATCCGATCCGTGCGGTGGCGCAACTGTACCTGACCCCGCCGGTGGAGGCTGGCGGCGTCAAGCGCCTGGTGGGGTGGCGCAGTATTGCGCTGACACCCGGCCATGCAACCCGCGTCGCCATCCCGGTGGACCCGCACCTGCTGGGGCAATGGGATACAGGCGCGGGCGGCTGGGTGGTTCCTGCGGGGACCTATACGTTCGCGGTGGGGGCGTCGTCGGTCATGCTGACACATCAGGCCAGCGTGCGCATGCCCGCGCTGCATGTGTCCGCAACGCTTGAAAACCTGCCAGTCCCTACATCCCAGGGCGAATGACAATGCACAGCAGCCCCTGGCTTTTCAGGCTGGAACACGCCTTGCCCGCCGCCGCTTCCGACAATCCGGCCAGTCGCGCGCGATAGACCTGTGTGCCGCGTGCGCTGGTGACGGGGATCACCATGCTGCGTGCGCCCTGCAACGCGGTGAAGTCCCCCTGTCGCGCCATGGTTGTGGCGAAACGTGCCTGCCCCTCGGTGGAGAATGCGCCGACCTGCACGCTCCATGCGCCATAATTGACGCCCGTACCTGATATGGCCGTTACCGTCATGGCGGTGCAGCGTGCCGAAGGGTCATAGGCCGCATCGGGATCGCGCGCGCAGGCCGTTGACGCCGGTGCCGCATGCGATGTCGGTGCGGGCGGATTGAGGGTTGCGTACTGCAAGACGGCATGCTGGTTGCGTCCGCCAAGTGCCACGGGTGTGCGCGTGACAGGCTGTCCCGGCCCGGCATAGATCGCAAGAGGGCCGCTCAGCGCCACGGAATTGCCGAGGTTTGGCGTAATGATGCGCAGATAGCGTACGGTCTGGCTGGGCAATGGACGCCCTTCCTCCAGATAGTCATTCAGCCGTTCGATCCCTGCATTATACGCCGCAAGGAAGCCCGGTGCGCCATACAGGCCATACAGTGTGCGGATATAGGCGGTCCCCGCAAGGATGTTGTTGCGCGGTTCGTACGGGTCCGAACCAAGGTGGTTGCGCTTTTGCATGTCACTATAGGTCGGGGCCATCAACTGCATCAGCCCCATCGCGCCACTGGCGGAGGTGATGGGATGGCCGTCCATATATTCATGGCCACCCGATTCCTTCTGGATCACGGCACGGATCCATGGCTGTGGCACAGAAAAACGGTTCGATGCCTCCTCGATATACGGCTTCCACGGGTCATCGGCTGGTCCGGGCGCGCGGTAGGCCCCGCTGGCGGGGTAATAGCGTGAATAGCGTGACGTCCCCTCCCGCGGGGTGGCGGCGCAGCCCGCCAGGACCAGTGCGGCGCATCCCATCAACGCGGTCGCGCGCAGGGTAGGGGAAATGACGCGGGGGCGGATGGCGGCGGAAGAAGTCAGATCAGGCACAACGCAGCCAGTTCGCGACGCATGTCATCGGGCAGGGTGTCTCCATCAAGGTCGAAATGGCCAAGGTCGGCCGGTGCGTCGGCCGCACGCAGGTACCGCCATCCCTGAAAGGGACGCATGCTGCGCGGGACGACTGGCACGATCAACGGGTCGAGCGTGATCAGCGCGCAGGCCACCCCGTCATCGCGTGTATCGGGGCGGATGCCGGTGATGCGCTGGCGGCACATGACCATCCCCGCGATCACGCGGTAAAGCGACCCGCCTTCCAGTATCTCTGGCGCGCGGCGGGGGAACATGCGCGTACGCAGCCATGGCTGCCCGGCGGGTGTGGTGCCATCAAGCCCGTCGCGGGGCACAGGGGGTTCGACCTGCTGGCGCAGGGCGAGTTCAGGCAGGCTGCCGACCCCCACCGCCAGCTTGACCATATGCAGCATCTTGGCCTTCCCCGTTCCTAATGGCGTGCCGGGGCGGGGGGCAGGTCGCTCTGCGCCTCCTGTGCGAAGATGGCGCGGAACCGCGTGGCGTCCACGCTGCGCACGATATGGACGCGGCGTACGCCCTGCTGTTTCGGGGCAAGCTGTTCGGGCCAGACATGGGCGTGCCCGTAATCAGGGCCGTGCGCCAGGTCGATATCCATGAACGCGTCCACCGATGACGTCACCAGTGACGGGTCGGCGGCGATGGCAGCCGTCAGTTCGTCCCACATCGGCAGCGGTTCGTAATATTTCGCAAGATACTGCGTCATCGGCGTGACCTTGCGCGTCACCTGCGCAAGGTAGTCGCGTGTCATCATCAGGTCGTTCGACACGCTGCCCACCGCGGTTACCGACGCCCATGGTGCGGTCAGGACGATATGCGCGGCCTCCGGGTCAAAGATCATGTTGAAGTCGGAGGCAAAGTCCGCATTCCCCGTCACCGACATCATGCTGGTGTCAAGCATGCCGCCCATGAATACCAGTTGTTTTGCCGTCGCGGCAAAGGTCGGGTCCAGGCGGATGGCCAGCGCAAGGTTCGTCAGCGGACCCGCCGCGACGATGGTGATCTGGTGCGGATGGGCATGGACCTGTTCGATCAGGAACTGCGCCGCGTTCTGCGCCACGGGTTGCAGGTGGGGCATGCCCTCCTTCAGCGTGGGCAGGGCAGGCTGCGTGTCGGGAACATGTTCGATGCTGCCCAGTCCGCCCCACGCCCCCTTCCACGGGATTGTGCCGAACTGGTGTTCGTGTTCACGCAGGGCCGCGACAGTGTTGAGCAGGGGATAGACCGCGCCATCGGCCACCGGCACGTCGGTGCGGTGGATGATTTCCAGAAACCGGCGAAGATGGGCCGATTCCGCATTTTCCCAGTCATCGCCACTGACGACGGTAAAGCCGAGTACGCGCACATGTGGGTTGAACAGCAGCGGGATGATGGATTGCTGGTCCGACCCGCCGGGGCCGAGGAAATCATTATCTTCGATCACCAGTTCGGGGTCGGGCGCGGTCTGGGATGCAGTCTGGGATGCAGTCTGGGATGCCGCCTGGGATACTGCCTGCGTGGCGGCATGGGCCAGACCCGGCAGGACAGCGCCAAGCGTCGCCCCGGCGACAAGTGCGCAGGTCCTGAACATGGCGGGAAATGACGGGCGTGACATGGATGCACGGGACACAGCGGGGTTCCTTCCCTGACCTTTGGCGCGCAGTCTAGCCGGTTTATGGCCGAGTTCCATACCACCTGTTCCTTGGAAATCCTGTGCGCAGGTAAATCTGGCGATAGACTGGAATTATAAAAATTCTGGCGAAAATCTTCGAATAACCTTGAAATATGTGACCTGTTCGGGAACATAAGGTGCCCCCCGGAAACATTCGTTATTTTTATGCGGCCTTTTATGGGGATGCCGTCATCATGCGCTGAGGCATGATGTTCTGCCGGGCAATGCCCTTTGCCGGATTTTTACACCACCAGCGCGGCCAGCAGGCTTTCCAGCCGCAACCTCCCTTCCGCAGTGGCCCGCAGGCGTGCCCCGCCTGCATCCCATCGAAGGTAGTCTTCCTCCAGCGCGGCTTGCAGGATGCCCGGATCGGTCGCGTCGCCCAGACTCATCCCCGTGCGCCGCGCAAAGCGCCCTGCGGCGATCCCTTCGTCAAGGCGTAATCCCATCAGCAGCATTTCGCGTGCCTTTTCACGTGGTGACAGCGCGTCTTCATGTGTTGTGCCGGTGCCGGTCCGTTCCACCCGTTCGGCCCACGGTTCTGGTGCGCGGTGGCGGCGGGTGGCATAGGTGACGCCATCGCGTGTCACGCGCCCGTGCGCCCCCGGCCCGATACCCAGATAGTCGCCATAACGCCAGTAAGTCAGGTTGTGGCGGCTTTCGGCCCCCGGACGGGCATAGTTGGAGACCTCGTAGCCCAGTAACCCGTGGCGTGCTGCCACGCGGGCCGTTTCCTCATACAGCCGGGCTGCGAGGTCGTCATCGGGCAGGTGAAAGCGGTTCTGTCGATACAGGCTCTCAAAACGCGTGCCCGGTTCGATCGTCAACTGATAGAGCGAGAGATGGTCGGATGCGAGGTCGAGTGCTGCATCCAGTTCGCCCCGCCATGAGGCCAGCGACTGTTCCGGCCGGGCATAGATCAGGTCGAACGAGATCCGGCCAAATAATGCGCGCGCCTGTTCCAGTGCCGCGATCGCCTGTGGCACGGTGTGTTCACGGCCCAGAAAACGCAGGGCTTCCGGGTCAAGGCTTTGCAATCCCACTGAAATGCGGTTGACCCCCCCGTCGCGAAAGGCACGCAGGCGGGCTGTCTCCACACTGGTGGGATTGGCCTCCAGCGTGATTTCGATATCGGGGGACAGGCGGAACAGGTGGCCCGCATCCCCGATCAGGGCGGCCACCGTCGCAGGTTCCATCAGCGATGGCGTCCCCCCGCCAAAGAATATGGACCCCAGCACAGGACGCGTGTCGCGCGCCGTCCCGATGCGCGCGGCCTCATGCGCCAGTTCACGACGCAGGGCATTGCCAAAACGCGCCTGCGGAATGACGTCGCGCACATGGCTGTTGAAATCACAGTACGGGCATTTCGACAGGCAGAAAGGCCAGTGCACATACAGCGCCAGCGCCTCCCCCCCGTTCGGTGCGGCGACGGTGGGGGGGGCGTCAGATGGCAAGGCGGACGCCAAGTTCAACCACGCGGTCAGGCGGGATGCGGAAGAATTCGGTGGCGGGTGTGGCATTGCGCGCCATCAGCAGGAACAGCGACATGCGCCAGCGCGACATCTTTGGCACGGAGGAACGGACCAGCAATTCACGGCTGGTGAAATAAGATGCCTGCAATGCATCGAATTCCAGTCCGCTGGCCTTCAGGTCCTCCAGCGCGCGGGGCAGGTTGGGCGTTTCCATGAAGCCATAGCGCAGGATGATGCGGTACATATCGGGCGCGAGTTCCTGCAACGCGACACGGTGCCCGCGATCCGCTTCCGGCTGGTCAAGGGTCTGGACCGTGACGAACAGGACATGGTCATGCAGCACCTTGTTGTGCTTGAGGTTGTGCAACAGGCATGCGGGCACGAAATCCGGCGTCGCGGTCATGTATACCGCCGTTCCCGGCACGCGGATGATGCGTGACTGCGGCAGCCGCGCCAGGAAGGAGTTCATGGGCATGCTGTCCTGCTTCTGCCGGTTCATGATCAGCAGGCGGCCCTTTTTCCACGTCGTCATCATCAGCGTCAGCACAATGCCCAGCATCACCGGCACCCAGCCACCTTGCGGGATCTTCAGCGCGTTGGAGGCGAAAAAGGTGGTGTCGATGACGAAGAAACCGCCGAACGTCGTGATCGCGGCCAGGCGTGACCAGTGATACAGACGGCGGAACACCACCATCGCCAGGACGCAGGTACACATGAACGTACCCGTCACCGCGATGCCATAGGCCGAGGCCAGCGCGTCAGAACTGCGGAAGCTCAGCACCAGTAACAGCGCACCGGTCATCAGGAAGCGGTTGAACTCCGGCAGGTAGATCTGGCCCTCTTCCTCCGCATTCGTGTGGGTGATGCGCATGCGCGGCAGGTAGCCAAGCTGGATGATCTGCCGGCATAGCGAAAACCCGCCTGAAATCCCCGCCTGGCTTGCGATGACCGTCGCGCAGGTGGACAGGATGACCATCGGCACCTGCAACCAGTGCGGGCCCAGCAGGAAGAACGGGTTGGCCAGCGTGGTGGGGTGCGCGATGATCAGCGCCCCCTGACCGAGATAGTTGAGGGCGAGGCACGGCAGCACACAGAACAGCCAGGCATAGCGGATGGGCTGGCGGCCGAAATGGCCCATGTCGGCATACAGCGCCTCCGCCCCTGTGACCGACAGCACGACGGACCCCAGTGCGATGAACGACAGCCATCCGTGATAGATGATGAACTGCACCGCATAGGTGGGCGATACCGCCAGCAGGATGGTGGGATGCTGCACGATCTGCGTCAGGCCAAGGATGCCCAGCAGGCTGAACCATACCAGCATGATCGGGCCGAATATGGTCCCCACCTTGCCCGTGCCATAGGACTGCACCGAAAACAGCCCCACCAGCACCAGCAGTGCGATGGGAATGACCAGTTCACGTGCGGCGGGGAAACTGACCTCCAGCCCTTCCACCGCCGACAGCACCGAAATGGCGGGGGTAATCATGCCATCGCCGAAGAACAGGCACGCGCCGCCGATTCCCACCATGCCGAGCGCCACACGCAGGCGGTTGGTGGTGGCGACACGCTGGGCCATCGACATGAGCGAGATGATGCCGCCTTCGCCATTATGGTCGGCACGCATGATCAGGATGACATATTTCACCGTCACGATCAGCAGCAGCGACCAGATGATGAGGCTGAGTACGCCAAGGATCTCCCACGGTTCGATCCTGTGGTGCTGTGACACGACCATGATGGTCGAACGCAGGGCATAGATCGGGCTGGTGCCGATATCGCCGAACACGACGCCCAGCACCCCGAGCAGGGCGGCAAAGCCCACGGGGTTGGCGGCATGTTCATGCTGGTCCGCGCCGTATTCCGTCACCTTCGACGGGACGGGGGCGGATGCCTTGCCGTCCGGTGCCTTGCCATCCGCAGCTTGGGCGCCATGGGCTGGCGTCGTCGATGTTCCGGGGGCATCAGGCCCCGTGGCTTGCGTCATGTCGTGACGGCTCCGCGGCAGTGAATGTCAAGAAATACGGGCAGCATCATGCCCGGTACTTTCGCATACCCACAAGCGGGTAGGGCATCAAGGTCCGTATCCGTGCAGGTGCCATGCCGGTTTTTAGGTGGGACGGGTCGGACGGGGGCCGAAAATGGCGCTGCCGACGCGCACATGGGTCGCGCCGGCGACAATGGCCTGTTCGAAATCGGCCGACATGCCCATCGAAATCACCCCCAGCCCGTGCCGCCCCGCCATGGTGGCGAGCGTGCGGAAATGTGGCGTGGGGTCCTGATCCACCGGGGGAATGCACATCAGCCCCGCCACCGCATCGCCAAAGCGCGCGATGGCGGCGGTGATGAAGGCATCCGCCTCTTCCACCGCCACGCCGGATTTCTGGGTCTCGTCCCCGGTATTGACCTGCACCAGCAATCGCGGCAGGCGACCCACCCGATCGGCCGCGCGCGCGATGGCATCGCACAGGGTCGCGCGGTCAAGGCTTTCGATCATGTCCGCAATGCGCACGGCGTCATATGCCTTGTTCGTTTGCAGGCCGCCGATGATGTTCAGCCTCAGGTCCGGCCATTGCGCGCGCAGGGATGGGAATTTATCCGCCGCTTCCTGCACGCGGTTTTCACCGAATGTCATCTGCCCCGCGCGCAGGGCGGCGACCACGCGCGCACGCGGGTGGAACTTGGACACCGCAACCAGCGTGATGTCCGACGGATCACGCCCGGCGCTGCGGGCCGCGTTGGCAATGCGCGCACGCACCGTCGCAAGCGCCGTGGCGATGTCATGATCTGCGGATACGTCCTGCGCCGTGTCCGCCGGCATGGGTGTGTCGTGCATGCTGTGTCCCCCCTGGTTCGTGGAAATCCGGATGCGGTGGCCTTTTCCCGGCATGACGCGGGGACGGTCATGGCCCGTCCGTGCGATATCATGGTGGCGGGCCGCTGTCATTGGGACGGGGATGGGGACGGGCATCGGCATCGGGGCGAGGGCGTCTGGCATGGGGATGGTAAAAATCATGTGCGCCGGGGGTGGCGGTGCGGGCGTGGGCGTGTCATGTGCGGGACACGTGGGGTCCGGCCACGCATGTGGCGCCGGGGTTCGCGTGGTTTGATGAGTTCCAAAGCAGGTATAGACAATGAAACAGACGTCCGCACCCCGTTCGTCCGGACGCCGCGCCACAGGCCGTGGCGCGCAGGCAGCCCCGGCCGACCCGACGCGCGATATCGCCTTTGACATCGTCACCGGCGTGATCGAGCACCGGCGTATGCTTGAAACCTCCATGGAAAATTCGCCCGTCGCGCGACAGGCGGAACCGCGCGACCGCGCCGCCGCCCATCGCCTGGGGGCGTCGGTCCTGCGTCATATGGGCACCGCGACGGAGGTGCTCTCGCCCTTCTTGAAAAAGGAGCCGCCCGAACCCGTGCGCGCGGTGCTGCTGATCGGGGTGGCGCAACTGCTGTTCCTTGGCACGCCGGTGCATGCGGCGGTGGCGACGTCGGTGGCGCTGGCGCGCAGGCGCGGACTTGCCCCGTTTGCGGGGCTGGTGAATGCCGTGCTGCGCCGGATTGCGCAAAAGGGCGATGGCTGCCTTGACGGACTCGACCAGGAACGCCTCGACGTGCCGCCATGGCTGTGGGCGTCATGGGGGCGCATGGCCCGTCCCATCGCCGCGGCGCTGGGGACGGAGCCACCGCTCGACCTGTCGATGCGTCCTGGCTGTCTGCCGCCACCGGGGGGCGAACTGCTGCCCAACGGCACCGTGCGCTTTGCGGCCGGAACGCGTGTCACCGAATTGCCCGGCTTTGCCGAAGGCGCGTTCTGGGTGCAGGATGCCGCGGCAAGCCTGCCTGCACGCCTGCTGGATGCGAAGGCAGGGGAACGGGTGGCGGACCTGTGCGCCGCGCCCGGCGGCAAGACCGCGCAACTCGCCCTTGCGGGCGCGGATGTCACCGCCGTCGAACGTGACCCCCGACGGCTGGAGCGTCTGGGCGCCAACCTTGCGCGGTTGCAACTGGGCGATGTGGTCAAGGTCGTGCAGGCCGATGCAACGCAATGGCGGCCCGATGCGCCCCTCGATGCGGTGCTGCTGGATGCGCCATGTTCGGCCACCGGCACGGTGCGGCGTCATCCCGATGCACTGTGGATCAAGCGCCCGCGCGACCTTGCGGCACTTGCGGCGGGGCAGCAGGCCCTGCTGAAGGCGGCAGGCGACATGCTGCGTCCGGGTGGGCGGCTGGTTTACGCGGTATGTTCCCTCCAGCCGGAGGAAGGCCCCGCCTGTGCCCGCGCGGCCGAGGAAATGGGGCTGATCGCCGATCCCTTCACGCCGGAGGAACTGGCGTTCCTGCCGCAGGCCCGCACGCCCGAAGGGTGGGTGCGCACGCATCCCGGCATGTGGGCCGAACAGGGGGGGATGGACGGATTCTTCGCCGCGCGCTTCCGCAAGGGGTGAGTGGGGCGGGGATGTCGTAAAACTATGGCCTGCCTGCGATATTCCTGATACAAAAGGAACATGGCAGCTCTATCTTCTCCCCTCATCGCGCCGAGTGTGCTTTCGGCTGATTTTTCCCGCATGGCGGACGAAGTCGCCGCTGTCGAGAAGGCGGGGGCCGACTGGCTCCATCTGGATGTGATGGATGGTCATTTCGTCCCGAACCTGTCGATGGGGCCGCAGCTTGTCCAGGCATTGCGGCCCGGGTCGCGCCTGCCGTTCGATGTGCATCTGATGGTTGCCCCCGTCGATTCGTATATCGAGGCCTTCGCCAGGGCGGGTGCCGATCATATCCATATCCATGTGGAGGCGGGTCCGCACACGCACCGTTCCTTGCAACATGTGCGCGACCATGGCGTGAAGCCAGGCATCGCGATCTGCCCCGCCACCCCGCCCGAAGCGGTGGGGGAGGTGCTGGACCTTGTGGACATGATCCTGGTCATGACGGTCAATCCAGGCTTTGGTGGCCAGAAGTTCCTGACAAGCCAGTTGGCCAAGATCCGTACCCTGCGTGAAATGGCCGACGCAACGGGGCGTGACATCCGCATTGGTGTGGATGGCGGGATCACTCCCGAAACCGCCATGCTTGCGACACAGGCGGGCGCGGATGTCCTGATTGCCGGGACCTCGGTTTACGGGCAGGCGGATTACGCGCAGGCCATCAATGCCCTGCGCACAGGCGAGGCGCCCCGCCGGGCGTGAGGGGACCTTTCACCATCGTCCGGGGCATCACCGGTCGGGACACGAGGCGCACATGGTCGTAAGGCGACTGGCGCAGGGCGCACGCCTGTCGATGGCGCGCCTGCCCTTGCTGGTGGGCAAGGGGCGGGTGCCGGTCGCGCCTGTCCATAATATCCGTGACCTGTGGCCCGGTGATGCCGCGACGGGTGCGATGCTCATCAAGGGCATGATGACGCAGGAGGGATATACCCATCCCATCGGGCCGGGGATGTGGGACAATCCCGATTTTGAACCAGCCTTCCGCGAAGGGCTGCACAGTTTCCGCTGGCTGCGCGATTTGCGCGCGATGGGCACGGATGCGGCCCGGCTGCGTGCGCGTGCGCTGGTGGATGACTGGCTTCTGAATCCGCCAATCCACCCGATGGTGCGTGACTGTACCGTGGCGGGCGCACGTGTCGCGGCATGGCTGGGGCATTATGATTTCTTCGCCGCCTCCGCCAGCGACATGTTCCGTCAACGCCTGATGGCCCGGCTTCTGGTGGAAGGACGGACCATTGCTGCCCTTCTGCCGCCCGAATGCCATGACTGGCAATCGTTGACGGCGCTGAAGGGGTTGCTGGCGGTTGCGGTGGCCATGCCGGAATATACCGGTTTCCTCAGCCGTTACCGCCGCTATATCGACGCAGAGGTGGAACGCCAGATCCTGCCCGATGGCTGGCACATCCAGCGCAGCCCGGAGGTGCAGTTGCGGGCCTTGCGTGAACTGGCGGAAATGCGCGCGATGATGCAGGCGGCACAGCATGCGCTGCCGCATTCTGTGGCGCTGGCGCTTGACAAGATGAGCCCCGTGCTGCGTGCCATGCGTCATGGGGATGGGTGCCTCGCCCTGTTCAACGGCAGCCATGAACGCAGCTCCACCCTGATTGAAATGGTGCTGTCGCAGGCTACGCGCACGCGGGTGGTGGCCAATGCCATGCCCGATGGCGGGTTTGTGCGCGCGCAGTCGGGGCGTTCGCTCCTGCTGGTGGATGCGGGGGCGCCCGCGCCGACGGGATATGACCACAATGCCCATGCGGGCACGTTGTCGCTGGAATTTTCGTGTATGCGACAGCGCCTGGTCGTCAATTGCGGCGGCGGATTCCTGCCGGAATGGAAAAAGGCGCTGCGCCAGACGGCCGCCCATTCCACGGTGGAGGTGGAGGGGCTGTCCTCCTCTGATTTCCATGAGGATGGCACGGTCGCCCGCCGTCCCGCCCATGTGGAGGTCGATCATGCAACGCGGGAGGGCGCGCATTGGCTGAGCCTGTCGCATGACGGATATTATCCCACGGCTGGCGCGACCTATGCACGGCGGTTGTACCTTGGCAGCAATGGTGACTGCCTGCGGGGCGAGGAAACCATAGAGGGCGAGCGTGATCTGGCGTTTGTCCTGCGTTTCCACCTGCATCCTTCGGTCTGTGTGCAGCCGGGGACGCAGGCCGGCACTGTCATGCTGGAGGCGGGGGAGCAGACATGGAACTTCCGCGCCACGGGCGGGGAGGTCGTGGTGGAGGAGAGCGTCTATTCCGGCGGTCTGCGTCCTGTGCCTTCGACACAGATCGTCGTGCGGGTCGCCCCCAATGCCGCCCGCCCGCCCGCGACGGGCGAGGGCACGCCACAGGTTCCCGTCGGGGTGGAGGATGCGATACCCGCAGGCCCCGGACCGGCGGTGGAAACTGCACCCGGCAGAAAGCGCAGGGTGATCCGCTGGGCGCTGGAACGTGACAGGGGACCGGGCGGGGAATGAGGATACTCGAGATCACGAATGTTGATTTCGCGCTGTATCATTTCCTGTATCCCCTGATGCGTCGGCTGCGGGCCGATGGGCATGATGTCGTGGGTGTCTGTGCCGATGGCCCCTTGCTGTCGGCGGTGCGCGCCGATGGGTTCCGGGTGGAGGCCGTGGCGATGGCGCGGTCCTTTTCCCCCGTGGCGCAGATGCGCGCATTATGGGCGCTGGTGCACCTGATCCGGCGCGAACGTCCCGATATCGTGCATGCGCACATGCCGATCAGCGGCCTTCTGGCCCGTCTGGCGGCATGGCTGTGTGGTGTGCCGTGCGTGGCCTATACCTGCCATGGTTTTTTGTTCAACCAGCCGGGGCCGTGGGTACGGCGCCGGCTGGCGCTGGTTCTGGAATGGCTGGCCGGGCGCGTGACCAATACGTATCTGACCGTTTCGTACGAGGAGGCGCGTGACGCGCGGCGGCTTGGCATTCACCTATGCGCCACGGCCATCGGCAACGGGCGTGATGGTGCGCTCTTTCGCCCGGACCCGCTGGTGCGGTGCAGGTTGCGCGCGGACCTTGGCGTGGGGGCGGGGGATGTCGTCATCCTCGCGGTGTCGCGGTTGGTGCGGCACAAGGGATATCCCGAACTGCTTGCGGCGATGCGTGATGTTCCCGATGCGGTCCTGTGGGTCGTGGGCGCGCGTCTGCCCACCGATCACGGGCCGGACATGGCGGACCTTATCATGGCGGCACAGGCGGAACTTGGCCCCCGATTGCGTTGTCTTGGGTATCGCGCCGATGTGGCGGACCTTATGGCGGCGGCGGATATCTTTGTCCTGCCCAGCCATTTTGAGGGGCTGCCCATGACGGTGATCGAGGCGATGCTGTCGGGCCTGCCGGTTGTCGGCAGCGATATTCGCGGCATTCGCGAACAGATCGTCACGGGGCGGACCGGATACCTTGTCCCCCCTGCGGATGCGGGTGCCCTTGCGGCTGCGCTGGGGCGGCTGGTGCGGTCCGCCGGTCTGCGCCGCATCATGGGCATGGCCGGGCGCGCACGGGCGTTGCAACTGTTTTCACAAGATGCCGTGCTGGCGCGGACCTGCGCCCTGCTGGTGCAGGGCGCGCGGCGGCGTCAGGGTTGTGACAGTTGGCCGCCCATTTCCTGAATCATGGTTTCGGTTTCCTGCGGGTGGGCATTGATCAGCTTCACGTTCGCAGGGTTCAGCGCGGGCGCGCCCTTGGGCGCCTGCTGGTGCATCAGGGCGGTCGTCATGCCAAAGGTCGTGATGCCCATGACAAAGTCCGACGCGCTAAGCCCGTGTTCGCGCAGGATCGGCATCAGGCGTTCCATCTGCGCCGTGCGTTCGATCGTCTGTGACAGCGACAGGTTGCCGCTTTCGGGGGGGGTAACATTCCGGGCCTTGATCTCCTTGATGGTGGGGATCATGACCGTGAAGAAATTGTTTGGCAGGCGGTACTGCGCGGCCGCGGTGATGTCATGCATCATCATCGCCTGCTGTTCGGATGTCGGCTGCTGTCCCGCCGGGGCCTGCTGTGCCATCGCAGGCAGCACAGGCAACGACAGCGACAGGGCAGCGACAAGGAAATATGTGCGAAAAGTCATGGCTGGCTGGTCCATTCGCCCTGTTTCATCAAGGATTCACGCGTGCCGTCATGGGTGATGGCGTCCACGTCGATCTGGTTCGACCCGATCATCCAGTCAATATGGATGAAGCTGGAATTTGCGCCACGTTCAGACAGTTGCGCAGCATCAAGGGTGTCGGTGTCGAGCATGCATTTGGTATAGGACTGTCCCAGCGCGATATGGCTGGCGGCATTTTCATCGAACAGCGTGTTGCGAAACAGGATGCCGCTGCTGGAAATCGGTGATGAGGCAGGCACCAACGCCACTTCGCCCAGGCGGCGTGCGCCTTCGTCGGTGTCAAGAATGCGTGTCAGGACCTCCTGACCCGTGCGTGCGCTGGCTTCGACAATGCGGCCATCTTGGAAACGCACCGCGATATCGTCAATCAGCGTTCCCTGGTGGAACAGGGGCTTTGTCGCGCGCACCGTGCCATCGACGCGACGGGCATGGGGGGTGGTAAACACTTCCTCGGTCGGGATGTTGGGGTTGCAGGTGATGCCGTTGCGTGCGGGTTCCGACCCGCCTGCCCATGCGTGCCCATCGGCAAGCCCTACCGTCAGGTCCGTATCCGGCCCCCGGAAATGCAGTGCCGCAAAACGGCGGTCATTCAGCCATGCGGCACGCCGGTGCAGGGTTTCGTTATGCCGCGCCCATTCTGCCACCGGGTCGGCAGTCGTTACGCGCGACGCGGTAAAGATGGCATCCCACAGGCGGGCAAGCGCCTGTTCGGGGGGCAGGTCGGGGAACACCTGCTGTGCCCATGTGGGGGTGGCGCAGGCAACAATGTTCCAGTTGATGGCAAAATTGGTGATCAGTTCCATGGCGGGCCGCCCCGCCAGTGATGACGCGCGTGACGCACGGGCGACGCGGTCGTGGTTTTCCCCCGACAGCAGCGTGGGATTGCCCCCCGTGATTGCCATGCGGGCCGCCCCTTCGCGATAGGCCTCCGCCATGCCGTCCTGCAGCCACTTTGCCGCCGTGTCGAACGTGTCGTCGGGTGCATGGCGGAAACGCGCCAGCGTGGTTTCATCGTCGCTGTAGAACGTGCTGACCAGTGATGCCCCCGCGCGATAGGCATGTTCGGTAATGCGCCGCACCAGCGGCACCGCGTCGAGCGGCGCGGTAATCAGCAGTTGCTGGCCATGGGCGATATTCAGCCCGACCCGGACCGCAACCTCGCCAAGCCGGTCGAGGAGTTCTGCGTGGTTGGAAGCTGGGGCCATGCGTGCATTCATCCTGTTTATGGCGATAGGGATGGCGGGCCGCGCTGTGCCCGCCCTGTCACGAGGTGTCTGTCACGATACGATAGACGATAGTCCACGGTTGCGTAAAATCATACCGTAACCTGTTGGGGAAAAGCGAAGGTGATGCAAATGGCGGGGATACCTGATGGTCGCGGAAATGCCGTCAGGCTGTGTGAGGTCGCCGCCGTGCGTGAACGCCCGCAACGTGTCGTCACGCAGGGGCGTGCGCTTGTGGTTTGGAGCACGCAGGACGGGCGGGTATGCGTGTTCGATGATCGCTGCCCGCATGGCAATGCGCGCCTGTCCACTGGTTATGTCCAGTATGACCGGCTTGTCTGCCCGCTGCATATGTGGACCTTTGGCATACGCGGCGACGTGGATGCGCCCGGTGGGCGGATTGAGGCGGCAAACCCCATGCAGCGCCCCTATGACGCATGGGTGGAGGGGGAAGATGTCTGGGCTGACGTACGTCCCGCCATGGGAAAGTCTGCAAATTAACGCATTGAAAAGTAGTAAAAATTTTGGTGAATCTTTTTCGCAAGCTCTGAAAGACGCTGCCTTTTTCGATCCAGGGGTGGCGCCCAAAAACTTTCATTCACTATGGCGTGCCATCAGTTAAGCCCTGAAAGCTTGAGCAGAGTGTTTGAAAACAGCTCATTGATAAAAAAGAAAAGTTTTGGGTGCCGCCTTTTGATCGAAAAAGGCGGCGTCTTCTGAA